>JBEVLE010000437.1:0-9640 GCA_040509335.1 Longimicrobiaceae bacterium | reverse complement strand
CTGGGGCGCCACGAGCGCGGCCCGCGCTGGATCGACCGGGGGGTGGGGCTGGGGTGGGGCGCGCGGCTGGGCGGGCGCTGGGCCGCGGGGACGGGGATGGCGTTCTGGCTGGTGCTGCCGCTGGCGCTGTGCTGGGGCGCGCGCGCGCCGGGCGGCCCCGGCTGGGAGTGGCTGCTGGCGGCGCTCGCCACGAGCGGCGGCGCGGCGGCGGTTTCGGTCGCGGCGGCGGGGAGGTGAGGGTGGAGCAGGCCGCGGTGCTGGAGGTGCGGGGGATGGGCAAGGCGTACCGCCGGCGCCCCGTGCTGAACGATGTGGCGTTCGCCGTGCGCCCCGGCGAGTGCGTGGCCCTGCTGGGCTCCAACGGCGCCGGCAAGAGCACGCTGCTGGGCTGCCTCACCGGCGACCGCCTCCCCGACCGGGGCACGGTGCGCGTGTGCGGCGCCGACCCGTTCTCGGACCCCCGCGCGGCGGCCGGGTGTATGGGTGTGGTCCCGGAGCGCCCCTTCCTGTACGAGGAGCTGACGGTTTCCGAGCTGCTGCGCTTCGTCGCCGCGGCGCGCAACCTGCCGGAAGCGGAAGCCGCGCCCGAGGCGGACCGCCTGCTGGGGCTGCTGGGCCTGCGCGGCGCCGAGGAGCTGCTCTGCCGGGAGCTGTCGCAGGGGATGGGGCGCAAGACGGCGCTGGTCGTCGCGCTGCTCCACCGCCCCCGCGCCATCCTGCTGGACGAGGCGCTCAACGGCCTGGACGCCCCCTCGGTGCGCCGCGTGGTGGAGGAGCTGGACCGCCGCCGCGCCGCCGGCGCCGCGGTCCTCCTGTCCAGCCACGACCTGGAGCTGGTGGCCGAGTGGTGCGACCGCGGCATCCTCCTCGCCCCCGGCGCCCGCTGGGCGAGCCTGGAGGGCGACGCCTGGGAGGTCTGGCGCGCCGCGCCCACGCTGGAACTGGGGGAAACGGCAGGGAACAGGGAATAGGGAACAGGGAACAGCCTGCAACGGCGGGTCCGGGGCAGTGCTTTCCCGCGGACGCCAGCGCGATGCCGCGTGAGGGATTTCGGCCCGGAGGGGCGAGACCCCGCGGGGCAGTTTCCGCGGGGGCTCGACTCCGTTGCAAACGGTAGTATCGTTTGCTACGGAGCCGAAGCCCGACCCCGGCGCAGCCGGGGGCACGCCCGAACTCAGCAGTTGATGCTGTTGAAGCTCTCGATACTCGGAAAGGCAACGAAAATGACTCGCTCGACGACGCGCGCCGCGCTCTCGCTCCTGGTCCTGGTGATGCTCACCGCCTGCGGGACCTTCGGCTTCCGCCAGCCAAAGGTGACGCTGGACGGGGTGCAGCTGGGCGGCCTGGGGCTGCGCGGGGGCACGCTGCTGGTGAACCTGCGGGTGGAGAACCCCAACGGCTTCGCCCTGAACGCGGAGCGCCTGCGCTACGACCTGGCGCTGCGCGACCCGGACGAGGCCGGCGACTCGGCGTGGATCGACTTCGCCACGGGCACCTTCGACCGCGAGTTCACGGTGGGCGCCCGCGCCACGGAAACGGTGCAGATCCCGGTGGAGTTCAGCTACGCCGGGCTGGGCGGGGCGGCGTCGTCCATCCTGCGCAACGGCACCTTCCACTACCGCGCCAACGGCGAGGTGGACGTGGACACCCCCATCGGGACGCGCTCGGTGCCGTTCACCAAGCGGGGGACGTTCACCATGGCGGGGGTGAGGTGAGGTGACGCTGGTCCGCTTCTCGGGCGTCGGGAAGCAGTTCGGGGACCGCTGGGTCCTGCGCGGCGTGGACTTCCAGGCCGCCGCCGGGGACCGCTGGGGGATCGTGGGGCGCAACGGGGTGGGGAAGACCACGCTCTTCCGCCTGCTGACCGGCGCCGACGACGCCACCGAGGGCGAGATCTGGCGCCACCCGGGGATCCGCTTCACGCTGCTCCGCCAGAACCGGGGCGAATCGAGCGCCGCCACCGTCCGGGAGGCGGCGCTCGAGCCGTTCGCGGACCTCCTGGCGATGGAGGGGCGCATCGAGGCGATGGCCGCGGAGCTGGGGCGGGTGGACACGGCCTCGCCCGAGGGCGGCCGGCTGCTGCGCGACTACGACCGCGACGTGGAGGAGTTCCGGCGCCGCGGCGGCTACGACGCGCACGCCCGCGCGGAGGCGGCGCTGGAGGGGCTGGGCTTCGCGCAGGACACGTGGGAAAAGGAAGCGCGCCGCCTGAGCGGCGGCGAGCTGGGGCGGCTGCGGCTGGCGCAGACGCTGCTCGCGGAGCCGGACGTGCTGCTGCTGGACGAGCCCACCAACCACCTGGACCTGCGCTCCACGGAGTGGCTGGAGGCGTTCCTGCGCGGCTACGCGGGGACGGTGATGGTGGTGTCGCACGACCGGGTGTTCCTGGAGCGGCTGGCGGACCACGTGCTGCACCTGGAGGAGGGAACGGCCTTCGCGTACACGGGGGGCTACGAGTCCTTTCTCGTGCAGCGCGAGGAGCGGCGCGCGGTGCAGCTGAAGCAGTGGGAGAAGCAGCAGGCGCACGTGGCCCGCACGGAGGAGTTCATCCGCCGCAACCTGGCGGGGCAGAAGACGAAGCAGGCGAAGAGCCGCCGCACGCTGCTGTCGCGCATGGAGCGGGTGGACCGCCCGGACGACGAGGGGCGGGCGATGTCGCTGCGCTTCGGCGAGGGCGGCCGCAGCGGGGGCACGGTGCTGAAGCTGGACGGGGTGTCGGCCTCTTTCGGGGAGCGGCGCCTGTTCGCCCCGTTCTCGGCGGAGGTGAGCCGCGACGAGCGGGTGGCGATCGTGGGCGCCAACGGCAGCGGCAAGTCCACGCTGATGCGCGCCCTCGCGGGGGAATCGCGGCCCACGGCGGGCTCGGTCCTCCCGGGCGCCGGGGTGCGCGCGGCCTACTACCGGCAGGACTTCACGCACCTGGACCCGGCGCGCCGCGTGTGGGAGGAGGTGCTGCAGGCGTCGCCCGCGCTGCCCATGGGCGAGCTGCGCGACCACCTGGCGCGCTTCCTGTTCCGCAAGGACGAGATCGAGGCGCGCGTGGGGGACCTGTCCGGCGGCGAGCAGGCGCGCGTGGCGCTGGCGAAGATCACGCTCCAGCGGGTCAACCTGCTGCTGATGGACGAGCCCACCAACCACCTGGACATCGAGAGCCGGGAGGTGCTGGAGGACGCCCTGGACAGCTTCGAGGGCACGGTGGTGCTGATCTCGCACGACCGCGCGTTCCTCGCCAACGTGGCGACGCGCATCTGGAGCGTGGAGAACGGGCGCATCGCGGACTTCGCGGGCGGGTTCGACGAGTGGCAGGAGCGGCAGCGGGAGCTGGCGGCCGGGGTCGCCGCGGCGCCCTCGCGGTCCGCGGCCCCGGCGTCCGGCGGCGCGGCGAAGCCGGCCGCGTCGTCGTCGTCGGCATCGGGGGCGGGCGGGGGGCTCTCCAAGAACGAGCTGCAGCGGCGCCGGCAGCGGATGGAGCAGGTGGAGGCGCGGATCCACGAGGTGGAGGAGCGCGTCTCGCGGGTGGAGACGGCGCTCGCGGCGCCCGGGCTCTACGCGGCGGGCGCGGATCCCAGGCGCGCGCAGGAGCTGGCGGCGGAGCGGGACGCGGCCCGGGCGGAGCTGGCGGCGCTGTACGCGGAGTGGGAGCGGGTGGGGGAGGAGCTGGCGGGGGTGTAGCGAGTCAAGCGCGCGGTGAGGGGGCGGGTGGGCGATGAGCGGTGATCCTTTGATTTGACCGATCTTCGGATTAATTTCGGTGTAGGACTTGCGGTACCCCCTAGATTCTCGCGGGTCTGTAGTTCCTGGAGTTTGTCCCGCCGGAGGTGGCGTCATGCCTGACCCGACGAATATTCCTGCCGTAAACCTCGATCTTGAGGGGGAAGTTACCCTCGAAGCGCTCGTGCAAGGTGCCGAAGCGCTGTTGAGCGTCCTGCGTGAAATCGACGCGGAAGCCACCCAGCGGGCAGGGGGCTCGCTGAACTGGATCGTGAGGGATCTTGCAGGCGGCAGCGCGCACGTGCAGGTGTCGCCGGCGCCGAAAGACGAAATGACCCCCCTCTGGGCCGGTCGAACGGTCACCCAGGCATTCAGTGCGGGGATGGCTCAGATCGCTCGCGGGGGGGACCGCCCGAAGCACTTCACGGACATGGCGCTGCGCAAAGCGCTCGCCCTCAACTCGCTCCTCGGGAGCCACGGGGTTCGTGCCGTGCGGGTGCGCGTTGACGGAACTCAGCTCGATCTGACCCGCGAGACGGCGCGAAACGTCAAAGAGGTCGTGGAAGGATCGCTCCGATCCATTGGCAGTGTAGAGGGAAAGCTCGAGACCATCTCGGTGCACGGTCAGCCGTATGTGAACGTGTTCGACTCGGTCACCGGATACGCGGTCCGGTGCAACATTCCACACGAGATGGTGGATCGGGCGCGTGATGCCCTCAAGAAGCGGGTGCAGGTGTTCGGCACGATCTACGCGCGGCCGTCCGGGGAGATTACGAGCGTACGGGTACGTGACCTAGAGGTTTTCGAGGACGAGATAGATCTTCCCACGGTAGAGATGATGCGCGGGATTCTCCGGAATGATTGACCGCCGCTACTGGGATTCAGCCTGCTTCCTGGCGTGGTTCAACGAGGAGCCGGGACGATGGGAGGTGTGCGGATCTGTTCTTCAAGCAGCCGAGGACGGAAAGATCGAACTGGTGACTTCGGCATTCACGATTACCGAGGTGCTGCAGCCAAAAGGCGAGAAGCCCCTTTCCGCGGAGAAACGCACGCTCGTGCAGCGTTTCTTTCGCCGGCCGGAGTTCGTCATCGTAAATGTCGACCGCCGTCTCGCGGAGCACGCCCAGCGGTACTTCTGGGACTTCAACATCAAGCCGAAAGACGCCATTCACGTTGCTTCGGCCGTCTATGCAGGTGTCCCCGTATTGGAGACGTTCGACGAGGGACTGATCCGTCACAGTGGTCGCCTGGCAGGGAATCCAGTGCTACAGGTGCGTGTCCCTGAAGGTATTGGCGGAGATCTCCAAGAAAACATCTTCGACGATCTCTGAGCGACGCGGCTGGGGGATCGTGGCGACCGTCCAACGGGGTCAGCGAACGGTGCGGGCGAGCGGGACGTCGGGTCCGCCCGCCCGCTGTCGTTTCCCCCGTGGGAAAACACCGGCACGATGATCGCGGCACCGCTGGGCCGGCGAGCCGGAGCGGGATCTGGCCTGCCGCGCCCATTGCGGAGTGCAGGCGTCTCATGGCACCATTCCGGCTGACGGTGTGCCGGAGCCGGCGTGCGGCTGACACCACCGCTCGAGTGGTAATCGAAAAGGAGACCGACCATCAGTACCAGAGAACTTCACGAGCTGGCGGTGCCGCGGGAGCGCGCGGTCCTCGTGGGCGCGCCGGAAAAGGGCCTCCCGCAGCAGCTCGCCGACGAGCACATCGAGGAGCTGGGCCGCCTCACCGACACCGCCGGGCCCGAGGTGGTGGGCAAGCTCACGCAGAAGATCGACAAGCCCAACCCCCGCCTCTTCATCGGCGAGGGCAAGGCCGAGGAACTGAAGACGCTGATCGAGGACTCCGGCGCCACCCTCATCATCTTCGACGACGAGCTGTCGCCGGCCCAGGGGCGCAACCTGGAGGAAGTCACCGGCACGCGCGTCATGGACCGCGCCGAGCTGATCCTGGACATCTTCGCCACCCGCGCGCGCAGCTCCGAGGCCCGCGCGCAGGTGGAGCTGGCGCAGCTCCAGTACATGCGGCCGCGGCTCACCCGCATGTGGACCCACCTTTCGCGGTCGCGCTCCGGCCCCGGCATGCGCGGCCCCGGCGAAACGCAGCTGGAAACCGACCGCCGCCTCATCGACCACCGCATCGTCAAGCTCAAGGACGAGCTGGAGCGCGTGGCCCGGCAGCGAGCCACCCAGCGCAAGGGGCGCGAGGGGATCCTGCGCGCCTCGCTGGTGGGGTACACCAACGCCGGCAAGTCGTCGGTGCTGCGGGGGGTGTCGGGGAGCGACGTGTTCGTGGAGGACCGCCTCTTCGCCACGCTGGACCCCACCACCCGCGCCATCGAGGTGGGCGAGGGCGCCGAGGTGCTGCTCACCGACACCGTGGGCTTCATCCGCAAGCTCCCGCACCACCTGGTCGCCTCCTTCCGGGCGACGCTGGAGGAGGCGCGCGAGGCCGACGTGCTGCTGCACGTGATCGACGCCTCGCACCCCAGCTGGGAGGAGCAGAAGGAGGTGGTGGAGGACGTGCTCGCCGACCTGGGGCTCCAGGACCGCCCCACCGTGCTGGTGTTCAACAAGATCGACCGGCTCACGCACGAGGAGGAGGAGGCGCTGCGGGCCCGCTCGCCCTCGTACCAGGGGACCCCGGCCATCTTCGTTTCCACCGTGGAGCCGGGCGGGCTGGAGCCGCTGCGCGAGATGCTGCTGGGCAAGGTGCAGGAGATGCGGCCCGAGGTGCGCATCACCCTGTCGTCCACGCAGGGCGGGATGCTCGCCGAGATCTACCGCGACGGCGAGGTGCTGGAGCGGGAGGACGGCGGGGCGGAGATCACCCTGCGCGCGAGGCTCCCCGCCTCCACCCTGGGCCGCCTGCGCAGCCGCGGCGTCAAGGTGTACGGGATCGCGTGAGCGGAGCCGGCCCCCCGGCGGACGGCCTCTGGATCGTGGGTCCGGGGAGGACGGGGCTCGCCCTGGGGCTCCTCCTCCACCGCGCGGGCGCCGCCGCCCCGCTCGTCTACACCGGCCGGGGCGACGCGGCCCCGGCGCACCCCCTGTTCGCGGCGGACCCGCCCGCCGCGGCGTACCTCCCCTGGCGCGCCGCCCCGCCCGCCGCCTTGGGCGGCCTCCTCCTCGCCGTCCCCGACGCCGCGGTCCCCGACGTCGCCGCCCGCCTCGCCGGGCTCCCCCTCCCGCCGCACGTCCCGGTCCTCCACCTCAGCGGCAGCCTGGAGATGGACGCGCTGGCGCCGCTGGCGCGCGCCGGCCACTCCGTGGGCGGCCTGCACCCGCTGTGCGCCGTGGCCGACCCGGTGGAGGGCGCGGACCGTCTGCGCGGTGCCACCTTCGGCGTGGAGGGCGAGGGGGCGGCGCGGGCGCTGGCGGAGCGCATCGTCCGCGCGGCGGAGGGAACGGCGCTGGAGCTGGCCCCTAGGAGCAGGACGGCGTACCACGCCGCGGCCGTGTTCGCCTCCAACTACGTGGTGGCGCTGCTCGCCGTGGCGGAGCGCCTGATGGCGAGCGCGGGGATCCCGCCGGAGCGCGCGCGCCCGGCCCTGGCGGGCCTGGCTGCCGGCGCGGTGGACGACGTGCGGGACCATGGCCCGGCGGCGGCGCTCACCGGCCCGGTGACACGCGGCGACGCGGAGACCGTGGCGCGGCACCTGGCGCGGTTGTCCGGGGACGAGCGCCGCTTATATTCCCTGCTCGCCGCCGAGGCGCTGCGCCTTGCGCGCGCCCGCGGCCTGGACGCGGAAGCCGCCGCGCGGCTCGCGGCGCTGATCGGGGGCGAGCCCGGAGACCGGCCGCCGCCCGGCTGACCCGGACGCCACCGGGAGCCGCGTGAGGGATGCGCGCCCGGAGGGCCGAGACCCCGCGGGGCAGTTTCCGCGGGGGCTCGGCTGCGTTGGGAACGGTGGTATCGTTCCCTACGCACCGCGCAGCCCGACCCGAGCGCCAGCGAGGGGCACGCCCAACCCAGCAGTTTGCAGTTCGTCCTGAAAGCCAGATTGCTGATGAGGCTGTACGTCAACATCGACCACGTGGCCACGGTGCGCCAGGCCCGCCGCACCGACGAGCCGGACCCGGTGCGCGCCGCCGTGCTCGCGGAATTGGGCGGGGCGGACGGCATCACCGTGCACCTGCGCGAGGACCGGCGCCACGTGCAGGACCGCGACGTGCGCATCCTCATGGAAACGGCGCGCACGGGCATAAACCTGGAGCTGGCCGCCGCCTCCGAGGTGCTCGCGCTGGCGGAGGAGTGGCGGCCCATGCAGGCGACGCTCGTCCCGGAGAAGCGGGAGGAGGTCACCACCGAGGGCGGGCTGGCGCTGGACACCCCCGACGCCCGCCGCCACGTGGCGGCCGCGGCGGACCGGCTGAAGGCGGCGGGGATCCGCACGTCGCTGTTCATCGACCCGGACCCGGAGGCCGTGCGCGCCTCGGTGCAGATGGGGGTGGACGCGGTGGAGCTGCACACCGGCGAGTACGCCAACACCCGCGGCGCCGAGCGCGACGCGCAGCTGGGCCGCCTGCGCCGCGCCGCCTCGCTGGGGCGCTCGCTGGGGCTGGCGGTGCACGCGGGGCACGGCCTCACCTACGAGAACGTGACGCCGGTGGCCGTGGTCCCCGAGATCGAGGAACTGAACATCGGCCACTCCATCATCAGCCGCGCCGTGCTGGTGGGGCTGGAGCGCGCCACGCGCGAGATGGCGGAGATCCTCCGCCGGGCGCGCGCCTGACCTTCCGGAGGAAGCCCGTGTCCCAATCGCTGAGCGACTACTTCGCCCTGGAAGCGGGCGAGTTCCTGGACCAGCTGGACGCGCTCCTGGCGGGCGGCGGCACGCCCGACGCGGAGCGCTTCTTCCGCCTGGCGCGCGGCGTCCGCGGCAGCGCGCGCATGGCGCAGGAGGCGCAGGTCGCCGGCGTGGCGGAGGCGCTGGAGGGCGCCGCCCGGGCGCTCCAGGACCGCTCCCTCGCCTGGAGCGAGGAGACCCGCGCCCTGGCGGTGCGCACGGTGGACGACCTGCGGGTGCTGGTGCGCGCACGCGGCCGCTGGACCCCGGCCGAGGACGCCCGCGCCCGCGAGGCGGCGGAGCGCTGGACGGGGATGGCGGCGGAGCGGGGGCCGGCCCGCGCGGCGGACGGGGCGGCGGACCAGTTCCTGGCCTTTTTGCGCCGCGAGGTGATGGGGGTGGTGTCGGAGCTGGACCACGCCGGGGAAAGCCTGCGGCGCGCCCCGGAGGAGCGGGAGCCGCTGCGCGAGGTGGTGCGGCGGATGCGCCCGCTGCGCGGGATGACGGGGGTGGACGCGCTGGCCCCCGTGCAGGAGGTGCTGGAGGGGGTGGAGGAGACCGCGGGCGCGCTGGTGTCGCGCCCCGGCGGCCTCGCCGACGCGCACCTGGAGCTGCTGGGGGCGGCGCGCGGCGCACTGGCGGCGGCGCTGGCGGCGGTGGAGCGGGGCGGCGACGCGGCGGGGCTCCCGGAGCTGGAGCGCTTCCGCGACGCCCGCGACCGCCTGGCCGATGCGGCCTCCGGCGCCGCGGCCGAGGACCGGGACGTGCTCCCGGTGAGCTCGCTCTTCTTCGACGACGCGGGCCCGCACATCGTGTCGTCGCCGCTGGCGCCGGTCCCCGCCGCGGGCGAGGACGGGGGGGTCCCGGGCGAGGTGGAGCGCTTCCTCCGGCTGGAGGCCACCGGGTTCCTGGACCGCGCGGAGGCGCTGCTCGCCAGCGTTTCCGGGCGCCGCGACCGCAGCTTCGGCGGGGTGGCGGGGCAGCTCGCGGCGCTGGCGCAGTCGGTGTGCGAGCTGGCCGGGACGTACGGCATGGCCGCCGTGGCGACGGCGGCGGCGGGCGCCGCGGACGAGCTGCGCGCCGCGTCCACCGCCGCGGAGGCGCGGGCGGCGCTCGCGCGGCTGCGCGCCGCGA
>JBEVLE010000436.1:0-4296 GCA_040509335.1 Longimicrobiaceae bacterium | reverse complement strand
GGGGCGGCACCGGCGGGTCGGTGCCGCCCCGCCGCGTTTGCGCGGCCGCGGCACGAAACTCCCGGTGGCGGGCCGCCTCGCGAGAAACCGCCGCCGCCCCGGGACCCCCATGTCCAGCACGCGCCCGCCCGGATCGTCCGCACGCCCCTCCACCTTCCGCGCGCTGCGCTCCCGCAACTACCGCCTCTTCTTCGGCGGGCAGGGCGTGTCGCTGGTGGGCACCTGGATCACCCGCGTCGCCACCAGCTGGCTGGTGTACCGGCTGACCGGCTCCGCCGTCATGCTTGGGGTGGTGGGCTTCGCCGGCCAGGTGCCCACCTTCCTGCTCGCGCCCTTCGCGGGCGTGTGGGTGGACCGGCTGGACCGGTACCGGGTGCTGGTGGTCACCCAGGTGATTTCCATGCTCCAGTCGTTCGCCCTGGCCGGGCTCGCGCTCACCGGGCGGATCGACGTCGCCCACGTGATCGCGCTCAGCGCCGTGCAGGGGATCGTCAACGCCTTCGACACCCCCGCGCGTCAGGCCTTCCTGGTGGAGATGGTGGACGACCGCGAGGACCTGCCCAACGCAATCGCCCTCAACTCGTCCATGGTCAACGGCGCGCGCCTGGTGGGGCCGTCGGTGGCGGGCGTGGTGATCGCCGCGGTGGGCGAGGCCTGGTGCTTCCTCGCCGACGGCGTCAGCTACCTGGCCGTGATCGCCTCGCTGCTCGCCATGCGCGTGGCGCGCCGCCCACGCCCGGCAACGGACAAGCGGGTGCTGCAGGAGCTCGCGGAAGGCTTCCGCTACGCCTTCGGCTTCGCGCCCATCCGCGCCCTCCTGCTCCTGCTCGCGCTGGTGAGCCTCACGGGAATGCCGTACACCGTGCTGATGCCCGTCATCGCCACCGGGACGCTGCACGGCGGGCCGCACACGCTGGGCTTCCTGATGGGCGCGTCGGGCGTGGGGGCGCTCGCCGGGGCGCTGTACCTCGCCTCGCGGCGCAGCGTGCTGGGGCTGGGGCGCGTCATCCCGCTCGCGGCGGCGCTCTTCGGCGCGGGGCTGGTCGCGTTCGGCGCGTCGCGCTCGCTCGCCCTGTCGCTGGGTCTCATGCTCGCGACGGGGAGCGGGTTCATGGTGCAGATGGCGTCCAGCAACACGGTGATCCAGACCCTCGTGCGCGAGGAGATGCGCGGGCGGGTGATGGCCTTCTACACCATGGCCTTCATGGGCACCGCGCCCTTCGGCTCGCTCCTCGCCGGCGTGCTCGCAGAGCGCATCGGCGCCCCGCGGACGCTGATGGCGGGCGGGGCGGCGTGCATCGTGGGGGCGGCGCTCTTCGCCCGCACCCTGCCGCGGCTCCGGGAGGAGGTGCGGCCCCTGTACGTGGAGCGCGGCATCCTTCCGCCCATCGCCGCGGGGCTGCAGGGCGCGGACGGTCTGCGCGGCAGCGTGGAGCGCTAGCGCGGCCGGGGGTGGACCAAACACCCCGTTTCCATTATCTTACATGGCTGTTTCCGAGCGCGGGCACCTCCAGGGAGGGGCCCGCGGTTCGTTTGATGCAGCGCCTTCGTCCGAAGTCTTCATCGAACATCCAGGCCCCCTGGTCCGAGGGATAGATCATGCCGATCCGCAACATCGCAATCATCGCCCACGTCGACCACGGGAAGACGACCCTGGTGGACCACATGCTCCGCCAGGCCGGGACCTTCCGCGAGAACCAGCACGTCCAGGAGCGCGTGATGGACTCCAACCCGCTGGAGCGCGAGCGGGGGATCACCATCCTCGCCAAGAACCTGTCCGTCCGCTGGGCCGACACCAAGATCAACATCGTCGACACCCCGGGCCACTCCGACTTCGGCGGCGAGGTGGAGCGCATCCTCCGCATGGTGGACGGCGTCGTCCTGCTGGTGGACGCGGCCGAGGGACCCATGCCGCAGACCCGCTTCGTCACGCGCAAGGCGCTGGAGTTGGGGCTGCAGCCCATCGTGGTCATCAACAAGATCGACCGCGGCGACGCCGACCCGGCCCGCGTGCACGACGAGGTGCTGGAATTGTTCATGGAGCTGGAGGCCGCCGACTACCAGCTGGACTGCCCGTTCCTGTACGCCGTGGGCCGCGAGGGCGTCGCCATGCGCCACGCCCGCGACCCGCGCAAGGACCTGAAGCCGCTCTTCGACACCATCGTGGAAACGATCCCCGCGCCCAGCAGCGACGCGGAGGGGCCGTTCCAGATGCTGGTGTCCACCATCGACTACTCGCCGTACCTGGGCCGGCTCGCCATCGGGCGCATCGAGCGCGGCGCGGCCCGCGTGGGCGAGGGCGTGGTGGTGCTGGAGCACGGCGCGGAAGAGGGCGCCAGCCACGAGCGGGCGCGCATCAGCAAGCTGTTCTCCTTCGAGGGGCTGGAGCGGGTGGAGGCCGAGTCGGCCGGCGCCGGCGACATCGTGGCCATCGCCGGGATCCCCAACGTGGAGATCGGCGCCACCGTGTGCGACCCGGAGCACCCCGAGGCCATGGAGGGGATCGCGGTGGAGGAGCCCACCGTGTCCGTGGACATGATGGTGAACATGTCGCCCTTCGCCGGGCGGGAAGGGAAGTACGTCACCTCGCGCCAGCTCCGCGACCGCCTGTACAAGGAGCTGGAGCGCAACGTGGCGCTCCGCGTGGAGGACACCGAGTCCGCCGACACCTTCACCGTGTCCGGCCGCGGCGAGCTGCACCTGGGGATCCTCATGGAGACCATGCGGCGCGAGGGGTACGAGTTCGCGGTGTCGCGCCCGCGCGTCATCCTCAAGAAGGGTCCCGGCGGCGAGATGACGGAGCCGTACGAGGAGGTCACCATCGACGTCCCCGAGAACCTCATGGGGCCGGTGATCGAGAAGCTGGGGCAGCGCCGCGCCGAGATGCTGGAGATGAAGAACCCCGGCGGCGGGCTGGTGCGCCTGGTCTACAAGGTCCCCGCGCGCGGCCTGTTCGGCTACCGCTCGGACTTCCTCACCGACACCCGCGGCGAGGGGATCCTGCACCACCGCTTCATGGAGTACGGCCCCTACGTGGGCCCCATGAGCACCCGCAACCGCGGCGTGCTGGTGAGCATGGTCGACGGCGAGAGCATCGCCTTCGCGCTGGGGAACCTGCAGGAGCGCTCCACCTTCTTCATCGCGCCGGGCGTGGCGGTGTACGAGGGGATGATCGTGGGCGAGAACTCGCGCCCCGGCGACATGGAGGTCAACGTCGCCAAGGGCAAGAAGCTCACCAACATGCGCGCCTCGGGGAGCGACGACAACATCCTCCTGGAGCCGCCGCGCCAGATGACGCTGGAGGACGCCATGGGGTACATCGCCGACGACGAGCTCATCGAGGTGACGCCCAAGTCGCTCCGGCTGCGCAAGCGCCTGCTCAACGCCAGCGACCGCAAGAAGGCCTCGCGCGCGGCCTCCTGAATCCGGGCGCGGACCGCACGGCAGCACGATTCGAGCCCCGGGGAGCCACGCTCTCCGGGGCTTGACACTTGGGGAGAGCGTTATACTATTGCCGCGAGTTGGCCCCGTGGTCGGCATCTTCCTTGCCGTCCGAAAACCCCCGCGGAGCGCCTTTCTCCCCACCTGACAGGAGACTTCGGAATGACGGACCTGATCGTGCGGCCGGTGAGCGACGTAGCGGTCGAGCTTGAGGAACTGCTGGTCGCCCGGTTCGAGGAGGAAGACGAGGACGCAGTGGAGGGCGACGGGGAGGAGGACTGGGACGAGGACGGCGATTGGGACGACGACGACGATTGGGATGACGAGGACGACGACTGGGACGACGAGGACGAGGAGTGGGGCGAGGACGAGGAGTGGGAGGAAGGCGACGACGCCTGACCCGCTCCCCTTGACGGGGCGCGGAGGGGTCTCTAGATTCTCCCCTCCTTGCCCCGGACGCGGCGGGATTGCTTCACAAAGCGGCCGGACAGGGGTTGACGGACGGACCCGAGAGGGTTAGGTTTTTGGTCTGTCTTCGGTGGGCACCGCCCATCGTATGTCTGTTTGAAAATCGAGGTTTGGATGTCTGTGTGGGCCTCGCCTGGGAGCACACCTTCTCCCGGGCTGGTGCAGCGTGCTTCGGCGCGTGAGCACGAGAGGTCGTCAAAGGCGAAAATTCCGAACGGAACGAATGCGTTCTGTTCAACGGAGCTACATCGAAATCTCTAATGGAGAGTTTGATCCTGGCTCAGGACGAACGCTGGCGGCGCGCTTAACACATGCAAGTCGAACGGGGTTGCTCCTTCGGGAGTGGCTTAGTGGCGAACGGGTGCGTAACACGTGAGCAACCTGCCC
>JBEVLE010000435.1:0-7098 GCA_040509335.1 Longimicrobiaceae bacterium | reverse complement strand
ACTGCGTACTTCGTACTCCGTACTTCCGTCTTCCCGAGGAGATCCCGGATGCCGCCCAGCCCCCGCCCCGCGCACCACCTCCCCGACGGCACCTTCCGCGCGCCCTGGCCGGTGGAGGGCGGGGACCGCCGCGGGGCGCGGGAGCTGCTGCGGTGGCAGTGGGAGCGGCTCGTCCGCCGCCCGCCGCCCGACCCGCCGGCGGGGTCCTTTCCCCTGGCGGCGAGCGACGTCGCCCGGCCGCGCGCGCCGGTGGACGAGGTGCGCATCACCTGGGTGGGGCACGCCTCGTTCCTGGTGCAGGCGGGCGGGCTCAACCTGCTCACCGACCCGGTGTGGAGCCGGCGCGCTTCGCCGCTCCGCTGGGCGGGGCCGGCGCGCTTCGTCCCGCCGGGGATCGCGTGGGAGGCGCTGCCGCCCATCGACGCCGTGCTCCTGTCGCACGACCACTACGACCACCTGGACGACGACACCGTGCGGCGGCTGCACGCGCGCTTCGGCGGCGGACTGCGCTGGCTGGCGCCGCTCGGGTACCGCGAGTGGCTGGGCGCGCGGGGAATCACGGGCGTGACCGAGCTCGACTGGTGGGAGGACACACAGCTGGAGGGACCGGGAGGAGCGCTGCGCGCCGTCTGCCTCCCCGCGCAGCACTGGACGCGGCGGGGGCTGCGCGAGTTCAACGACCGGCTGTGGGGCTCGTGGATGCTCGCCACGCCGTCCGGCCGGGGCGTCTACTTCGCCGGCGACAGCGGGTACTGGCCCGGGTTCCGGGAGATCGGGGAGCGGTTCGGGCCGCTGGACGCGGCGCTGGTTCCCATCGGCGCGTACGAGCCGCGCTGGTTCATGCGGGCGGCGCACATGAACCCCGAAGAGGCGGTGCGCACCTACCTGGACCTGGGCGGCGCCGGCCTGTTCGCGGGAATGCACTGGGGAACCTTCCGCCTCACGGACGAGGACCCGCTGGAGCCCCCGGTCCGCGTCCGCGCCGCCTGGGCGGAGGCGGGGCTCCCCCCGGAGCGCCTGTGGATCCCCCGCCACGGCGAGACGCGCGTGGTCCCCCGCCCTGCCGACGCGCGCTAGCCCGCGCGGCGGAACGGGCCCGGCACGTCGGTCTCTCCGGGACGGGGTTGGAGCGAGGGCGCGGCCGCACGGGCCGCCCCCTCGTCGTGCCGCGTGGCGCGGCTCAGCGCATGGCGTCCGGGTTCACCACCCGCTCGGCCAGCGCGCTCAGCCGGTGGTCGGTGGTCCCCTCCTCGTCCAGCGTCCGCTGGAGGATCTCCGCCTGCCCGTCCAGGCCGAGCTGCCGCGCGAAGGTGCGGACGGTGCCGTACCCCGCCATCTCGTAGTGCTCCACCCGCTGCGCCGAGGTGATGAGGCCGGCGTCCAGCACGTCGGACTCCACCTTCATCTTCATCAGCTCGTCACCCTCCTTGAGGAGCCCCTCCATCCCCTTGCAGTGGTGGCCTGCGGTCTTCTCGCCCAGCTCCTCGAACACCTGCTCCAGCCGGCGCACGTGCTCCCGGGTCTGCTCCTCGTGCTCGGTGAAGGCGGTCTTCAGCTCCGGGTGGGACGCCTTGTCGGCCATCATGGGGAGCACCTTGAGGATCTGGTTCTCGGCGCTGTACAGGTCGCGGAGCTGGTCCACGTACAGGTCCTTGAGATTCTCCATCTTCATGCGTCCATCCTTTGCGTATGTGTTTTACTACTCAGCACTTCCGCCCTGCCACGGCCCCGCTTCGCGGTTCCGCCGGGGCCGCCACGCCATGCACGTGACGTACCACGGCGGCTCCGTCCGTACGACCCGATTGCGCGATCCGGACCGGAGCGCTAACCTGTACGGGTAAGCCGTACACATCACGAGGGAGGGCACGATGAAGAAGAAGCGGTGGACCGTCGCGGAGGCGCGCGCCAAGCTGTACGACCTGGTCGAGTACGTCACCGAAACGCCCGATTCGGCGGTGGTGATCGAGCACCGGGACCGCAAGGAGCGCGCGGTGCTGGTGGACGAGGGGCACTACAAGTACCTGGAGACGGTCGTGTACGAGATGAAGAAGCGTGACGAGAAGCCGTTCAAGCTGGCAGGAAGCCTCCGGTCCGTCGACGGAAACGACGTCGACCTGGTAGAGGTGCTCGAGAAGAACCGGAAGGAGCAGGCGGAGCTCTTCCAGAAGAAGCTGGACGACATCTTCTCCGATGATTGAGATCGCCGTGACGGATGCGCACGCGCTGATCTGGTACGCACAGTCCGAACGACGCAGGCTGGGGAGCCTCGCGCGCCGGATCTTCGACGCGGCCGACGACAGGAAGGCCGTGGTGTACGTTCCCGCGCTCGTGCTCGGGGAGATCGGAGAGTCGATCCAGAAGGGCAACATACAGCTCGCGCAACCGTTCTCTGTCTGGGCACACAAGCTCCTCGCGTCGAAGCACTTCGTTCCCGTGGACCTGAGCTGGGACATCGTGAAGCGGGCCGAGGAGCTGTACTCCATCCCGGAGCGTGGCGACCGGCTGATCGCCGCCACCGCCGCACACCTCGGCTTCCCCCTGATCACGCGCGACCCGGAGATCGCAAGGGCGGCGGGGGTGGAGGTGGTCTGGTGAGCCGAACCGGTCTTCGCCCTTCTCCTCGACTCCATCTTCCAGGACGGGCGAGGCACACACGACGAAGCGGCGCCGGGATCGTCCCGGCGCCGCTCGTTTTTTCCTGGCGCTCCGTGCCTCTACGGAGCTCCGCCGCCCCTGGGCCTGCCGCGGCCGCCCTGCCTCCGGGGCCTGCGGTAGGGGAGCTCGTTGCGGTACTCCGCCTCGATCAGGCGCGACAGCCACAGCTGCATCGCCGGCGCGGTCCCGGGGATCTCGTCCGGGAAGCGCTCCGCCAGCTCGAAGAGGCGGCGCACCTCCGCGATCGCCTGCGCCTTGCCGCCGGGGAAGATGGCGCGCAGCTCCGACGCCCAGAACACCGGCGCCTCCGTGCCGCCCGACTCGGCCACGAAGATCAGGCCGCGCTCCCGCCAGTACAGCCGCGTGAACGTGCGGATGGAGCGCGAGTGCGGGCGCTCCGTTTCCCCGTCCACGAACTTGCGGATCGCCTCGTGGCCCACGCCGGTGACCGCCTCCGCGTGGCGCAGCGAGGTTCCCTCCACGAACTCCTTCATGAACGCGCGGAGGTCGTCCAACGCAACGGGCCGCAGGGGGCCACGCTCGTAGACGACCTCAGGGCGCTCCCCGGCGCCCTGTCCACTTTGACCGCTATCGTTTGGGGGACACTGGAGAGTGTAGACGACGGGCCGGCGTCGCGCAAGAACGGACGACGGATGAACTACATACGGCGGGGTCGGGCGTGCCCCCGGCTGGCGCCGGGGTCGGGCTTCGGCTCCGTAGCAGACGAAACAACCGTCTGCAACGGAGTCGAGCCCCCGCAAACCGCGCGGGGTCTCGCCCCTTCGGGCCGAAATCCCTCACGTGAGGATCGCGCTAGTCCGCGGCTTCGCGGTGTGCGTCCAGCCCCACCGCGCCGGCCAGCAGCTCGTAGGAGCGCAGGCGCTCCTCGTGGGAGTGGATCATGGAGGTCACGATCACCTCGTCCGCGCCGCTCTCCTCCGCCAGCTTCGCCAGCGCGGAGGCCACCGTTTCCGGGCTGCCGGCGTGGTGGAGCTCCCGGTATCCCTCCACGGTCGCGCGGTCCTGCGGGGTGTAGGGGTAGGCGGCCGCCTCCTCCGGGCTGGGGAGCGCGCCGAACTGGCCCTTCCGCAGGCGCACCCAGGCCAGCTCCATGGAGCCGGCCAGCCAGCGCGCCCGCTCGTCCGTTTCGGCGCAGACCACGGCGGCGCCCAGCACCACGTGCGGCTCCGGGAACGCCTCCGAGGGCTGGAAGCTTTCGCGGTAGGCGCGGATCGCGGGGGCGGCCGGCGCCGGGCTGAAGTGGCTGGCGAAGCCGTACCCCATCCCCAGCGACCCCGCCAGGCGCGCGGTGGCGCCGCTGGACCCCAGCAGCCACACCGGCGGGAGCGCCACCCCCTCCGGCACCACGCGCACGCGGTGGAAGGGGTGGTCCTCCGGGAAGCTCCCCCGCGACAGCCCCACCAGCTCGGCCAGCTGCTGCGGGTACTGCTCGGCGTCGAAGGGGCGCAGGGCGCTGGAGGTGGCCGGGTCCGTCCCCGGCGCGCGGCCTATCCCTAAGTCGATGCGCCCCGGGTGCAGCGCCTCCAGGGTGTGGAACGCCTCCGCGATGCGCAGCGGCGCGTGGTTGGGGAGCATGATCCCGCCCGAGCCCACCCGGATCCGCTCCGTGGCCGAGGCCAGGTGCTCGATCAGGATCTCCGGCGACGAGCTTGCGATGCTGGGCATGCCGTGGTGCTCGGCCAGCCAGTAGCGGGCGTAGCCCAGCCGGTCCGCCAGGCGGGCCAGCTGCACCGAGTTGCGGATCGCCTGCCCCGCCGTGGAGCCGGAGCCCACGGGAACCAGGTCGAGAACGGAAAGCGAAAGCGCCATGGAGCCAACCTCCACCTATGATTCAGCAATGAACCAACTGGTCAAAGGTGGCCCCTCGGCGGCGCGGCGTCAATGCCGGCCCGCCGCCCGGCGGTGAGGATGTTGCATGCAGCTCTGCCCGACCACCCTCGCAACGGCCGCCTGGCCGCCGCGGGCCGCCGACCACCGATGTACCGCACAGTGAACGAGCCCGATCAGCACCGCCGCCAGCCCGGAACGGTGGCGGACGCCGCCACGCAGGAAAAGGACCGGGCGGAGGAGCAGTCCGCCCCGGGGAGCCTGCAGGAAAGCGAGCGGCTCCTGCGCGGCGCGCTCGCGGAGGCGGAGAGGGCCCGCGACCGCGCGGAGCGCCTGCAGGCGCTCACGGCGGCGCTGGCGGGCGCGCGCACGGTGGACGACGTGGCGACCGTCGTGGTGGCGGACATGGTGGTGGCGCTGGGCGCGCGCACCGGGGCTCTCGCCGCGGGCGCCCCGGACGGCGACGCCCTGGTGGTGCTGCGCACCGTGGGCTTCCCCGAGCCGGTGGAGGCGGGGGTGCGCCGCCAGCCGCTGGAGCTGCGGAGCCCGCTGACCGAGTGCTTCCGCACGCAGGCTGCGGTCTGGATCGAGACGCGCGAGGGGCAGGCGGGGCTGGACTCCCGCTTCCCGTCCATCGCGCCGGTGTGGGACTCGCTGGGCGTCGCGTCGGCGGCGTTCGTGCCGCTCGTCGCCGCCGGCGAGACGGTGGGCGTCATCTCCTTCGGCTTCGGGGCCCCGCGGGCGTTCTCCCCCGAGGAGCGCGCCTTCCTCCTCGCGCTGGGGCGGCAGGCCGCGCTCGCCGTGGAGCGCGCCCGGCTCTTCGAGGCGGAGCGCGCGGCGCGCGCCGAGGCCGAGCGCGCCAACCGCGCCAAGAGCGAGTTCCTGGCGGTGATGAGCCACGAGCTGAGGACGCCGCTCAACGCCATCGGCGGCTACGCGGAGCTCATGGAGATGGGGATCCGCGGGCCCATCACGCCGCTGCAGCGCGAGGACCTCAGGCGCATCCAGCAGAGCCAGCGGCACCTGCTGGGGCTGATCAACGAGGTCCTCAACTACGCCCGGCTGGAGACCGGGACGGTGCGCTACGAGGTGGCCGAGGTGCGCCTGCGCGACGCGCTCGCCGCCGCCGAGGCGCTGGTCGCGCCGCAGGCGCAGGCCAATGACCTCGCCCTGTCCGTGGGGACGTGCCCGCCGGAGCTGGCCGTGCGCGCGGACGCCGAGAAGCTGCGGCAGGTCCTGGTGAACCTGCTGTCAAACGCCGTCAAGTTCACCGCCCGCGGCGGGCGGATCGACCTGGCGTGCTCGGCGTCCGGGGACCGGGTGCAGGTCCAGGTGCGGGACACGGGGATCGGCATCCCGCCCGACCAGCTCGACGGCATCTTCGAGCCGTTCGTGCAGGTGCGGGCAGACCTGACCCGCACGGCCGAGGGGACGGGGCTGGGGCTGGCGATCAGCCGCGACCTGGCGCGCGGAATGGGGGGCGACCTCACGGCGGAAAGCACGCCGGGCGTGGGCAGCACCTTCACGCTGACGCTCCCGGCGGCGTAGGGCCCGCGGGCCCCGCGCCGGCGCGTCAGCGGAAGACGCGCGCCTCGCCAGGCCCGCACGGGAGCGGGTCGTCCAGGTCGGACGCCGCGCCCAGCAGCGCCCACGCGCGCAGGCCGTCGTCCAGGTGCGCGCGGGCCCACAGGCGCAGGCGCTCCGCCTGCCCGTAGCGCGCCGCCAGGCCGGCAAGGCTCATGGCGGCCCACTCGCGGCCGGCGGCCATCCCCGCGAGCGTCGCCGCCGAGCCCGCCTCGTCGCCCTGCCGCAGCTGGTCGATGGCCAGGTTGCGGAAGGTCATGCCGTCGCGGTCTTCCGGGAGCACCTGGAGCAGGACGCGCCGCGCGCCGGCCACGTCGCCCCGCCACTCCAGCAGCGCGTCGCCCAGCCCCAGGAGGACGGGCGAGCGCCGGGCGGGCGTGCGCACCCGCCGCAGCCAGCGCCGCGCCCCCGCGAAGTCGCGGCGCTCCAGCAGGGCACGCGCCACCACGCTGGCGGCGATCTCGCGCTCCTGGTCGTCGGCGGCCCGCCCGAAGATGGCGCGGACCGCCACGGGACTCTCCGCGCCTTCCGGGGCAAGCCGCCACAGCGCGTGCTCCACCGCCTCCCAGCGCTCCGGCCCCGGGGGGATCCCGCGCGCCGTCGCCAGGGCGCCGTCCACGTCGCCGGCGTCGGCCTGGAGCCTCGCCGCCCGCGCCAGCGCCGCCGCCCGGAGCCCGCCGTCCACCGCGGTGGCCGCGACCCGCGCGGACGCGCCGGCGAACGCCCGTGCCCCGTCCGCGTCGCCGTGCCGCAGGCACCGGCGCAGGTGGAGGGTCATGGCGTGCAGGGCGGAAAGCTCGTTTCTCACCTCCCGCGCGGCGACCGCCGCTTCATCGTCGTGCTCCGCGCCCGACAGCTCGACGAGCGCGTCCAGCCGGGCTTCCTCCCGCGCCGAGGGATCGGCGATGCGCTCCGCGGCGGCGAGGGCCGCCTCCCGCTCGCCGTGCGCCGCGCACGCGTCGGCGACGGCCCCGAGGGCCGCGTCCCGCGCCGCGCCCGCCGGCGCGCGGA
>JBEVLE010000434.1:0-7733 GCA_040509335.1 Longimicrobiaceae bacterium | reverse complement strand
AGCCGCCTTCGCGGCAGCGGGCGCGGGTGCCGGAGCGGCCGAAGCGGCTGCGGCGGCTGCGGCGGCGGCGCCCTCTTCCAGTACGGCGAGCACCTGGCCGCTGGTCACCGACGTGCCGGCGACGATCTTCAATTCCTTGAGCACGCCACTCACGGGCGCGGGCACTTCGAGCACCACCTTGTCGGTTTCGAGGTCGGCAAGATTCTCGTCGCGCGTGACCGACTGGCCCGCCTGCTTGTGCCAGGTGACCAGCGTGGCGTCCGCGACGGACTCGGGTAGTTGGGGGACCTTGATTTCGATGGCCATGATTCTTCCAGTTAGCTTATCGCGACGTGGCAGCAGCGGCAGAAGCCGGCGACGTGCCAGTAGTCAGGCGCTTCGTTTCGCGCGCCCCGTCTTCCTTGTGAGTCGCCGACAGTGCCGCCTCGATGAGGCCGCGTTGTTCGACGTCGTGGATCTTGAGGATGCCCGTGGCGGGCGCCGCGGCCGGCGGACGGCCGGCGTACAGCAGCTCGCGCTTGCCGACCAGCGTCTGCAGGCGATGGCGGATCTGGTACCACGCGCCCTGGTTCTGCGGCTCTTCCTGGCACCACACCACTTCGCGGGCGTTCGGGTACTTGGCGAGCACCGCTTCGGTTTCCGGCACCGGGAAGGGATACAGCTGTTCGACGCGCACCAACGCCACGTCTTCGGCCTTGGACGCGCGGCGCGCTTTCAGCAAGTCGAAGTACACCTTGCCTGACGACAACACCACGCGGCGCACGTTGGCGGGGTTGAGCTTGTCGATCTCGTCGATGACGTTGGCGAACTCGCCGTTCACCAGGTCTTCGAGCGTGGACACGGAGAGTTCATGACGCAGCAGTGATTTCGGCGTCATCACGATCAGCGGCTTGCGCAGGGACCGCAGGATCTGGCGGCGGATCATGTGATACATCTGCGCCGGCGTGGACGGCACGCACACCTGCATGTTGCTCTCGGCGCAGAGTTGCAGGAAGCGCTCGAGACGCGCGGAGGAATGCTCCGGTCCCTGGCCTTCGTAACCATGCGGCAGGAACATCGCAAGCCCGCAGAGGCGGCCCCACTTGGCTTCGCCCGAACTGATGAACTGGTCGATGATGACCTGCGCACCGTTGACGAAGTCGCCGAACTGCGCCTCCCAGATCACCAGCACGTCCGGGTCGAACACCGAGTAGCCGTACTCGAAGCCCACCACCGCCATCTCCGAGAGCGGCGAGTTGTGCACCTCGAAGGAGGCGCGGGCCTGCGGCAGCGTCGCCAGCGCGGTGTGCTTCGCCCCCGTGGCGGCGTCGTGGAGCACCAGGTGGCGGTGGCTGAAGGTGCCGCGCTCCGCGTCCTGGCCGGTGAGGCGCACCGGCACCCCCTCCGCGATCAGCGAGGCGAAGGCCAGCGTTTCCGCGTGCCCCCAGTCGATGCCACCCTCCGGGCCCAGCGCGTCGCGGCGCCGGGCGAGCTGCTTTTCCAGGCGGGCGTTGGGGGCGAAGCCCTCCGGCCGCTGCAGCAGCGCCTCGTTGTACTCGCGCAGCCGCTCCTCCGGGACCGCCGTTTCCACGGACGAGCCCGGGGGGCCGCCGTTCGTGTGGCGGTGGTCGTCGCCGTTGTGGTGGAGCACCGCCGACCCGTCCCCCAGCGAGGTCTGCACCTCGGCCAGGCGGTCCTGCGCCTGCCGGAGCATGGCGTCGGCCTCCTCGGCGGGCACCACGCCCTGCTCCGCCAGGAGCCGCGCGAAGCGCTCGCGGGCGGTGGGGTGCGCGCGGATGGCGTCGTACATGCGCGGCTGCGTGAACGCCGGCTCGTCGCCCTCGTTGTGGCCCCAGCGGCGGTACCCCACAAGGTCGATGACGAAGTCCTTGTGGAACTCGGCGCGGTACTCCACCGCCAGCCGGGCGATGGCGATGCACGCCTCCGGGTCGTCCGCGTTGACGTGGACGATGGGCACCTCGAAGCCCTTGGCCAGGTCGCTGGCGTAGCGCGTGGAGCGGTCGTCCTCCGGGAGCGTGGTGAAGCCGATCTGGTTGTTGGCGATGACGTGCAGCGTCCCGCCTACCGTGAAGCCCCGCAGCCCGGACATGTTCAGCGTCTCGGCCACCGTGCCCTGCCCGGGGAAGGCCGCGTCGCCGTGCACCAGCACCGCCACCCCGTCCTCCAGCGACAGGTCCGGCGGGCCCGGGCGCCGCGTCCAGTCCTGCGCCGCCCGCGTCATCCCCACCACCACCGGGTTCACGAACTCCAGGTGGCTGGGATTGGGCGCCAGGGTGACGGTCACCTCCCGCTCCCCGATGCGCTTGGCGTCGCGCCAGCCCATGTGGTACTTGACGTCCTGCGACAGGTCGTCCACGTCCGACTCGGCCGGCGCGGGCTTCTTGCCCATGAAGGCGCCCACCATCAGCTCGTAGGGCTTGCCCAGCACGTGGGTGAGCACGTTGAGCCGGCCGCGGTGCGCCATGCCGATGACCACGTCCGAGGCCCCGCCCGCCGCCGCGTCCTCGATCACCTGGTCCAGGATGGGGATCAGCATGTCCGTCCCCTCGACCGAGAAGCGCTTCTGGTTGACGAACGCCTTGTGCAGGAAGCGCTCGAAGCCCTCCACCTGCGAGAGCCGGGCGAGCAGCGCCCGCCGCTTTTCCGGGGGCAGGGGCGTGCTCAGGCTCCCCGACTCCACGCGCAGGCGCAGCCAGTCGCGCTCCCGCGGGTCCTGGATGTGGTCGAACTCGTAGCCGATGGTTCCCGAGTACAATTCCCGCAGGCGGGCGATCCCCTCCGCGGCGCTGCCGGCGGCCTGCGCCGCCGGGCCGCGGACCACCGAGGCGGGAAGGCCCGCCAGCTGGTCCCCGGAAAGGCCGTGCGACTCCGGGCGGAGCGCCGGGTCCGGGTCGGCGGGCGGGGCGATGGGGCTCAGCCGGGCGGCGGTGTGGCCGCGCGCGCGGATCGCCTCCGCCAGCTCGTGCGCCGCCACGACGGCGTCGGGGTCGTACCCCCCGGCGGCCGGGGCCTCCGGGGCGGGCGGGGTGAACGTGCGGAAGAACTCCTGCCACCCCGCGTCCACGGACGAGGGGTCGCGCAGGAATCGCTCGTACAGGTCCAGCACGTAGCCGGCGTTGGGGCCGACGAAGCTTCTGAGGTCTGCCATTGAGGATCGCTTTTTCCGCAAAACTCCCCGCGGGGCCTTGCCGGGCCGCCCTCCGGCCGGTCCCGGCCGGATCGGGGTAATTGTAACCCGCGAAACAGCGTGCCGCCACCTGCCCGGGAGGTGCCCCGCACCTTTCGCGTCTGCCCTGCCGGCCCGTCCACGAAGCTGCCGCGGGCCCGGCCGGGCCCGAACCCGTCCACGGGTGGCGCCGAACGGGCGCATGTGTTAGATTCACCGGTCTTTAGTACGCGGCGACGCCGTTCGGTTACACGACGGCTTCAATTAGTACGGCGTCATCTAGTACACTGCGTTGTTGGATCGGTGCTCCTTCGGCTCCCCGCGGCGAACCCGCCCGGGCAAACCGGCCGCTGCTTCCCGAGCACCTCACCGCCAGGTGGAAAAAATCATCGCGGACCGCGGGCACACCGCGCGCGGCCGCACACGAAAGCGGACCCGGAAGGGAAGAGCCCGGGCCTAACAGGAGATCCATGCAATTCAACGAACTCGGGCTCGCGCCGGAGCTGGTGCAGGCAGTGACCGACCTGGGCTACCTGGAGCCCACCCCCATCCAGCGGCTCGCCATCCCCGAAGCGCTCGCCGGCAAGGACGTGCTGGGCAAGGCCCAGACGGGCACGGGCAAGACGGCGGCGTTCATGCTGCCCACGCTGCACCACCTGCGCGGCAAGGAAGGGCTCCGGGCGCTGGTCCTGTGCCCCACCCGCGAGCTGGCCATCCAGGTGTACGAGAACGCCCGCGAGTACTCGCGCGGCTCCGAGCTGTTCGTGGGGGTGCTGTACGGCGGCACGCCCGTGGACCGTGACCTTCGCGGGCTGCGCGCCGGCTACGAGGTGCTGGTGGCCACGCCGGGGCGCCTCATCGACCACCTGGAGCGCGGCAACGTGAGCCTCGCCGGGGTGGAGGTGCTGGTGCTGGACGAGGCGGACCGCATGCTGGACATGGGGTTCCGCCCGCAGATCAACGAGATCCTGCGCCACCTCCCCAAGAAGCGCCAGACGCTGTTCTTCTCGGCGACCATGCCCAACGAGGTCAAGTCGCTGGCGTACGACAGCCTGCGCGACCCGGTCACGGTGGAGGCCGCGCCGCAGAAGACCACCGCCGACGGGGTGGAGCAGTTCGTCTTCCCCGTGCAGGAAAGCAAGAAGACCGGGCTCCTCCTGGAGCTGCTCAAGCGGCCGGGGATGGACTCGGTGCTGGTCTTCACCCGCACCAAGTTCGGGGCGGACAAGGTGTCCGGGCAGCTGCAGCGCGCCGGCATCTCGGTGGAGGTGATGCACGGCGACCGGAGCATGAAGGAGCGCGTGTCGGCGCTGGACTCGTTCCGCGACGGCAAGGTGCAGGTGCTGGTCGCCACCGACGTGGCGCAGCGCGGGCTGGACGTGGACGGCATCTCGCACGTCATCAACTACGACGCCCCGCAGGACCCGGACGGCTACGTGCACCGCGTGGGCCGCACCGCGCGCGCCGGGGCCAAGGGCGAGGCGATCACCTTCATGTCCGGCGGCGAGATCGGCGACGTCAAGCAGATCGAGCTGCTGCTGGGGTACTCGCTCCCCCGCGTGGAGCTGCCGGGCTTCGGCTTCGGGAGCGCCACCGAGGAGACCACGTACACGCCGGAGCTCAAGAAGCCCCGCGACAACCGTGGGCGCCGCATGGGCAAGAACGCCGGCAAGGAGCTTTCGGCCGAGCAGCTGGAAAAGCTCCTCAACGTGGTCTGACGGGTTCGCTGGTTCAGCCCCGGTTTTTCGAATGGCCGGTCCCGGGTTCCGGGGCCGGCTTTTTCGCGTCCGGACGCGGCGGTGCACTGGTGCCGGGCGGGTTTTCGGGCGTATCTTGGCGCGCTTCGACGGGCGCTTGTGGGCCGCTCCGGAACCAGGCCAAACAGCCGGCCTGTTTCCTACGCGGGCTCCGGGAGCCTCGCCAAACAGCCGGCGAGTCTCCCTGCGCCGGAGTGAGCCCCGCCAAACTGCCGGCGGGTCTCCCTCCGAACAGACTTTGGGGGGTACTGCGGGAACTGCGACGGCAGGGAAACTGCGAGACGCGTGGAGCAAGCGGGGCGCGCCGCGGGTAGCACCGGGGCTGCCTTCACTTTCGCACTCCTGCACTTTCGCACTCACGCACTCGATGTCATCCCCCGATCCCGTCCGCAACCTGTACCGCCCCGGCCCGCTGAAGCGGCTGCGGGAGCGCTGGCGGGCGTTCCGGGCGGATCCCGGCGGAGCGGTGCGCGAGGTGCCGGCGAAGGCGGGCGAGGAGCTGCGGGGGGGGCTGCGGAGGGACCGGGAGGCGTTCGCGGGGGCGGTCCGCGCCGCGGGGAGAGCGGTGGCGGGGGTGTGGGGGCGGCGCGGGTGGCGGCGGGGCATCCTCGGGGTGATCGCGCTGACAGGGTTCCTGGCGGGGTTCTCGTGGGAGCGGTGCGGGCTCACGGGGTGCCCGTCGGTGGCGCGGCTGGCGGCGTTCCAGCCGGGCGGCGCGCCGGTGGTGTACGACGCGCGCGGCGGGGTGCTGGCGGAATTGAGCCCCACGCGCTGGGAGGTGGTCCGGATCCGCGACCTCCCCGACTACGTGCCGGCGGCGTTCGTGGCGGTGGAGGACAAGCGCTTTTACCGGCACCACGGGGTGGACTGGCGGCGCTTCACCGGCACCCTGCTGCGCAACCTCAAGCCGGGGGGGCGCAGCCAGGGGGCGAGCACCATCACCATGCAGGTGGCGCGCAACGTTTTCCCGGACCGGCTCCCGGCCGCGGACCGCACGCCGCGCCGCAAGATCCTGGAGATCCGCGTCGCCCGGGAGATCGAGGGGCGGCTGAGCAAGGAGGAGATCCTCCAGCTCTACCTCAACCACATCTACTTCGGCGAGGGCGTCTACGGCATCGAGTCGGCGGCGCGCGTGTACTTCGGCAAGCGCGCGCGCGACCTCAAGCTTTCCGAGGCGGCGCTGCTGGCGGGGCTTCCCAAGGCTCCCACGCACTACAACCCGCGCAAGAACCGGCAGCGCTCGCTCCAGCGGCGCAACCTGGTGCTGTCGCTGATGGCGCAGGAGGGTTTCGTGACCGCGGCGCAGGCCGCGGAGGCGAAGCGCGCCGAGCCGCGCCTGGCGCGCTGGACCCCGGAGCGCAGGCGGCGGCGGGCGCCGTACTACGTGGAGCAGGTGCGCCGGGTGATGGAGGAGCGCTTCGGCGAGGAACTGTACGGGCGCTCGCTGCGCATCCACACGCCGCTCCTCCCCGGCGTGCAGGCCGCCGCGGAGCGGACGCTGGAGCGGCAGCTCGCACGCATCGAGGCAGGCGAGTTCGGGCGGATGGACGCGCCCAGGCGGGCCGACTTCCGCCCCGGCATGCCGGAAACGCCGTACCTGCAGGGCGCCGCCACCGTGATCCGCGCGGAGACCGGCGACGTGCTGGCGCTGGTGGGCGGGCGCGACTTCGCGGAGTCCGGCTTCGACCGCATGCTCCAGGGGTTCCGGCAGCCGGGCTCGGCCTTCAAGCCGTTCGTGTACGCCGCCGCCGTGGACGCCGGCATCCCGCCCACCGAGCGGGTCGACGACGCGCCGCTGCGCCGCGTGCTCCCCGCGGGCGACGTGTGGGAGCCGCGCAACTTCGACGGGCGCTTCCGCGGGCCGGTGACGGTGCGGCGCTCGCTGCGCGAGTCCATCAACACGGTGGCGGTGCGGCTGGCGGAGCGGGTGGGGATCGGCCGGGTGCGCTCGCTGGCCCGCGAGATGGGGATCTCCACACCCATCGCCGAATCGCCGGCCATGGCCATCGGCGCGTCGGCGGTGCGGCCCATGGAGCTGGCGGCGGCGTACACCGCCTTCGCCAACCTGGGCGACCGCACCCAGCCCCGCTGGGTGACGCGGGTGGAGGACCCGGCCGGGGTGGTGCTGTGGGAGCCGGGGGTGAAGCGGGAGGAGGTGCTGGACCCGCCCACGGCGTTCGTGGTCACCGCGATGCTCCGCGACGTGGTGGACCGCGGCACCGGCCGCCGCGCGCGCGACGCGGGGGTGCGCGGCCCCGCGGCGGGAAAGACGGGGACCACCAACGACGCCACCGACGCGTGGTTCGTGGGGTTCACCCCCCGGCTGGTGGGCGCGGTGTGGATCGGCTTCGACCGGCCGCGGCCCATCGTGCGCGACGGCTCCGGCGGGGTGCTGGCGGCCCCGGTGTGGGGGCGCATCGTCGCCGCGGCGCAGGACGGGGCCGCGCCGGAGTGGGAGCCCCCCCGCGGGGTGGTGCAGCGCGACGTGGTGTCGGCCAGCGGCGCGGTGCTCGCCCCGGGGTGCCGGGCGCGCGGGGAAACCTACCGCGAGTCCTTTCTCCGCCAGCACGTGCCGGAGGAGGTGTGCCCCGCGGGGGCGCCGTACGGCGGCGGGATCGAGGGGTGGCTGCGGCGCAAGCTGGAAGAGCTGGACGTGGGGATGGAGGAGTGGGCCTCCCGCGCGCTGGACCGCGCCCTGCGCGGCATCGGCGGTGCGCTCTCGGACGCGGTGAGCGGCGAGGGCGATGCGGAGCCCGTGCGCTCCGCACCCGCGCCGCGCGGCGACGACGAGCCCGCCGCGGCGGAGGAGC
>JBEVLE010000433.1:0-6246 GCA_040509335.1 Longimicrobiaceae bacterium | reverse complement strand
CGCCGCGCGCCGGGCGCGCGCCCGCTCCTCCAGCCCCACCGCCGCCGCTTCCGCGTCGCCGGCCCGCAGCGCCGCCCGCACCACGCGCGTCAGCCCGCGCTCCGCGTCGTCCGAGACCACCGCCTCCCCCACCGCGGCCAGCCGCGCCATGGAGCCGTCCGCGCCGTCCAGGCCGCGCACGGCGGCGTACAATTCCAGCGCGCGCTCGCGGTCGCCCAGCTTGCGGGCCACGCGGGCGGCGTGCAGCGCCGTTTCGGCGTCGCCCGGGGCGGCGGAGCGCGCCAGCGACAGCGCCGCGTCCGCCTCGGGGAGGCGGCGGGTGCGCTCCAGCTCGCAGGCGTACCCCACCAGCGGGCCCGCCAGACGCGCCGCCTCCACCTCGCCCGCCCCGTCCAGCAGCAGCAGGATGCGCCGCAGCACCGCGCGCTCCGGCCCCTTTTCCAGCCCCGACACCTCGCCGCCGGCGCGCGCCGCGACGAAGCGGAAGCCCTCGCGGCGCTCCACCGCCTGCTCCACGGCGCGCAGCACGAGCGCCCCCGCCGCGGCGCGGCGGCCGCGCTCGCCGGGGGAGCTTTCGGAGATCTGCTGCAGCGCGACGGCCGCGGCCTGCGCGCTGTGGGAGATGGGAGCCATTCGCCTATAGTTGAGAAAGATTCTCAAACGCGGCACAATGATACTCCGTCCCCTGCCTCCTGTCAAACCTTTCCCCGCCGGACGCGACGAGGCGGCCCCTCCGCGTGGCGGGGCCGCCTCCGTCGTGCTATTCCCCTGCCGCCGCGGCGCTTACGGCCGGGCGCGGCCCTTCTCGGGGGTGTAGGTGCCGCAGACCGCGCCCTGGGCGCCGATCTCGACGCGGATCTCGCCCGCGTGGCACTCCTGGTTCTCGTTGAACTTGCAGTCCGTGACGGAGCAGGCACCCACCACCGAAGCCGCCTCCGCCCGCCGTTCCTGTGGATTCGCCATCCTAGGCCTCCTTGAGAAAGGTTCGCCGACTGCCCGCTGCTGAAAGCAAGATGCGGACCACGTGCACGGCGCGCAAGTATGGCTTTGGCAAAGAGTTGCGAATCGTTCTCAACCGCCGCGCGGTCCGGAGGCTCCGTTCACGCCACCCTTGCCCGGAAGCGGCCCGCGAGTTTAGCGTCAGGGGCCGGCCGCGCGGGACACCCGGCGGGCCGCGGCCGCCCCCGCGGCGGCGTGGGAGGCTCCCCCTCCCTGCGCACTTAATTCGAGACACGAACCGGCGAGAACGGCACCGGCGCCGCGCCCGCCTTCCCGGAGACCCAGCATGCAGACCCCATCCGCCCCCCCCGTCCGCGGCGCCCTGTCCGAGTCCAAGCGCGCCCTCCTGGAAAAGCGCATGCGCGGGGAGGCCGCGGGCCGCCCCGCCGCCTCCGCCATGGAGCGCCGCGCGGGCGACGGGCCGGCGCCGCTCTCGTTCGCGCAGGAGCACCTGTGGTTCATGGAGCAGATGGAGCCCGGGCACCCGCGCTACCACCTCCCCGGCGCCATCCGCCTGCTGGGCCCGGTGGACCCGGCGGCGATGGAGCGCGCGCTCACCGAGGCCGTGCGCAGGCACGAGTCGCTGCGCACCGTGTTCCCGCTCTTCGACGGCACCCCCATGCAGGTGGTGCTCCCCGAGCTGCGCGTCCCGGTGCCGGTGGTGGACGTCCCCGAAGTGCCGGGGGAGGACCGCGAAACGACGGTGGAGCGCATGGTCCGCGAGGAGGGCGCGCGCCCCTTCGACCTGGAGCACGGGCCGCTGATCCGCGGCGTGCTCTTCCGCCTCGCCGAGCGGGAGCACGTGTTCCTCCAGGTGGTGCACCACATCGCAAGCGACGGCTGGTCGCAGGGGCTGTTCTCGCGCGAGTTCTCCGCGCTCTACGAGCACTACGCCCTTGGCCTCCCCGCCCCCGACCTCCCCGAGCCGGCCGTGCGCTACCGCGACTTCGCGGTGTGGCAGCGCGAGTACCTGGCCGGGAGCGGCGCCTTCCGGCGCGACCTGGACTTCTGGAGGGACAGGCTCGCCGGCGCGCCGCAGCTGGAGCTCCCCACCGACCGGCCCCGCCCGCCGGTGCAGTCCGGGCGCGGCGCCATGTACCGCTTCGCCATCCCGGACGCGCTGGCGGACGCGGCGCGCGCCCTGGCGCGCGACTCCGGCGTCAGCCTGCACATGCTGCTGGTCGCCACCCTCAACGCCACCCTGCTGCACTACACCGGGCAGGAGGACCAGGTGGTCGGCTCGCTGCTGGGGGGCCGCGGGCGCCCGGAAACGGAGCGGGTGGTGGGCTACTTCGTCAACCTCACCGCGCTGCGCGTGGACCTGTCCGGCGACCCGTCGTTCCGGACGCTGCTGCGCCGCGTGCGCGACGCCGTGCTCGACTCGGACGCGCACCAGGACCTTCCCTTCGCGCGCATCGTCCACGAGGTGGGCGCGCAGGGCGACCTGGGTCGCCACCCCATCTTCCAGGTGATGGTGTTCGTGCACAACTTCGTGCGCCACACCGTCCCCGTCGCCGGCGAGACGGGCGACGTCCTCCGCTCCGTCCCCATGTACGCCGATACCCAGGTGGGGCTGGTGGACACCGGCACCGCCAAGTTCGACATCAACCTGGCCTTCCACGACATCCCCGGCTCGCTGGGCGGGCTGGTGGAATACTCCACCGACCTGTTCGACGCGGACACCATCGTCCGGCTGGCGCGCCACTACCTGCGCGTGCTGGAGCAGGTCACGGCCCGCCCCGACGCGCCCGTCGCCGCCCTGCGCGTGATGGACGACGCCGAGCGGCGCGTCGTCCTGGAGGAATGGGGCCCCACCCCCGCCCTGCCTTCGCGCGGGGAAACGCTGCACGGCCCGTTCGCGGAGCAGGCGGCGCGCACCCCGGGGGCGCCGGCGGTGCTCTGGGGCGGCGCCGAGGTGACCTACGCCGAGCTGGACCGGCGCGCGGAAGCCGTCGCGCGGGCGCTGCGGCGGCGCGGGGTGGGGCCGGAGACCCGCGTGGGGGTGTGCCTGGAGCGCACGCCCGACCTGGTGGCCGCGCTGCTGGGCGTGCTCCGCGCCGGGGGGACGTACGTCGCGCTGGACCCGGCGTACCCGCGCGAGCGCATCGCCGGCGCGCTCGCCGACGCCGACGCGGCGCTGGTGGTGGCGAGCGGGGCCACCGGGGAGGCGCTGGGCGCCTTCGCCGGCGGGCGGCTCCTGCTGGACCGCGACGTGGAGGCGGTGGCGGACACGGACGCGGAGCGCGTGGACGGCGGCGCGGCGCCGGAGAACGGGGCGTACGTCATCTACACCTCCGGCTCCACGGGCATCCCCAAGGGCGTGCTGGTGGAGCACCGCAGTGCGGCGGCGGTGCTGCGCTGGTGCCGCGAGGTGTTTTCGGCGGAGGAGTCCGCCGGGGTGCTCGCCGGGGCCACCGTGGGCTTCGACATCTCGGTGTTCGAGATCTTCCACACGCTGGGCGTGGGCGGCGCCGTGGTGCTCGCCGACGACGCCCTCGCCCTCCCCGAGCACCCCGCGCGCGAGCGGGTGACGCTGCTCAGCACCGTCCCCTCGGCCGCGGCGGAGCTGCTGCGCATGGGCGCGATCCCGCGCTCCGTCCGGGTCCTGGACCTGGGCGGCGAGCCGCTGCGCGGCGGCCTGGCGCGCGGGCTGTACGCGCTGGGGCACGTGAGCAGGGTGTGGAACATGTACGGGCCCACCGAGGACACCGTGTACTCCGTGGCGTCGCTGGTGGACCCCGCGGCGGTGGGGGAGCCGCGCATCGGGCGGCCGGTGGCGGGGACGCGGGCGTACGTGCTGGACCCGCGGCTGGAGCCGGCGCCCCCCGGGGTGGCCGGCGAGCTGTACCTGGCCGGCCAGGGGCTCGCCCGCGGCTACCTGGGGCGCCCCGACGCCACCGCCGCGCGCTGGGTGCCCGACCCGTTCGCCGCGGAGCCCGGAGAGCGCGCCTACCGCACCGGAGACCGCGCCCGCTGGCGCGCCGACGGCACGCTGGAGTACCTGGGGCGCATGGACCGGCAGGTCAAGGTGCGCGGCTTCCGCATCGAGCCCGGCGAGGTGGAAGCCGCCCTCCTCCGCCACCCCGGCGTGCGCGAAGCCGCGGTGGAGGCGCGCGGCGAGAGCGCGGGGTCGCTGCGCCTGGTCGCGTACGTGGTCGCGGCGGACCCCGCGTCCGGCGCGCCCGCCGCGACGGAGCTGCGCGCCGCGCTGCGCGACACGCTCCCCGAGCACATGGTCCCCACCGCCTGGGTGACGCTGGACGCGCTCCCCCGCACCGCCAGCGGCAAGACCGACCGCCCGGCGCTCCCCGCCCCCGACGGGAGCCGCCCCGACACCGGCCGCGAGCCGGTGCCGCCGCGCACCCCCACCGAGGCCGTGCTGGCGGAGATCTGGGCGGAGGTGCTGGAGGTGGACCGCGTGGGCGTGGACGACAGCTTCTTCGAGCTGGGGGGCCACTCCCTGCTCGCCACGCAGGTGGTGTCCCGCGTGCGCGAGCGGCTGGGCGCGCACCTGCCGCTGCGCGCCGTGTTCGAGGAATTGACCGTCGAGCGCCTCGCCCGCCGCGTGGACGGGGCCCACGACGCCGCGCCCCCCACGCCCGCGGCCCCCATCACCCGCCGCAGCCGCGACGCCTTCCGCGTGACCGACGCGCCCGCGGAGCCCTGAGGCGGCGCGGCCTTGCGGCCCGGCGGGCGCCGGGGCAGATTCCCCGCGTCCGGAGCCGCAGTCCCCGAACGCCGCCGCGCATGGCCGTGCAGGTAGAGATCTTCTCGGACTTCACCTGCCCGTTCTGCTACGTCACGGAGGCCGCCCTGCGCCGGGCCGCGGCGGAGGCCGGCGCGGAGGTGCGGCACCGCGCCTTCGAGCTGTTCCCGGCGCCGGCGCCGCTCCCGCCGGACGCCGGCATGGAGTGGGAGGAGGCGCTGGCGCCGCTCGCCGCCGCCGCGGGGGTGGCGCTGCGCCGCCCCGGCTACCAGTCGCGCACTCGCAAGGCGCACGAGGCCGCGCGCTTCGCCCGGGAGCGCGGGGTGGAAGCGGAGATGCGCGCCGCCGTCTTCGCCGCGTACTTCGCCGACGGGCGCGACGTGGGGCGCATCGACGTGCTGGTGGAGCTGGGCGAGGCGCTGGGGCTGGACCGCACCGAGCTCAAGGTGGTGCTGGACATCGACCGCCACACCGGCGCCGTCCTCGCGGACGAAGCGCTGGCGGCGCGGAGCGGGATCCGCTCGGTCCCGGTGACGGTGGTGGGGTCCGGGCCGGGCGCGGAGGTGCTGGTGGGTGCGCAGCCGTACGCGGCGCTGCGGGACGCGATGGCCGGGCGCTGAGCGAAGGCAATTCAAGGACAACCGGACGCGGCGCCGCCGCGCTCCGCAGGAGATCCCAGGGACATGGCAGACTACGAGCGCAGCACGGTCTTTTCCACGCGCCAGGTGCTCGCGACGGCGCACGAGGTGCTCACCGCCCGCGCCGAGCTGGAGCGCACGGAGGAGTCGCGCCACGGGGCCGCCTACGCGGGCGCCGAGGGGAGCGTGGAGCTGGAGGTCCACCGGCACGGGCCGTCCACCATCGTCACCATCCGCACGGACCGGCTCCGCACCTCCAAGGTGGACGGCGTCGTCCGGCACCTGATGAACCAGCTTCCCTACCAGCACGGCGATCCGCCGCGCGAGTAGCGGGTTTTTAGGGTAGATGTCGTGGAGGGCCGGTCCGTGTTTGCGGGCCGGCCCTCCTTCTTTTACGGCTGAACTGCCGGTTTGGGCGTGCCCCCGGCTGGCGCCGGGGTCGGGCTTCGGCGCCGTAAGGCAGCAAACAACGCTGCCTAACGGAGTCGAGCCCGCGCAAACGGCCGCGCGGTCTCGCCCCTTCGGGCCGAAATCCCTCACGCGGGTTGGGCGAGGGCCGCCGTCGTTGTTGCAGGCTGTCCCCTGTCCCCTACAGCCGCTCCATCGCCGTCGCCCGTACCACCACCTCGTCCTGCCGGAAGCGCGCCTCCAGGCCGGCGCGGTACCATCACCTCCAGGATCACCACGTCGTCGCGGTCCACCTCGCCGCCGGGGTCGCGCCAGGCGCCCTCCGCGGGGGAGCGCAGGTGCGCCGTCACCCCGCCGAAGCGGTCGGTGAGCTCCCCGCGCACCCGCGCGAAGGCGTCGCGCCCGAACGCGCGGCCTTCGTTGTCGCGGACGGGGAGGAGGATCTGCACGAGGTGCATGGAGGCTCCTGAAGTGGAGCGAGGAGCCGCCGGGCGG
>JBEVLE010000432.1:0-5338 GCA_040509335.1 Longimicrobiaceae bacterium | reverse complement strand
TGCGCCCGCGGCGGTCTGCCTTCCGGGGGGCGGCGTCCGGCGCCGGGCGGACCGGATCCTGCATGGGCCGCCGCTCTCGTGGAGGGAGCGGGACAGCAACGGACTCCGACGCCAGGGCAACCGCATGGACCAGCAGCAGACCAAGACCCGCGGGGTCGCCGACATCGTCTTCCTGATCGACGTGTCGGGGAGCATGGCCCCCGCCATCGACGCCCTCAAGGCGAACATCGGCACCTTCGTGGAGTCGCTGAGCGCGGGCGAGGGGAACAACGTGTCGCCGGTGCGCGACTGGCGCGCCCGCGCGGTGGGCTACCGCGACTTCGAGCACGACCCGGAGCCCTTCATCGACAACCCGTTCGTGACCGACGTGGAGGCGCTGCGCGCCCAGCTCGCCGGGCTGCGGGCGGAGGGCGGCGAGGACGAGCCGGAGTCGCTCCTGGACGCGCTCTTCCGGGTGAGCAACGCGGGGCAGACGGAAAAGGGCGCGCAGAGCCTGGACCCGGCCAGGTGGCGCTACCGCAGCGACGCGGCCCGGGTGGTGGTGGTGTTCACCGACGCCTCGTACAAGCCCACCATGACCATCCCCGAGGCCAAGGGGGGCGGGATCCAGGACGTGGTCAACGCGGTCATCAACAACCGCGTCATCCTCAGCCTGTTCGCGCCGGACATGCCGGGCTACGACGAGCTGAGCCAGATCGACAAGTCGGAGTGGGAGGCGATCTCCTACCCCGGGCTCAACCCGCAGGAGGCGCTGGTCAAGTTCACCTCGGACCCGGCCAACTTCAAGAACACGCTCCGCCAATTGGCCGCGAGCGTGTCCAAGTCGGCGGAGACCGTCGCGCTGTAGGCGCGGCGGCCCCCGCACGCCGAGCGCGCCATGGCGAAGAAGCTCAAGGAGGGCGACGAGATCAACGGCTACCGGATCACCCGCGTGTTCGGGCCCGGGGCCATGGCGATCTCGTACGCCGCCCAGGGCCCGTCCGGGCAGAAGGTGTTCTTCAAGCAGTACAAGTCGCCCGCGGTGACGGTGGAGTGGTACCGCGACTACGTGCGCTACCAGCGGGAGCTGCACCGCCGCATCGAGGAGAACCCGGCCCGCAACTACTGTGTGCGCGCGATCGACGCGTTCGAGGCGGTGTGGGGCGGGCGCAACTACTTCCAGGTGTTCGAGTTCGTGGAGAACGGCGCGGACCTGGCCGGGATCTTCGAGCGGGAGCGGGCGGAGCACGGCGGCCACTCCCTCCCCGTCCCCTTCCCGGGGGCGCGCACCTGGGAGCAGCACGTGATCTGGGCCAAGGTGTTCATGTCGGGGATCAACACGCTGCACGCGGCGAAGATCGCCCACACGGACCTGAAGCCGGAGAACGCCTACCTGATCGAGGACCGCTCCATCGCGGCGGGCTTCCAGCTCAAGCTGATCGACCTGGACTTCTCGGTGCTCACCGACGAGCCGGCGCCCTGGCACGGCCACCAGGGCTACGTGGGGACCGACAACTTCCGCTCGCCGGAGCACTTCACCCGGGGCGCGGTCCCCGGCACGGCGTCGGACGTGTTCACCTGCGGGCTGATCCTGTACCAGCTCCTGGCGGGGCGGCACCCGTACTGGTCGGAGGACCAGGACGAGTACGCCCGCAAGGCGCTCGCGCACGCGGCGGAGCGGCCGGTGCTGGGCGGGACGATGCCTGCACCCGCAAGCAACGAGGCGGTGGCGGAGGTGCTGCACCGCTGCCTGGCGCCGCGCCCGCAGGACCGCCCCACCGCGGCGGAGGTGCGCGACGTGCTCACCGGGCGCGCCGGGGCGGCGAAGGCTCCGGCACCGTCCGCGCCCGCTCCGGCCGCCGCGCCGCCCGCTCCGGCACCGGCCGCCGCACCGGCTGCTCCTCCGTCCGCACCTCCTCCCGCGCCTCCGGCGCCGGCTCCGGCCGCGGCGCCGACCGCGCCGTCCCCGCCGCCGCCGATCCCGCGTGCCACGCCCGCCGCGGCTCCGCCGTCCGGCGGGGGCGCCGTGCTGCGCTCCGAGCGCATCCGCCTGGTGGGCGAGACCGGACACGCCATCAGCGTGGGCGTGCGGACGCCGCTGGGAAAGCACATCGTGCGGCAGTTCGGCGAGGACGCCAACGTGTGGGACGCCGAGCAGTGCGCGGTGGAGCGCGGCCAGGACGGCGCCTGGCAGCTGGTGCCGCGGCCGGGGACCACCAACGAGACGCTGCTCAACGGCCAGGCCGTCACCGAGGCGCGCCCGCTCCGCGAGGGCGACGTGATCGCGGTGGGCCGCGCCGCCAAGGGAATCGCGAAGCTGCCGCTCACCGCCCGCGCGGGCTGAAAACGGAGAGGAACAACGTGACCGAGAGCAACAGGGAGCCGGGCGCGCAGCCCGGGGAAACGCCGGCACCGCAGGGGGACGCCCCGGCGGCGTCCACGACCGACGCGGCATCCACCGCGGCCGGCGCGGCCTCGGAGTCGGCCGGGACGACGGCGGCGACCGAGTCGATGGCGTCCGACGGGATGGCGTCGGCGGGGCCGACGCCCGTGGACCCGACGGCGGCGACTCCGGCCGCACCGACGGATCCGGCCGCCGCAGGCGGGGCGGCGGGAGAGCCGGCCGTCCCGGTGGACGAGGACCTGCCGCTGACCCCGCCCGAGGTGGGAGCCAGCACGGAAACCTCCACGGCCGCCGACTCCATGGGAGGCTCGGCGCCTCCCCCCGTCGCCGGAGCCGAGACGGCCGGAACGCCGGCGTCCTCCGGGGACGTGACGCTGGAGATGCCGGCCACGGCCGACGCTTCGTCCACCGGGACGGGGACGGTCGAATCGCCGTCCACCGGAGCCGAGTCGACGGACGCGGCGCCGGCCGACGCCTCCTCCGCGGGCGCGGTGGCGAGCGACGCGGCGTGGACCGACGCCGCGTCCACCGAAGCCGTGCCGACGGAGGCGGCATCCACCGACGCGGGAGGGGCATCCCCCGAAGCCGTGGCGACGGACGGGGTCTCGGCGGAGGCCGCGCCGGCGGACGCGGCGGCGGGAGCGGCGGCGGGAGCGGCGGGGGCCGCCGCGACGGGCGAGGCGCTGAAGGCGGACCGGATCCAGCTCGTGGGGGAGTCGGGGCACTCCATCAGCGTGGGCGTGAAGACGCCGCTGGGGAAGCACATGGTCCGCCAGTTCGGCGACGACTTCAACGTGTGGGACACGGAGCAGTGCACCGTGGAGCGCGGCCCGGACGGCGCCTGGCAGCTGGTGCCGCAGGCGGGGACCACCAACGAGACGCTGCTCAACGGCCAGCCCGTCACCGAGCCGCGCCCGCTGCGCGAGGGCGACGTGATCGCCGTGGGGCGCGCGGAAAAGGGGATCGCGAAGCTCCCGCTCACCGTGCGCGCGGGCTGAGGCGCGCGTGGCGTGGAAGTGCCCGCAGTGCGGCTTCGTCCACGAGGACGGGACCGTGCCGCGCTGCGAGGCGTGCGGCTTCACCCGCTCCGGCAGGCTGGTGCTGGTGGCCGAGGCGACGGCGAAGCGGCTGAGCGTGGGGGTGGACACCGCCATCGGCAAGCACCTGCTGTCCACCTTCGCGGGCGACGACCACGTGTACGCCGGCGAGCCCCAGTTCCTCCTGGCGCGCGACCCGGCGGGGGGCGGCTGGACCGTCGCGCCCGCGCCGGGGACCCGTAATCCCACCTTCCTGAACGGCGCCGCGCTGGGCGACGCCCCGGCGCCCGTGGAGGCCGGGGCGGTGATCACCATCGGCCCGACGCGGCTGCGATTGCGCGTGGAGAACGAGCCGTGACGGAGAGACAGGATCCCGAGGACGGCCCCGGGAGCGACGCGCCGGGGGAGATCCCGGCGGCAGGCGGCGAGCCTGCCGAGGCAGCCGCACCGGCCGATCCGGCGCCGGAGCCGACCGGCGGCGAGGCGACGGGCGGCGTGACGGATCCCGCGGCCGCGGAGTTGCCGCCGCCGCTGCCGGCGCAGGCCGCGCAGATCGAGGAGGCCGTTGCGTCCGCCGCGCCCGCGGCGGCTCCGGCGGAGGTGTCGTCGGCGCCGGCGGGGCTGAGCGTGCTGGAGGTGCGGGGGCTGGACTGGGACGCCGTGCGCGCCGCCGTGGCGGCCCCGATTTCCGTGGAGCGCGCGGAAGGAATCATCGGGCGGATGGAGGAGCGGCTTGCGGGGGGCGGGCCGCTTGGGCTGGCCTTCGAGGAGTACGCCGCCGGACCGGGCGACCTGGCGATCCGCCTGGGCGAGGCCTGGCCGGTGGGCGAGGTGTGGTTCGTGGGCGACCTGCACGGCGACCTGCTGGCGCTGGAGGCGGCGCTCCAGCACATCGACCGGAGCGGCGGCGGCGCGGACGCGTGCATCGTCTTCCTGGGCGACCTGTTCGACGACGGCGCGCACGCCGCCGAGGTGGTGCTGCGCGTCTGGGAGCTGCTGCTGGACGGCCCCATGCGCGTCACCGTGCTCGCCGGCAACCACGACGAGGCGCTCGTGCACCGCGACGGGCGCTTCCAGTCCACCGTGCTTCCCTCCGACTTCACCGACTGGCTGAACGCCGACCCCGACCACCCCTGGGCGGGGCGGCTGGGGCGGCTCGTCGAGCGCTTCTTCGCGCGGGCGCCGCGGGCGCTCTTCTTCCCGGACGGGCTGCTGGTGGCGCACGGCGGCGTCCCGCACACCGACCTGCACGCCATGCTCGCCGAGGGGGGCGACTGGAACGACCCGCGCGTGCTCCAGGACTTCGTGTGGCTGCGGGCGCACCCGCGCGCCCGCAAGCGCATCCCCAACCGCACCACGCGCGGGAGCGAGTTCGGCCGCGAGGACTTCGCCGCCTTCTGCGAGGTCGCCGCGCGCGCCGGGCGGCCGGTGCGCCGGATGCTCCGCGGCCACGACCACGTGGAGGAGCGCTTCGCGGTGTACCCGGGGTGGGAGGCGCACCCCGCGCTCACCATCAACACCCTGTCGCACCGCCTGCCGCGCGAGGTGTTCGGCCCGTACGAGCGGGTGCCGGTGATCGCGCGCTGGGTGCGCGGCGAGCTCCCGGAGGTCCGTCGGCTGTTCATCCCCCCGGAGCTCCTGCGCGAGGTGTACCCCGAGCCCGGCGCCGGCGCGGCCGCGGCGGAGGAGGGCGGTTGAGCCGCGTCGTGGAGCGGTGCACCGTCTGCGGGACGGAGCACTCGCTCACCCACGTGGGCCCGTGCGAGGCCTGCGGCGGCGACCTGGGCTTCTGGTGCGTGCGCCACGGCGCGGAGGTCGGCTGGCTGCCGGGCCGCACGTGCCCCGCCTGCGCCGCGGAGGCGGCCGTCCGCGCGGCGCCTCCCCCGCCCCGCCCCGAGCCGCCTGCGCCCCCGCGCCC
>JBEVLE010000431.1:0-7373 GCA_040509335.1 Longimicrobiaceae bacterium | reverse complement strand
AAACAACCGTCTGCAACGGAGTCGAGCCCCGACGATACTGCTGTCGGGTCTCGCCCCTCCGGGCCGAAATCCCTCACGCGACGGCTGGCCCCCCTCCTACTCGCCGGGCGGCAGGGCGACGCGAACGACCATGGCAGACGCCGGGCTGGTGAGGTACAGCTGACGACGTGCCGCGTCCACTGCCAGCGCGGTCGCGCCGGGCAGGGCCGGCACTACGTACCTGTGCTGTACGGCGCCCCGGCCGTCCACCACCACCACCGCGGCGGGCTCGTCCTCCGCGGTGGCGACCAGCACCCAGAGCATGTCGCCCACGGCAACGGCGTCCGAGAAGAACTGCAGCATGTAGAATTCGGCCGGGTCGTTCTCGGCCCTGTTCAGCGCGAAGAAGCGGTCGCGGACGCGATCCACCTCGGGCGTCGTGACCGGGCGCGCCCAGCGGCGCCGGCCGGCGGCGTCGAAGCGCTGAACCTCGCCTTCGGCCGCGAGCACGAGCCACGCGCCCCCGTCCTCGCCCAGCACGGGGATGGCGTTGTTGCGCAGCGCGGTGGGTACGCGGCCACGCCGCACCTCGGCCTTCATGGCGGTGAAGTTCCAGAATCCCACGTGCGGCGCCACGAGCCGGCCGAAGGTCTGCACGGGCCTGCCGCGCGAGTCGATCCGCTGGGCCAGCCCGGCCGGGGTGAAGCCCAGCGTGGCGACGGCCGCATCCCCCCCCGGTCCGAAAGCCATGACCCCGGGCAGGCGAGGCGGTACGGAATAGCTACGCGCCGGCTTTCCCGCGCCGTCCAGCACAACCACCCGCTGGTTGCCGCGGTCGTCCACGCGCAGGGTGTCGTCCGCCACGCTCAGCCCCTGCGGCATGGAGAACTCGCCGGGACCCTGCCCCGCCCGGCCCAGCAGGGCGAATCCGCGCCCGGGCTCCACGCGCACGATCCGCGACATGCCCTGGTCCACCACGTACAGGCGCCCCGCGTGGTCCACGGCCAGGTCCGTCGGCACCCCCAGCAGCTCGCTGGCCTGGGTGACGACGGTGTCGGCGCGGGCGATCACCACCGCGGGTGGGCCGCCGGTGTCGCGGCACGCAGCGAGGGTGGCCAGCAGCAGCGCGGCGAGACCCGCGCGGCGCCGGCCGTTCATGGGGTGGCCTCCCCGGCCGCCCGCGGCTCGCGGAGCCGCAGGGCCTCCTCGCGCAGCATGCTGGCCATGGTGACGGAGGTCCAGCGCCGCAGCACGCGCCCATCCCTGTCCACCAGCAGCTTCATGGGCCGGTTTCCCACGGCCGGCCGCGGGTTTCGCACGAAGCGCTCCAGCCCCCGCGATCCCAGGTAGAGCGGATAGGTGATCTCCGAGGCCACGGCAAAAGCCCGCGCCTCTTCCACGGTCATGCCGTCCACCACGCCCACCACGTTCAGCCTGCGGCGCGGTGTGGCCCGGTAGAGCTCCTCCAGCACGGCGGCGTCGTACTTGGCGCCCGCGCAGTCGCTCGCGCGGACGAAGAGGAAGAGCGTCCGCTCCGCGTCGGGGGACAGGCAGTTGCCGCCGGCCAGGCACAACGTGGCGCCGGACGCCTCCACCTCCCGCAGCGCGCCGCGCATGTCGAGCGCCTCCGGGCCGGCGGCCGACACCGCGTGCGATCCCCAGAACACCGCTGCCGCCAGGACGGCCGCAGCCAAAGCATCGCGCATTCCGATCATCGCTCACCTCCAAGGGTCCGGGCGCCGCCGGGCGCGCCGCGGAACCGCCAGCGGCTGATCTCCACCTCGTCCCGCCGCCCCTGGGAGACGAGCACCAGCTCGTCGCCCTGGCCGCAGGTGGGGAAGCTGTCGTGCCGCATGCCCCCGGCCACCCGGGCTCCGTCCCGGTCGAGAACCTCGACGCGGTGCCGCGGCTGTCCTCCCTGCCGGCTCTGGAACACCGTGTACACGTAGCGCGGGCTCGCGTGCAGCAGGACCATCCGGTCCCAGCCGTGCATCCACGCCTCGATTCGCACCGGGTCCACCGTGGCCACGGCGAGTGGCACGGGGGGGCGGTAGCCGTCGAAGCCCGCATGCATACGGCCCACCTCCCGGCCGTCCGCACTCAACTCCAGGATCTCAGGCGACGACGGCTCTGCGGCCAGGAACTGGCCGCCGCCCAGGTCCGCCAGCAGCACGGGCGGGGTCACCCGCAGCTTGCTGCGGAGCATCACGCCGCTCATCTCCAGGAACGAGGCCCGGTACCTCCCCACGCCGTCGTGAACCGACAGCAGGGTGGTCCGCTCCGGAGCTTCCTCCCGCACGCCGCCGAGCACCATCCGGCCGTCTTCCAGCACGATCAGGCGAGCGTTGGCCTGGCCGGAGTTCACCGCCGCCAGCCCCGTCGGCGCCCCCGAGTTGCCGTAGCGCAGGACCTCGTTGTGGCGCGAGTCCAGTGCGTAGAGTGCCGACCGGCGGGAGTCCCAGAACAGGTCCCTCACGGTGGTCGTGTCGGGGGAGCCGGGGATGGGAAGCTCGCGCAGCGTGTTCGATCCTGCGGCCCACAGCCGGATTCCGCTCGTGCCGCTGGTGGCGAGGTATACGTCGCCGGCCGGGGTGAGGGCGCATACGTCGGGGCGTCCGGCCACGCCGGCCGCGCCAGGCGCCAGGGGAACGCGCACCGAGGCGATCCGTTCGAAGCCGGCCAGGAACTCGGGGTAGGCGACGTCTTCGCGCGGCGGCCTGGCGGCCGCGCGCTGCGCGAGCGCCTGGTCGAGCTGTTCGCGGAGGGAGAGTGTGGGAGCAGCGGACTGCGCGTCCCGGCACGACGGGAGGGCAAGGACCAGCACGCTCACCAGCGTGATCCGGGGACGGAGGGCGGCAAGGAGCCGCATTCCACGATGCAACGTGCTCGGCATCGCTGGTTCTCGTCACGATCGGGTTGTCGGTCAAGCCGCCGCACGGCTCGTGCGGCGGGCCACGATGCGCCGGAAGCAACTCCGGACCGGTCAGCGCACCCGCGCTAACGAGGTCCGAAACTGGAAGCGTCGGAACTCAGAGCGATTTGCACGGTGCGCAGTCGATCGCGTTCTGCGCGCAGATGCAGACGCTGCGCGGCACCGAGTTGGGATTGACGTACAGGTTTCCGTTCTGAGCAACCGCGTCGATGCTCTCGTTGGCCTCCTCTACCTCCGTGGCGGACACCGTGCCGGGCCTCATGAGGCTGGACCCCACCCCCGCCAGGGCAGACGCCAGGGCGACAAGCAGGAAGAATCGGATTCTCTTCATGGGATGCTCCCCTTTCTTTTTGGCGAGTGAAGAATCGCTTCCGGCGCGCAGGCTTTTCGCCTCAAAACTTGTGCCCATGCTGTCCGTTAAAGAGCGTACAATAAGGTGCTGGAACGGTTTGGAGAAGGAACGGGGACATTGCACCCGGATCCCGCGGCGGGGTGCTGGAGATATGTGCCGGAAGCAGGATCGGATACACGGGAACGTCCTGCGTCCGATGTTCGCCGCCGGCGTGCCCAGGCTGCCTTTCCAGGAATGGCCGGTTCAAACCGAGTGACGCGCGGACAGGCAGCTCCCATGGGGCGTCCGTGTCCCAGCCGGCGACGGTGTGCTTCCCGTCTTCGCTTCCGGCGGCCATCTTCGGCCGGCCAGGAGCGAGGCAGCCGGGAGGCCGGACCACGCGCCGGCCGGAAAAGAGGAGCCACGCCGGGGCGAGCGGTTTTCCGGAGTGTTTGCCTGGTCCATTGCGAGTCCGCAGCCGGGCGTGGCGGAACGCCGGCGGGAACGCTCGTCAAACGGGTGCCATGGGGCGCAATGTGGGGGAAGTCCGCACCGCGGGGGGGGGCCGGCCGGTATGGCTCGGCCGGACCGCGGACTGTGGCATTTCTGTCCCAGCCGGAGCGGTGCTCCGTATACGCGGATCCACCGGACGGCTTCGATCTCCCGTCCTCTATCTCACCGTCGCCCGGCGCTCCTCGGCGTCGCGCATCCCCAGGAACTCGCCCACGGAGGCGAGCGCCTCGATGTGGTCGCAGAAGATCTTGAAGGTGGCCAGCAGCGGCACCGCGATGAAGGCGCCCGGGATCCCCCAGATCCAGAACCAGAAGGCCAGCCCCACGAAGAGTGCCACCGGGTTGAGCGCGAGCTTGTGGCCGAAGAGCAGCGGGCTCACGAAGTTGGCCTGCACCAGGTTGATGGCCAGAAAGGCCGCGGGGGGGACGAGCGCGTGGCCCACGCTGTCGAAGGTGGTGATGGCCGCCAGGAACAGGATCACCGTCATGGTGAGCGCGCCCAGGTAGGGGATGAACTCCAGCACCACCACCAGCGCGCCCCACAGCGCCGGGTTGGGCATCCCCAGCAGCCACATCGCCAGCGCCACGACCACCCCTTCCGCCACGTTCATCAGCAGGGCGGTCAGCAGGTAGGTGGAGATGGCCGATTCGGTGGCCCGGGCGATCCCCACCGCCTTGCGCTTGTCGCGCAGGTTGGGGAGCACCTTGACCAGCTTCTGCAGGAACAGGTCGCCCGCGGCCAGCAGGAAGTACAGCAGCACCAGCACCTCCATCATCCCCGTGGCGAAGCGCTGCGTCGTCCCGAAGATGCGCGACACCAGCCCCGGCCCGCGCACCACCACTTCGCGCGGCTTCGCCGGTCCGCCGCCCACCCCGGTGGCGGCGCTCTCCACCTGCTCGGCGGTGCGGCTGACGCGCTCCAGCGGACGCATCACGCTGCGCAGCCGCTTCTGGGCGCTCGCCAGCGTTTCCGGGGCGCTCGCGGCCCAGCTCTGCACCGGCCCCGACAGCTCGTACACCCCCAGCCCCAGCAGCCCCAGGAGCCCCAGCACCACCAGCCCCGCGCCCAGCGGCGGGCGGATCTTGACGCGCGCCAGCGCCCGCACCAGCGGGCTGAACAGGAAGCTGAGCAGCAGCGCGATGGCGATGGGGAGCAGGAACTCGCGGGCGAAGTACAGCGTGTACAGCACGGCAAGCACCGTGAGCACCGTCAGGGAGGCGGACTGCGCCCGGTGGGTGTCCATCGCCTCCCCCGTCCGCTCCAGGTCCGGCTCGGCGGCGTCCTCGCTCACCGGCACCGCCTGCGCCGTGGGGTCCACGTCCGGCTTCAGGACGGAATCGTCCCCCTGCGGCTCGACGGGCTGGTTCTCCTGCATCGCGGAACTCCGGACGGTCGGGTGGAGGAAGGGGCCGTGTCCCACCTTCGCACAAGCCGCGCCCGCCCGCGGGAGAAAGGGGGCCGGGGGGCGAGGGAGCTCATCCCCGCGGACGCCAGCGCCACCCCCGCGTGAGGGATTTCGGCCCGAAGGGGCGAGACCCGGCGGGGCTGTTTCCGCCGGGTCTCGACTCCGTTAGCGAGCGTTGTTTGCTCGCTTACGGAGCCGAAGCCCGACCCCGGCGCAGCCGGGGGCACGCCCGACCCGTGCCGTTCGATCCGTACCGACGAGATCCACGATGAGCGAAAGGGCCGCACCGCGAAACCACGGTGCGGCCTTTCGACATCGGCCGAGGACGCGCTTACTCGCTGCCGCCGTCCTCCAGCTTGAACCAGACGCGCACCTTGACCTGGTACTCGTTGATCTCCCCGCCCTTGATGTAGCCGCGCTGCTCCACCACCTCCATCCACTCCAGGTCGCGCATGGACTCCCCCGCCCGCTTTACTGCCGCGCGAACCGCCTCGTCGAAGCCCTGCGGGGAGGTCCCCACCAGCTCCAGCGACTTGTAGACCGCCATCGTTCCTCCCGGGTCTCGTGACCGCCCCGGACCCCGCGTCCGGGACGATCCAGGGACGGGCAAGGGACGTTCCACGAACAGGGAGCGACGGCCTTCAGTCGGCGCCGGCGAGGACGCGCGACGCGGCCTCGTGCAGGCGGGGCGATGCGGCCAGGGACGTGCTCCACGCCGACAGCGATTCCCCGGCGAAGGTGGTCAGGCGGCCGCCCGCCTCCGCGAAGATGGGGAGCATGGGCGCGTAGTCCCAGTACGCCCCGCAGACAGGGTCCACGAACACGTCCGCCCGGCCGACGGCCACCATGAAGTAGCCGTACGCGTCGCCCCAGGTGCGGCAGAAGCGCGTGGCGCGCACCAGCCGGTCGAAGCCGGCGCGGTCCGCGTCGCTGGAGCGGTCGCGCCAGTACTCCAGCCCGGAGGTCACCACCCGCGCCGAGGCCAGCTCCTCCACGCCGGACATGCGGGCGGGCCTGCCGTTGTGCCACGCGCCGGCCCCGCGCGCGGCCACCAGCGTTTCCCCCAGCGCCGGGAAGTGGCAGCACCCCAGCGTGGGCCGCCCCTCCTCCTCCAGCGCGATGAGCACCGCGTACAGCGGCACCCCGCAGGCGAAGGAGCGCGTCCCGTCGATGGGGTCCACGATCCAGCGGCGCCCGCTCCGCGAGGGCACGTCCTGGCCCTCCTCGCCCACGATCCCGTCCTCGGGGAACGCCTCGGCGAGCGACTTCCGCACCAGCTCCTCGGCGGCGCGGTCCGCGGCGGTCACCTCGCTCCCGTCGCCCTTGAGCTCCACCGCGGCGCTGCCGAAGTGGTCCAGCGTCACCGAGCCGGCGTTGCCGGCGAGGCGCACCGCGAACTCCATCAGGTTGTCGCTGTCTCGCATCGTTCTCCTACCTGGACACGTACGGGTCGCCGCGGACCCGGAAGCGCAGCGGCGCGTCGGCCGCGCGGGTGATGCCGATGCGCGGGCCCGCCACGACGTCCGCGTCGGGCACCGATGCGCCGGCGGCCACCCAGAGGGGAGCAGACTGCACCGGGTGGAAGTTGTGCTCGGCGGTGACCCCCAGGGCCCGGCACAGGTTGCCGGGGCCGCGCAGCAGGTCGCGGTCCGGCCGCCCCGGGCGCCGGGCGCGCATGGCGTCCAGCCCCTCCACCGGCCTCGCGGCGCGGATCAGGATGGCGGCCGGGAAGTCCTCGGGCCCGGTGACCACGTTGAGGCACCAGTGCATCCCGTAGATGCGGTACACGTACGCGATCCCCGGCGGGCCGAACATGGCCGCGTTGCGCGCCGTCCTGCCGAAGCGGATGTGCGCGTGCGAGGCCTCGTCGTCGGGGCCGGTGTACGCCTCGGTCTCCACGATCACGCCCACGCACCGCGCGCCGCCGATCCCGGACACGACGAGAGCGCCGAGGAGGTCGCGCGCGACCTCCCCGGCGCCCCGGGCGTAGAACTCCGGGGGGAGCGGACACGGGTCCGCCCCCCCCTTCCCCGCCCCCGTCACTCGGCGGCGGGGGTGTCCTTCTTCTTGCTGCGGCCGCGCCCGCCGCGGCGCCCGCGGCGCTTGCGCGCCGCCGCCTCGCCGCCCTCGGCGTCGCCGCCGCCCTCGCCTTCACCCTCGCCCTCGTCGCCGCCCTCCGGCGCGGACGCCTCGGGTGCGGGGGGAGCGGGGGC
>JBEVLE010000430.1:0-8991 GCA_040509335.1 Longimicrobiaceae bacterium | reverse complement strand
GCCGGGTCCATGCCCGGCGGGGCATCGTGCGTCCACGTCGGCCCGCGCGCTGCGCTCAGAAGAGGCGCTCGTCCCAGGGCACCTCGAACGGCTCCGACACGGTGATCCGGGCAGCGTCCGGGTGGGCTGGGTTGATCAGCAGGTTGCGGCCCGCGGGGCGGCAGGGAAGGGCGGGGACCTGGAGGGCGGCGCTGCGGGCCTCCTCCAGCCAGCGGTCGCCGAAGGCGAGCGCCTCGGGCGAGCCCTTGGCGTCCCAGCCGGCGAGCGCTCCGGGGTCGAGGGTTTCCACCAGCGCGTCGGGGACTTCGATGCGGACGGCGTGGTGCGGGCCGGGGAGGGTGCGGGGGCGGAGGGCGTGGGCGAGGATCTCCAGGATCGCGCCGGCCAGCGAGTCGGCGGCGTAGACGACGGGGTGCCCGGGGGAGCTCCAGCGGGCGCCGTGCAGCATGGCGCCGGTGCCGTCGAAGGGGGCGAACCTGGACTTGCAGACCCGCCAGGCCAGCATCCGTCAGGCGGGGAGCGAGTACTCGATGGCGAAGAGAAGCGCCTCCACCTCGCGTGCGCCCAGATCCGTGCGCGCCAGGTCGATGGGGCGCTCGCCCTCCAGCTGGGGCTGCGGGGAGAGCAGGAACTCGTGGGCGAGCGCGCGGTCCTCCCACACCTGCTCGGCGAGGGCGGCCACCCGCGCCAGGCGCTCCAGGCGCTGGCTTTCCTCGGCGGTGAGCCGCTCGCGGCGGTGCAGCGTCGTCTTGGGGACGATGCCGTAGCGGATCTCGGCGGCGCCGCGCTCGTCGCCCGCCACGTAGCGGGCGGCAGACTCCAGCGCCTCCACCGGGAAGCCGTCGTCCACGGCATGCCGCAGCTCGCGGACGGTGCGCACCGTCCGGCCCACCGCCTTTTCCCCGCCCAGGATACGGTACACGTCGCGCGCGTCGACCATCCATCCCCTCCTCTGTTCAGGTGGAACCAAAATGCGTTCCAGGTGGATGGGAGTCAAGTGTCGCCGCGTCCGCCGTGAGCCGCGCCAGGCGCCGGGCGTAGTCGTCCAGCGCGGCGGCGGCGTCCGCCGGGGTGAACCAGCGGTCGTCGAACTCCACCCGCAGTGCCGCGCTGTCGCCCTGCGGTGCGATGCCGACGGCGAGGCTGAGCGGCAGGTGGAAGCGGTCCAGCGTCTCCACCGTTTCCACGCGCAGGCCGCGCTCCCCGGCCGGGAGCGCCAGGTGGTGGAAGTGGAGGAAGTTGAAGGTGGCGAAGAAAGGCTCGCGGCCGCCGTGCGGTTCCGTGATGGCCGTCAGCGGGTAGCGGCCGAAGCGGTCTGTCCGCAGCAGGTCGGCGTGGACCGCGCGGACCCGCTCCGCGCCGTCCGGGAGGCCCGGGAGCCGGTGGACGGGGAGCAGGTTCCAGTAGAGCCCCAGGGCCTCCAGCGGGTCGGAGAGCCGCTCGGACCGCCCGTTCCACACCACGCCGGCGCACGCGTCCTCGCCGCCCGCCATGGCCGCGAGCAGGTCCAGGAAGGGGCTCAGGTACACGGCCTTGAGCGCGGCCCGGTGCCGGGCGGCGGAGTCTCGCAGCGACGCGGCCAGCGCGGGGGGGAGCGACAGCGCGGGTGCGCGGCCGCGCCGGCTCCCGCGCGTGTCCGCGCGGCGCGGCGGCCAGGGGGGCGAGAGGGCGCGCATCCGCTCCGCCCAGAAGGCGCGTGCCTCCGGGTCCGCCAGCACCTCCGCCTCCAGCGCGACGAACTCCCGGGCGGGGCTGCCGGCCGGGGGCTCCGGCCCGCCGGCGGGAATGCCGTCGCGCGCCCGGAGGTACGCGGCGAAGAGCCGGCCGAGGAAGTGGACGTTGCCCCACCCGTCCTCCATGGCGTGGTGCTGCGACATGAACAGCTCCGCCACGCCGTCGGCGCGGCGGAAGAGCGCGAGCCGCACCAGGGGCTCGCCGGGCGCCTCCGGGCGAAAGGGCGAGTCCAGGTCGCGGGCGACATGCGCCGCGATGGCGCGCTCCTGGGCGGCGGGCGGGAGCGCGCGCAGGTCGGCCTCCGCGAGCGGCACCTGCAGCCCGCGGCGCACCACCTGCAGCAGCCGGCCGCCGGCGCCGCGGGCGAAGGCGGTGCGGAAGGCGGGATGCCGCCGGACCAGCCCCCCGACCGCGTCCCGGAGCGCGTCCACGGCGAGGGCCGGGTCCGCGAGGCGGAAGCGCTGCTGCGCGTGGTAGACGCCCCGGCGCGCCGCGTCCCGGGCGTACTCGTCGACCATGAGCGCCTGCATCCGGGTGGCCGGATAGACGTCCTCCATGTCCTCGCCGAAGGCGGCCCGCACGCGGGCGAGCTCGTCCTCCGGCACCTCCGCCAGGTGGAGCGGAACCGTCGCGGCCGGGGCGTCCCCCGTTGCTTCCGCGGCGTCCAGCCGCCGGGCCAGGCCGCGGACGGTGGGGTGCAGGAACAGGTCGCGGACGGAAGCATCCACCCCGCCCCCGCGGAGGGCGGACACCACCTGCACGGCGCGGAGCGAGTCGCCTCCCAGCGCGAAGAAGTCGTCGTGCACGCCCACCCGGTCGGCCCCCAGCGCCGCCCGCCAGGCGTCCGCGAGCCGCGCCTCCAGCGCGGAGCGGGGCGGCTCGTAGGCGTGGCGCAGCAGCCGCTCCCCGTCCGGCGCGGGGAGGGCGCGCCGGTCCAGCTTGCCCTGCGCGGTGAGGGGGAGCTCCGGGAGCACCACGAAGGCGGCGGGGAGCATGAAGTCGGGGAGCCGCGCGGCGAGCGCCTCCCGCAGCCCCCCCGGCCCGGCGGCCGGCGCGGCCTCGTCCAGCACCAGGTACGCCACCAGGCGCGCGTCCCCCGGCGCGTCCTCGCGGAGCACGACCACGCCCTGGCGGACGCCGGGGAGCGCGCGCACCGCGGCCTCCACCTCGCCGGTCTCGATGCGGAAGCCGCGCACCTTGACCTGCCCGTCGGCGCGGCCGAGGAAGTGGAGCGACCCGTCCGCCGCGCGGCGCGCCAGGTCTCCCGACCGGTACGTCCGCGCCCCCGGCTCCGCGGAGGAGGGGTCGGGCAGGAACCTGGCCGCCGTCAGCTCCGGCCGGCCCAGGTATCCCGCGGACACCCCGGCGCCGCTCACGTACAGCTCGCCCGGGACGCCGGCGGGAACGGGCTCCTGCGCGGCGTCCAGCAGGTGGACGCGCAGGTCGGGGAGCGCCCGGCCGATGGGGGTGGTGCCGGGGAGCGAGGCGTCGAGCACGCGGGCGTCCAGCTCGCAGTACGTGACGTGGACGGTGGTCTCGGTGATCCCGTACATGTTCACCAGCCGCGGCGACGCTTCGCCGTGCCGCGCGAGCCAGCGGCGCACGCTCGGCGCGTCCAGCGCCTCCCCGCCGAAGACAATGCGTCGCAGCGCGAGCCCGGCGTCCGCGGGCGCGTCCTCGTCGGCGCGGACGAAGTGGCGGAACGCGGAGGGGGTCTGGCTCAGCACCGTGACCCCCTCGCGCGCCACCAGCGCGCGGAAGGCGTCCGGCGAGCGCGCGACCCACAGGGGGACCACGACCAGGCGGCCGCCGTGGAGGAGCGCGCCCCACATCTCCCACACCGAGAAGTCGAACGCGCACGAGTGGAAGAGCGTCCACACGTCGTCCGCGGCGAAGCGGAACCAGGGCGCGGTCGCCGCGAAGAGGCGGGCCACGCAGGCGTGCGTCACCACCACGCCCTTGGGGGTGCCGGTGGAGCCGGAGGTGTAGATCACGTACGCCGGGTGGTCGGGCCCGATTCCGCTCGCCGGGGGCGTGCGGGGGCGACCTGCCAGGGCGGTGGCGTCGCGGTCCACGGCGACCGCCGGGATCGGGCGCCCGCCGTTCCCCGGCTCCGGGAGGAGCTCCAGCAGCGGGGCCGAGGTCACCAGCGCGACGGCGCCGGTGTCCCGGAGCACCAGCGCCAGCCGTGCGGCGGGGTGGCCGGGGTCCAGCGGCACGTAGGCCGCGCCGGCCCTGAGCACCGCCAGGATCGCCACCACCAGCTCGGCGGAGCGCTCCAGGCACACGCCGACGCGGCTCCCCGGCCCGGCGCCCAGGGCGCGCAGGTGGTGGGCCAGCTGGTTGGCCCGCGCATCCAGCTCCCCGTAGGTGAGCCCCGCCCCCTCGTGGACCACGGCGACCGCATCCGGGCGAAGCGCCGCCTGCTCCGCGACGAGCTCGTGGATGCAGCGCTCCGCGGGGAAGCGGGGAAGCGCCTCCCGTCGCAGCGCCTCCCACTCCCGCCGCTCGGCGTCGGTGAGCAGCGGGATGGTGGAGACGCGGCGGTCGGGGTCCGCGGCCACGCCCCGGAGCAGCACGGCCAGGTGCTCCGCCATGCGGGCGACCGTCGCGGCGTCGAACAGGTCGCGGGCGTACTCCCACGCGCAGCGGATCCCGTCGCCGTCGTCGGCAAGGTGCAGCGACAGGTCGAACTTGGAGGTGACGGTGCGGTGGGGCAGGGGGCGCGCGTCCAGCCCGGGGAGCTCCGGGGGGGGAGCCGGCGCGTGGTACGACACGGCGACCTGGAAAACCGGGTTGCGGGCGGGGTCGCGCGGGGCCCCAAGCGCCTCCACCAGGCGGTCGAAGGGGAGCTCCTGGTGCTCCCACGCGCCCAGCGTCGCTTCTCGCACGCGCCCCAGCAGCTCGCCGAAGGCGGGGTCGCCGCCGGCGTCGACCCGCAGGACCACGGTGTTGACGAAGAAGCCGACGATCCCCTCCAGCTCGGGGCGGGTCCGTCCGGCCACGGGGGTGCCCACGACCACGTCGTCCTCGCGCGCGTAGCGCGCCAGCAGGACGCCGAAGGCGGCGAGCATCACCATGAAGGGGGTGGCGCCCCGCTCGCGGGCGAGCGCCCGCAGCCGCCTGGTGAGAGCGGGGTCGAGCACCCGGTCGTGCCGGGCGCCGCGGAAGCTCTGCACCGGGGGACGCGGGCGGTCCGCGGGGAGGTCGAGCGCCGGGGGGGCGCCGGCGAGGCGCCGGGTCCACCAGCCGAGCAGGCGCTCCAGCGTTTCGCCCCGCAGCTGGTCGCGCTGCCAGACGGCGTAGTCCGCGTACCGGAGCCGCGGCTCCGGCAGCGGCGACGGCTCGCCGCGCAGGAACGCGCCGTACAGCGCTCCCAGCTCGCGCAGCATCACCCCCTGCGACCACTCGTCGGTCACGACGTGGTGCATCTCCAGGAGGAGCACGTGCTCCCGCGGGTCCAGCCGCAGCAGGCGGGCGCGGAAGAGCGGCCCGCGCTCCAGGTGGAAGGGACTTCGCGCCGGTCCGGCCAGCAGCCGCGCGGCCTCCGCTTCCCGCGCCGCGGCCGGGAGCGCGGCCAGGTCGGCCACCGGCAGGGCGGGGGACGGGGGAGGGAGGACCACCTGCACGGGCTCCTCGCCCGGCGCGGCGGGAAAGACGGTGCGCAGCGCCTCGTGCCGGCGGACGAGCTCGCGGAGCGCGCGCCCGAGCGCCGCCGGCTCCAGCGGCCCCGCGAGCCGCAGCGCCAGCGGCACGTCGTAGACGCCCTCCGCCCCGCCCATCCGCTCCACCACCCACAGCTGCCGCTGCGCGAAGGAAAGCGGGAGCGGGCCCTCGCGGCCGGCGGGGCGCACCGGCGGCGGCGCCGCGCCGTTTCCACTCCGCAGGGCTTCCTCCACGCGGCCGGCGAGCCCGGCCACGGTGGGCGCCTCGAAGACCGCCCGCAGGGGGAGGTCGATGCCGAAGGCGCCGCGGACCCGCGCCGCGACGCGCGCGGCCAGGAGCGAGTGCCCGCCCAGCTCGAAGAAGCTGTCGCGTACGCCGACCCGCTCCACCCCCAGCACGTCGCTCCAGAGCCCTGCAAGCACCTCCTCCACCGGGGTGCGGGGGGGCGCGTGGGGACGGCCGGCCGCGTCCGCGACGTCCGCGGGCGGGGGGAGCGCGGCGCGGTGCAGCTTGCCGGCCGGGGTGAGCGGAAGCGCGTCCAGGAACACGAACGCCGAAGGGACGGAGGGTCCGGGGAGCCGCAGGCCCAGCCACGCGCGCAGGGCGTCGGGGGCGGGGGGCACGCCGCCGGGGACCACGTAGGCGACCAGGCGTGCGCCTCCGGGCCCGTCCCCGCGCACCGCGGCCGCCGCGGCGCGCACCCCGGGGTGCGCGAGCAGCGCGGCCTCCACCTCCCCCGTCTCGACGCGGAAGCCGCGCAGCTTCACCTGCCCGTCCACGCGGCCCAGGAACTCCAGCACGCCGCCCGCGAGCCAGCGCGCGCGGTCGCCGGTGCGGTACAGCCGCGCGCCCGCCTCCCCGGAGAGCCCGTCGGGGATGAACGCCGCGGCGGTGGGCCCCGGCCTCCCCAGGTAGCCGCGCGCCACCTGCACGCCGCCCACGCACAGCTCGCCCGGGACGCCGGCCGGCACCGGCTCCCCGTCGCCCCCGAGCACGTACGCCCGCACCCCGTCCACCGGCCGTCCGATGGGGACGACCGGGCGCCGCTCGCCCCCGAACACGTGCGCGGTGGCGTTGATGCACGTCTCGGTGGGCCCGTACAGGTTCACCACCTCCGCCCCCAGCGCAGCGCGCGCCCGGGCTGCGAGCCCCGCCGCGAGCGCCTCGCCCCCGCAGAAGACGCGGCGGAGCGCGGCGCACCCGGCCACGTCCTCGTCCAGCAGCGCGGCGAGCAGCGAGGGGACGAACTGCGCGACGGTGATCCCCTCGCCGGCGAGCGCGCGCGCCAGCTGGACGGGCTCGCGGTGCGCCCCCGGCGGGGCCATCACCAGCGTCGCGCCGGCGGCGAGCGTCGCCCAGAACTCCCACACCGACGCGTCGAAGCTGAACGGCGTCTTCTGGAGGACGCGGTCGGCCGCGGCAAGCGGAAAGGCGCGCAGCATCCAGTCCACCTGGCCGGCGAGCGCGCCGTGCTGCACGGCGACGCCCTTGGGGGTGCCGGTGGAGCCGGAGGTGTAGATGACGTAGGCGAGAGATAGGGAACAGGGAATAGGGAACAGGGAAAAGCCTGCAACGGCACCCGGCTCCTCCGGGCCGCCGTTCTCCTCGTCCACCAGCACGGTCTGGCCGCGGAATGGCGGCAGCGCGCCGAGGAGGGAGGCGCGGGTCAGCAGGGCCGCCGCGCCCGAGTCGGCCAGCATGTGGGCAAGGCGCTCGGCGGGGTACTCCGGGTCCAGGGGGACGTACGCGGCGCCGCTTTCCAGCACGGCGAGCAGGGCCACCACCATCTCGGCGGAGCGCTCCAGGCAGATGCCGACGCGGCTTTCCGGACCGGCCCCGAGCCCGCGGAGCCGCAGGGCGAGAGCGTGGGCGCGGGTCCGGAGCTCGGCGTAGGTCAGCCGCTCGCCGCCGGCCTCCACCGCGACGGCGGCGGGGGCGCGCGCCGCCTGCTCCGCCACTCGCAGGTGCACGGGCGCCGGGGAGCGCTCCGGCGCGGCGGAGCTCCACTCCGCCACCTGCGCCCGCTCGGCGGGGTCCATCAGCGGCAGCCGGGAGAGGCGCAGATCCGGGGCGGCGACCGCGGCTTCCAGCAGCGTGCGGAAGTGCCCGATCATGCGCCGGATGGTGTCGGCTTCGAACAGGTCTGCGGCGTACTCCGCGGTCACGAGCAGCTCCGACCCCCGGTCCAGCACCGCCCAGGTGAGGTCCAGCTTGGCGGTGCGGATGGGGATCTCCACGGGGCGCGCGTGCACGCCGGGAAGGGCGAGCGACCCGTGCGGGGCGTCCTGGAGCGCGAACATGACCTGGAACACCGGGTTGCGGGCGGGATCGCGCGGGGTGCCCAGGGCCTCCACCAGGCGGTCGAAGGGGAGCTCCTGGTGCTCCCACGCGCCCAGCGTGGTCTCGCGCACGCGCCCCAGCAGCTCGTCGAAGGCGGGGTCGCCGGCGGCGTCGATGCGCAGGACCACGGTGTTGACGAAGAAGCCGACCAACCCCTCCAGCTCGGGGCGGGTCCGTCCGGCCACGGGGGTGCCCACCACCACGTCGTCCTCGCCCGCGTGGCGCGCCAGCAGGACGCCGAAGGCGGCGAGCAGCACCATGAAGGGGGTGGCGCCACGCTCGCGGGCGAGCGTTCGCAGCCGCCCCGCGAGAGCGGGGTCGAGCACCAGGCCGTGCCGGGCGCCGCGGAAGCTCTGCACCGGGGGGCGGGGCCGGTCGGGGGGGAGGTCGAGCGCCGGGGGGGCGCCGGCCAGGCGCCGGGTCCACCACGCGAGCAGGCGCTCCAGCGTCTCGCCGCGCAGCTGCTCGCGCTGCCGGGCGGCGTGGTCGGCGTAGCGCAGCGGGGGCTCGGGGAGCGGCGACGGCTCGCCGCGCAGCGAGGCGCCGTACAGCGTCCCCAGCTCGCGGAAGACCACGCCGAACGACCAGCCGTCGGTGACGGCGTGGTGCATCTCCAGGAGGAGCACGTGCTCGCACGGGTCCAGCCGCAGCAGGCGGGCGCGGAAGAGCGGCCCGCGCTCCAGGTCGAAGGGGGCCGCGGCGGAGGCGGCCAGGATGCGCGCGGCCTCCGCTTCGCCGGCCGCCGCCGGGAGGGCGGACAGGTCGACGACGCGGAGCGCGCCCGTCCCCGCGGGGAGCACGTGCTGCACCGGCTCGCCGCCGCGCAGCGGGAAGGCGGTGCGCAGCGCCCCGTGGCGCCGGACGACCTCGTCCACCGCGCGCCCGAGCGCGGCCGGGTGGAGCGCGCCCGAGAAGCGCGCTGCAATGGGCACGTTGTACACCCCCGAGGCGCCCCCCCGCTGCTCCAGCAGCCAGAGCCGCAGCTGCCCGTACGAGAGCGGGGCGGGGCCGTCGAGGGGCGGGGCGGGCGGGGCCGCGCCCGCCAGGTGCGCCGCGATCTCGCTCCGGCGCGCCGCCAGCTGCAGGCGCAGCTCCGGGGTGACGGCTTCCCGCGGCGCGCTGATGCGCAGCGCGCCGCCCGCGATGGATATCCTCACGCCCCGCCGCGCCAGGTCGGCGAGGAGATCGGCTGTGGTCACGGCGGGTCCGCGATCAAGGGGGAAGGGCGCCGGGAAACGGCCGGCCGGGAGG
>JBEVLE010000429.1:0-15772 GCA_040509335.1 Longimicrobiaceae bacterium | reverse complement strand
CGGGAAGCCCTCCCCCAGAATTGGGGGAGGGTGGCGAGCCTAAGCGAGCCGGGTGGGGGCTCCGCGGACGCCAGCTCCGCATCTGACGAGCACGGTGCAGTTCTCCCCTCCCCCCTTGCGGGGGAGGGGCCGGGGGAGGGGGGTCCTGCCACCCCCGACAACCTCGCCTACGTCATCTACACCTCCGGCTCCACCGGCACCCCCAAGGGCGTCGGCGTCACGCACGCCAACGTGTCGCGGCTGTTCGACGCGACCGACGACCGGTTCGGCTTCGGCGAGGGCGACGTGTGGACGCTCTTCCACTCGTACGCCTTCGACTTCTCGGTGTGGGAGATCTGGGGCGCGCTGCTGCACGGCGGGCGCCTGGTGGTGGTCCCGCACGAGGTGTCCCGCTCGCCGGAGGCGTTCCTGGAGCTGCTGCGGCGCGAGCGCGTCACCGTCCTCAACCAGACGCCGTCCGCCTTCAACGGGCTGGTCCGCGCCGACGAGGCTGCGTCCGCCGACGGCGGGCTGGCGCTCCGCTACGTGGTGTTCGGCGGGGAGGCGCTGGAGCCGGCGGCGCTGCGGCCGTGGATGGATCGGCACGGCGAGGAGCGGCCGCGGCTGGTGAACATGTACGGGATCACCGAGACCACCGTGCACGTCACCTGGCGCGAGGTCGAGCGGGAGGACGCCGAGGGCGGACGCGGCAGCCGCGTGGGCGCGCCGATCGCCGACCTGGCCGTGTACCTGCTGGACCCTCGCGGCGAGCCGGTCCCCGAGGGGGTGCCGGGGGAGATGTACGTGGGCGGGGCGGGCGTCGCGCGCGGCTACCTGGGCCGGCCGGAACTGACCGCGGAGCGCTTCGTCCCCAGCCCGTTCTCCGGCGTGGCGGGCGCGCGGCTGTACCGCTCGGGCGACCTGGCCCGGTGGCGGCCCGGCGGCGACCTGGAGTACCTGGGGCGCACGGACCAGCAGGTCAAGGTGCGCGGCTTCCGCATCGAGCCGGGCGAGGTGGAGGCCGCGCTCGTCGGGCTGCCGGAGGTGCGCGAGGCGCTGGTGGCGGCGCCCGCCGACGCGTCCGGCGAGCGGCGGCTGGTGGGCTACGTGGTCCCGGCGCAGGGTGCCGCGCCCACGGTGGAGTCGCTGCGCCGGGGGCTCCTGGAGCGCCTGCCGGAGTACATGGTCCCCGCCGCGTTCGTGCTGCTCGACGCGTTCCCGCTGACCGCCAACGGCAAGACCGACCGGCGCGCGCTCCCGGCGCCCGATGCGGTCCGCCCGGAGCTGGGCGGCGAGTTCGTGGAGCCGCGCACCGACGCGGAGCGCGCCCTGGCGCGCGTGTGGGGCGAGGTGCTGGGCGTGGAGCGGGTGGGCGCGCGCGACAACTTCTTCTCGCTCGGCGGCGATTCCATCCGCAGCATCCGCGTGGTGGCCCGGGCGCGCGAGGAGGGGCTGGAGATCGCCCTGCCGCTGCTCTTCCGCCACCAGACCGTGGAAGCGCTCGCCGCCGCGGTGGCCGGCGGCGCGGTGGCGCCGCGGCCGGCCGCGGGCGCGCACTTCCGCCTGGTGGGCCCCGCGGACCGCGCCCACCTCCCCGCCGACGCGGTGGACGCGTACCCGCTGACCCGCCTGCAGCTGGGGATGCTCTTCCACAGCTCGTCGGTCCCGGGGAGCGCCGTCTACCACGACATCTTCGGCTGGCACGTGGCCGCGCCGCTGGACGAGGCCGCCTTCCGCGCCGCCGTGCGCGAGATGACCGCGCGCCATCCCGTGCTGCGCACCTCGTTCGAGCTGGGCGGCGCTTCCGAGCCGCTGGCGCTGGTGCACGCCGACGCCGCGGTGCAGATCGGCGTGGACGACGTGTCCGGGCTCCCGGGCGCGGAGCAGGAAGCGGCGGTCGCCGCGTGGATGGAGGCCGAGAAGGCGCGCGGCTTCGACTGGGGCGCGGCGCCGCTGCTGCGCTTCCACCTCCACCGCCGCGGCCCGCAGGGCTTCCAGCTCACCCTGAGCTTCCACCACGCCATCCTGGACGGCTGGAGCGTCGCCGCGCTGCTCACCGAGCTGCTGTCGCTGTACTCCGCGCGCCTGGGCCACCCCGCGGCGCCCATGGCGCCCGCGCCGCGCGTGTCCTTTGCCGACTACGTGGAGCTGGAGCGCCGCGCCCTCGCCTCCGACGAGCTGCGGGCCGCGTGGGCGGCGCGGGTCGCCGACGCGCCCGCCCGCCTCCCCCGCGACCCGCACGGGGGCGCGCCGGGCGTGCGGCAGGCGGAGGTGCCGCTGGCGCCCGGGCTGACGGCGGAGCTGCGCGCGGCCGCGCGGCGCGCCGGGGTGCCGCTCAAGAGCCTGCTCCTCGCCGCGCACCTGCGGGTGGTCGCCGCGCTCACCGGCGCCGACGACGCCACCACCGGGATCACCACCAACGGCCGCCCGGAGGACGCGGACGGCGAGCGGGTGCTGGGCCTGTTCCTCAACACCCTGCCGCTGCGCGTGGCGATGCCCGGCGGGAGCTGGGCCGAGCTGGCCCGCGCCGCCTTCCGCGCCGAGGAGGAGCTGCTGCCGCTGCGCCGCTTCCCCCTGGCGGAGGTGCAGCGACTGGCCGGCGGGGAGGCCACCTTCGAGGCCGCGTTCAACTACGTCCACTTCCACGTGTGGCGCGAGCTGTCCGGCGTCCCCGGCGTGCGCGTCCTGGGCCGCCGCACCTTCGAGGAGACCAGCCTGCCGCTGATCGCCCACTTCGTGGTGGACGCCGACAGCGAGGAGGTGCAGCTGGTGCTGTCGCGCGACGGCACGGTGCTGGGCGACGCGCGGGCGGAGGAGGTCGCGGGGTGGTACGCGCGCGTCCTCGCCGCCGTGGCCGCCGACCCGGACGCCCGCTACGACACCTTTTCCCCGCTCTCCGCCCCCGAGCGGGAGCGGCTGCTGGAGGAGTGGAACTCCACGTCGGCAAAGTTTCCGTCGTCCCAGTGCGTCCACGAGCTGTTCGAGGCGCAGGCCGCCCGCACCCCGCGGCGGGTCGCCGTCACCGCCCCCGGCGGCGACCTCACCTACGCGGAGCTGGACGCCCGCGCCGCCGCGCTCGCCGCCGTGCTGCGAGGGCGCGGCGTGGGCCCCGACGACCGGGTGGGGATCTGCCTGCCGCGCTCGCCGGAGATGGTGGCCGCCGTGCTCGGCGTGCTCAAGGCCGGCGGCGCCTACCTCCCGCTGGACCCCGCGTACCCGCCGGACCGCCTGCGCTGGATGCTGGAGGACTCCGGCGCGCGCGTGGTGCTGGCGACCGCCGAGGCCGCCGCCCGGCTGCCGGACTTCGCGGGCGAGGTCGTCGTGCTCGACGCGACCCCCCTTCCCCCGGCCCCTTCCCCCGCAAGGGGGGAAGGGGAGCACGACACGACGGAGGGCGAGGATCGCCAGAGTGGAGATCGCCTTCCCCCGGAACGGGGGAAGGTGGCGGCTCTAAGGCCGCCGGATGGGGGCCTCCCCGCCGGACCCGACAACCTCGCCTACGTCATCTACACCTCCGGCTCCACCGGCCTCCCCAAGGGCGTCCTGGTGCCGCACCGCGGGGTGGTCAACTACCTCCACTGGGCGGCGGAGGCGTACGGGGCGGGGGAGGGCGACGGCTCGCCGGTTCACTCCTCGCTGTCCTTCGACCTGACGGTCACCTCGCTCCTGGCGCCGCTGGTCTCCGGCGGGCGGGTGGTGCTGGTGCCGGAGAGCGCCGACGTGGCGGGGCTCGCGGACGTGCTGAGGAGCGCCACGGACCTGACGCTGGTGAAGCTCACGCCGGCCCACCTGGCGCTCCTGGGGCGCGAGCTGGAGGGCGAGCACGTGCACGTGCGTACCTTCGTGGTGGGCGGCGAGGCGCTGCCGGCGGAAACGGTGGCGCTCTGGCGGGAGATCGCGCCCGGCGCCGTGGTGGTCAACGAGTACGGGCCCACGGAAACCGTCGTCGGCTGCTCGGTGCACGTGGTCACCGCGCGCGACGCGGAGGGCGCCACCGTGCCCATCGGCGCGCCGGTGGCGAACACGCGGCTGTACGTGCTGGACCCGTACGGCGACCCCGCCCCCGCCGGGACGCCGGGCGAGCTGTACGTGGGCGGCACGGGGGTCACGCGCGGCTACCACGGGCGGCCGGAGCTCACGGCGGAGCGCTTCGTCCCGGACCCGTTCGCGCGCAAGGACGGTGCGCGGCTGTACCGCACCGGCGACCGCGCGTGCTGGCGGGCGGACGGGACGCTGGAGTACCTGGGGCGCACCGACGAGCAGGTCAAGGTGCGCGGCTTCCGCATCGAGCCGGGCGAGATCGAGGCGACGCTGGTGGCGCACCCCGCCGTGCGGGCGGCGGCCGTGGTCGCGCGGGAGGACGAGCCGGGTGCGCGCCGCCTGGTGGCGTACGTGGCGCCGTCCGGCGCGGCGCCCTCCGCGGCGGAGCTGCGCGCGTTCCTGGCGGAGCGGCTCCCGGAGTACATGGTGCCGGCGGTGTTCGTCCCGCTCAAGGAGCTCCCGCTCACCCCCAACGGCAAGACCGACCGCCGCGCCCTCCCCGCCCCCGAGGGCGACCGCTCCGCCGCCGCGGCGGAGTTCCAGGACGCGCGCACCGAGACGGAGCGCACGATCGCGGAGATCTGGGCCGCGCTCCTCCGGCTGGACAGCGTGGGCGTGCACGACAACTTCTTCGAGCTGGGCGGCGACAGCATCCTGGGGATCCAGGTGGTCGCCCGGGCCAAGAAGGCGGGGATCAAGCTGAGCACCCAGCACGTCTTCAAGCACCCCACCGTCGCCGAGCTGGCGCAGGTGGCCGGTACGGCGGCGCCGGCCCGCGCCGAGCAGGGCGCGGTGGCGGGCGAGGTCCCGCTCACCCCGGTGCAGCGCTGGTTCTTCGGGCGCGCCCTGCCGCGCCCCGAGCACTACAACCAGTCGCTCCTGCTGGAGCTGGGCGAGCCCGTGGACGCGGACCGCCTGGCGGCGGCGCTGTCGCAGGCGGCGGCGTGGCACGACTCGCTGCGCCTCCGCTTCCGCCGCGGCGCGAAGGGGTGGACGCAGGCGCACGGCGCCGAGGCGGGGACCGTCGCCTTCGAGCGCGTGGAGCTGCCGGCCACCGACGAGGCGGTCGCGCTGGCGGGCGGCAGGCTCCAGGCGGGGATGGACCTCGCGGCCGGGCCGCTGGTCCGCGCCGCCCTCTTCGCAGGCGCCGACGGCGCGCCGCAGCGGCTGCTCATCGTCATCCACCACCTGGTCGTGGACGCCGTGTCCTGGCGGGTGCTGCTGGAGGACGTGGAAAGCGCGTACCGCCAGCTCGCCCGCGGCGAGGCGGTGCGTCTCCCGGCGAAGACCACCTCGTTCCGCGACTGGGCGGAGCGCCTGGCGAAGCACGCCGCCACCCCCGAGGCCGCGGCGGAGCTGGACCACTGGCTGGCGCTGGCGGAGATGCGCCCCGCGCCGCTCCCCCGCGACGGCGCCGGGGCCAACACCGCCGCCGCCGCGCGCGAGGTGGTCGCCGCGCTGGACGAGGCCACGACGCGCGCGCTGCTGCAGGACGTTCCCGCCGCGTACCGCACGCGCATCGACGACGTGCTCCTCGCCGCGCTCGCCCGCGTCCTGGGCGGCTGGACCGGCTCGGCTGCCGTGCTGGTGGAGCTGGAGGGGCACGGGCGCGAGCCGATCTTCGAGGACGTGGACCTGTCGCGCACCACCGGGTGGTTCACCTCCATCTACCCGGTGCGGCTCGCGCTGCCGGCCGGCGACGATCCCGGCGCGCTCCTCAAGTCGGTCAAGGAGCAGCTGCGCGCGGTGCCGCGGCGCGGCGTGGGCTTCGGCATCCTCCGCTGGCTGGGGAGCGACGCCGCGCGCTCCCGCCTGGCCGCGCTCCCGCAGCCCGAGGTGTCCTTCAACTACCTGGGCCGCTTCGACGCCGCCTTCGCGGAGGACGCGTTCTTCCGCCGGGTCCGCGGCGACGTGGGGCCCACCCACGCCCCGGAGGGCGCGCGCAGCCACCTGGTGGAGGTCAACGCGCTGGTGACCGGGGGGAGGCTGGAGGTGGGGTGGACGTACGCCGAGGGCGTTCACTCGCGCGCCACGCTGGAGCGGATCGCCGCGGCGTACCTGGACGCGCTGCGGGCGCTGGTGGCGCACTGCACCTCGGAGGGCGCGGGCGGCTGCACGCCCTCCGACTTCCCGCTCGCGGCGCTGGACCAGGCCGGCGTGGACCGGCTCACGGCGGGGCGGCGGGTGGAGGCCATCTACCCGCTCTCGCCCATGCAGCAGGGGATGCTCTTCCACGCCGCGATGGGCGAGGGGGAAAGCCCGTACCTGGTGCAGCTCGACCTGACGCTGGCCGGCGAGCTGGACCCGGACGCGCTGGAGCGCGCCTGGCGGGACACGCTGGAAGCGCACGCCGCGCTCCGCTCGGCGTTCGTGTGGGAGCACGTCGCCGAGCCGCTGCAGGTGGCGGAGACCGGCGTGGCGGTCCCCTGGAGCTTCCAGGACTGGCGCGGCCTCGCCGCCGACGAGCGGGAAGCGCGGCTCGCCGCGTACGTGGACGCGGACCGCCGGCGCGGCTTCGACCTGTCGCGCGCGCCGCTGATGAGGTTCGCCCTGTTCCGCACCGGCGAAAGGGAGCACCGGCTGCTGTGGACGCAGCACCACCTGCTGCTGGACGGCTGGTCCGGGGCGATGGTGCTGCGCGAGGTGCTGGCCCGCCACGGCGGGGCGGCCGACCTGCCGCGCCCGCGGCCGTACCGCGACTTCGTGGCCTGGCTGCGGGAGCGCGACGAGTCCGCGGCGGAAGCGTTCTGGCGCGAGGCGCTGCGCGGCTTCCACGCCCCCACGCCGCTGGCGATCCCGATTCCCGCCGAGCCCGCCGCCGGCATCGCCGACGCCGACCTGCGCCTGTCCGGCGAGGACACGGCCGCGCTGCTCGCCTTCGCGCGGGGGCGGGGGCTGACGCTCAACACCCTGGTGCAGGGCGCGTGGGCCCTGCTCCTGGCGCGGTACGCGGGCGAGGACGACGTGGTCTTCGGCGCCACGGTTTCCGGCCGCCCCGCGGAGATCCAGGGCGTGGAGCAGATGGTGGGATTGTTCATCAACACCCTCCCCGTGCGGGCCCGCCTCCGCCCCGACGCGCGCGTGGGCGACTGGCTGGCGCGGCTCCAGGAGGAGCAGTCCGAGGCGCGCCGCTTCGAGCACGCGCCGCTGATGCGGGTGCAGGGGTGGAGCGAGGTCCCCTCGGGAGAAGCGCTCTTCCGGAGCCTGCTGATCTTCGAGAACTACCCGGTGGACGACTCGCTCCGCGACCCCACGGCGGGCGGGGTGTGGATCTCGGGCGCCCGCTCGCTGGAGCGGACCAACTACCCGGTGACGCTGGTCGTGCTCCCCGGCGCGGAGCTGGGGCTGCGCCTGGCGTACGACTCGGCGCGCTTCGACGGCGCGGCCGTGCGGCGGCTGCTGGGGCACCTGGCCGGGGTGCTCGCCGCCTTCGCGGCCGACCCGGAGGCGCGGCTGGACGCCGTCGGCCTGGCGGCGGCGGAGGAGCGCGGCGCGGTGCTGGACGACTGGAGCCGCGGGCCGCGGCGCGACTTCCCGGGCGGGACGCTGCACGCCCTGGTGGCCGCGGCGGCGGAGCGCACGCCGGACGCGCTGGCCGTGGTGCGCGGCGCGGAGCGCTGGACGTACCGCGAGCTCATGGCGCGCGCGGACGCGGTCGCGGCGCGGCTCCGGCGGGAGGGTGTGGGGCCGGAGGCGCGGGTGGGCGTGCTGCTGGAGCGCACCCCCGCGATGCTGGCGGCGCTGCTGGGCGTGCTCCGGGCGGGCGGCGCGTACGTGCCGCTGGACCCGGCGCACCCCGCCGAGCGGCTGGCGTACGTGCTGCGCGACTCCGGGGCGCGCGTGCTGGTGACGCAGGAGTCGCTGCGCGGCGCCGTCCCCGCCGAGGGCGTGCGCGTGCTCGCGCTGGACGGCGGCGAGGGGGAGTGCCCGGAGGCGGGCGCCGCCGCGGGCGCCGGCGGGGAGGCGGGGGGAGACAACGCCGCCTACGTGATTTATACTTCGGGTTCCACGGGGCATCCAAAAGGCGTCACGATCGAGCATCGCTCCGTCGTAAACTTCCTCCACGCAATGCGTGAGCGCCCCGGCGCCCGCGCGGAGGACGTCGTCCTCGCCCTGACGACGCTGGGCTTCGACATCGCGGTTCTGGAGCTGTTCCTCCCGCTCGTCGTGGGCGCGCGGGTGGTGATCGCGGACCGCGACGACGCGGCGGACGGGGCGCGGCTGGCGGCGCTGCTGGCGGACGAGGGGGTCACGGTGGCGCAGGCCACCCCGGCGACGTGGCGGCTGCTGCTCCTGTCGGGGTGGACGGGGAGCCCGGGGCTGCGCCTGCTGTGCGGCGGCGAGGCGCTCCCGGCGGAATTGGCGGGCGAGCTGCGGGCGCGGGCGGGGGAGCTGTGGAACGTGTACGGGCCCACGGAAGCGACGGTGTGGGCCACGGCGCACCCGGTGGGCGCGGCGGAGCGCGGCGACCCGGTCGCCATCGGGCGGCCCATCGCCAACCTGGAGGCGCTGGTGCTGGACCCGGCCGGAAGCCCGGTCCCCGCGGGCGTCGCCGGGGAACTGCACCTGGGCGGCGCCGGGCTGGCGCGCGGCTACCGGGGGCGGCCGGAACTGACCGCGGCGGCGTGGGTGCCGCACCCGTTCGCCGGCGAGCCCGGCGCGCGGCTGTACCGCACCGGCGACCGCGCCCGCTGGCGGGCGGACGGCGCGCTGGAGTTCCTGGGCCGCATCGACCAGCAGGTCAAGGTGCGCGGCTTCCGCATCGAGCCCGGCGAGATCGAGGCGGCGCTGCTGGAGCACCCCGCCGTCGCCGCGGCGGCGGTGGCGGCCCGGCGCGACGCCGCGGGCGACACGCAGCTGGCGGCGTACGTGGTCGCCGCGGACGGGGCCGCGCCGGCCGCGCCCGGGCTGCGGGAATGGCTGCGCGAGCGGCTGCCGGAGTACATGGTGCCCTCCGCCTTCGTGGCGATGGACGCGCTCCCGCTCTCCCCCGCCGGCAAGCTGGACCGGCGGGCGCTGCCCGCCCCGGAAGCGGCGGAGCGGGCGGCGGGCGCGGACCACGTGCCGCCGCGCGGCGGCACCGAGACCGAGGTGGCGCGCGTGTGGGCCGAGGTGCTGGAGCTGGAGCCCTCGGACGTCGGCGCGCGGGACGGGTTCTTCGAGTCGGGCGGGCACTCGCTGCGCGCCATGCGGCTGGTGTCGCGGCTGCGCGAGGCGCTGGGGGTGGAGTTCGGCCTACCGGCGCTCTTCGCGGCGCCCACGGTGGAGGGGATCGCGCGCGAGGTGGAGGCCCTGCGCGCCTCGCCGCCGGCGGCGCCGGAGGCGGGGATCGTCCCCCTGCGGCGCGCGGCGCGCGGCCTGGAGGAGATGCTGGACGAGCTGGAGGGCCTGGACGGCCTGTCCGAAGACGAGATCCTGGCGCTGCTGGAGTCCGCGGAGTAGCCGCGGCCCGGGAGCGCGCGAGCAACGGAAGCCCGATGAGCGACATCTCCAGCCGGCTGGCGGCCCTTTCCCCCGAGAAGCGGCGCATCCTCGCGCTCGCCCTCCAGAAGCAGGGCGGGGGGCGCGACACCTTTCCGCTCTCCTTCGCGCAGCAGCGCCTCTGGTTCCTGGACCAGTGGTCGCCGGGGAGCGCCGCGTACAACTCGCCCATGGCGCTGCGGCTGGCCGGGCGGCTGGACGCGGACGCGCTGGCGCGCGCCCTGACGGAGATCGTGCGGCGCCACGAGGCGCTGCGCACCGTCTTCCTGGGGCTGGAGGGGCGCCCGGTGCAGCGGGTGGAGCCCGCCGCCCCCGTCCCCCTGGCCGTGGACGACCTGTCCGCGCTCCCGGAGGCGGCGCGCGAAGCCGAGATGCGCCGCGTCGTGGACGCCGAGACCGGCACGCCCTTCGACCTGGCGCGCGGGCCCATGCTGCGCGCCCGCCTCCTCCGGCTGGGCGCCGAGGAGCACGTGCTGGTCGTCGTCACCCACCACATCGCCTTCGACGGCTCGGTGGGGATCTTCTTCCGTGAATTGTCCGCGCTGTACGCCGCCTTCGCGCGCGGCTGGGCGTCGCCGCTCCCCGAGCCGCCCATCCAGTACGCCGACTTCGCCGCGTGGCAGCGCGGCCGGCTGCAGGGCGAGCTGCTGGACGCGCAGCTCGCCTGGTGGCGCGAGCGGCTGGCCGGGGCCCCGCCCGCGCTCCAGCTCCCCGTGGCGCGCCCGGTGCCGCGGCTGCGCACCGACCGCGGCGAGGGCTTCCGCTTCGCCTGGCCGGCGGAATTGTCGGAGGGGGTGCGCGCGCTGGCTCGCGCCGAGGGCGCGACGGTGTTCATGGCGCTGCTCGCCGCCTGGGACGCGCTGCTGCACCGCTACACCGGCGAGGACGACCTGCTGGTGGGCACGCCCATCCAGGTCCGCTCCCGCCCCGAGACCGAGGGGCTGATCGGCTGCTTCACCAACACGGTGGTGGTGCGCGCCTCGGCCGAGGGGAACCCCACCTTCCGCGAGATGCTGCGCCGGGTGCGCGACGCCGCGCTGGGCGCCTTCGCGCACGGCGAGGTCCCCTTCGAGAGGCTGGTGGACGAGCTGCACCCCGAGCGCGACCCCGGGCAGAACCCGCTCTTCCAGGTGATGTTCGTGGTCCACCCCGGCACCTCCGCCGCGGAGATGCGCCTGGGCGAGGTCGGGGTCGTCCCCGTCCCCACCGACACCGGCCGCTCGCGCCTCAGCATTCTCCTGGGGATGACCGACGGCGACGACGGCCTTTCCGGCGTGCTCGAGTACAGCCAGGACCTGTTCGACCACGCCGCCGTGGAGCGGATGCTGGGCCACTTCCGCTCGCTGCTGGAGGCCGCCCTCGCCGACCCGGACAGGCGCCTCCTGGAGCTGCCGCTGCTCTCGGAGATGGAGACGCGCCGCGTCGTGCACGAGTGGAACGCCACCGACGGCGACTACCCGCGCGGCGTGTGCATCCACCAGATGTTCGAGATTCGCGCCGCGGCCCGTCCGGACGCCGTCGCGGTGGTCTGCGGGGAGCGCGCGCTGTCCTACGGCGAGGTGGAGCGCGAGGCCAACCGCCTGGCGCGCCGGCTGCGCGGGCTGGGCGTGGGGCCGGGGGTGTACGTGGGCGTGCACCTGGAGCGCTCGGAGGAGATGGTCCCCGCGCTGCTGGGGATCCTCAAGGCGGGCGGCGTCTACGTCCCCGTGGAGATCGGCCACCCGCCCGCGCGCATGGCCGCGGTGCTGGGCTCGCTGCAGGCCGCCTGCGTGGTGACGCAGACGGCGCACGCGGGCCTCGTCGCCTCCCTCGCGCGGGAGGTGCCGTCGCTGCGCGACCTGGTGTGCGTGGACCGCGGCGGCGCGCCCGCGCTCCCGGAGGGCGCGCCGGTGCGGGTGTGGACGCGGGAGGAGACCGACGCGCTCCCCGACGCGCCCGTGGACTCCGGCGTGGGCGCGGACGACCTGGCGTACGTCATCTTCACCTCCGGCTCCACCGGCGCGCCCAAGGGGGTGATGGTGCGCCACGCCCCCGCCGTCAACCTGATCGACTGGGTCAACGGCACCTTCGGCGTGGGCCCCGCGGACCGGGTGCTCTTCGTCACCTCGCTGTCCTTCGACCTGTCCGTGTACGACGTGTTCGGGCTGCTGGCGGCGGGCGGCTCGGTGCGCGTCGCCACGGCGGACGAGACGCGCGACCCGGAGCGGCTGGTGAGGGTGCTGGCGGAGGAGCCGGTCACCTTCTGGGACTCGGCCCCGGCCGCGCTGCAGCAGCTGGTGCCGTTCTTCGGCGCGGAGGAGCCGGCGGCGCTGCGGCTGGTGTTCCTGAGCGGCGACTGGATTCCCGTCGCCCTCCCGGACCAGGTGCGCCGCCGTTTCGCCGGCGCCGAGGTGGTGAGCCTGGGCGGCGCCACGGAGGCGACGGTGTGGTCCAACTTCCACCGCGTCCGCGCGGTGGACCCGGACTGGACCAGCATCCCCTACGGCCGCCCCATGCGCAACGCGCGCTACTACGTGCTGGACGAGCGCATGGCGCCCGCCCCCACGGGCGTGGCGGGCGACCTGTACATCGGCGGCGAGGTGCTGGCGGAGGGGTATGCGGCGGCGCCGGAGCTGACGGCCGTCAAGTTCGTCCCCGACCCGTTCGGCGGCGCGCCGGGGGCGCGCATCTACCGCACCGGCGACCGCGCCCGCTTCTGGTGGGACGGGACGATGGAGTTCCTGGGCCGCCTGGACGCGCAGGTCAAGGTGCGCGGCTTCCGCATCGAGCTGGGCGAGATCGAGACCGCGCTCGCCGGGCACCCGGCGCTGCGCGACGTGGTGGTCGCCGCGCGCGAGGACGAGCCGCGCGTCAAGCGCCTGGTGGCCTACGTGGTCCCCGCCGCGGGCGAGGAGGCGCCCTCCGCCGCCGACCTGCGCGCGTACCTGCGCGAGCGGCTCCCGGAGTACATGGTGCCCTCCGCCTTCGTGGCGCTGGAAAGTTTTCCCGTCACCCCCAACGGCAAGCTGGACCGCAGGGCGCTCCCCGCGCCGCAGCAGGACCGGCCGGAGCTGGAGCACGGCTACGAGGCGCCGCGCACGGCGACCGAGCGCGCGCTGGCGGAGATCTGGGAGGCGACGCTGCGGGTGGAGCGCGTGGGCGTGCACGACAACTTCTTCGAGCTGGGCGGCGACAGCATCCTCAGCATCCAGGTGGTCGCGCGCGCGGCCGCGGCGGGGATGAAGATCTCGCCGCAGCTCGTGTTCCGGAACCAGACGGTCGCGGAGCTGGCGGCCGCCGCCGAGGCCGCGACCGCCCCCCGCGCGGAGGATGCCTCCGCCGCGGGCGAGGTGCCGCTGACCCCGGCGCAGCGCTGGTTCTTTTCGCACGAGCTGCCGGAGCCGCGGCACTGGAACCAGTCGCTGGTGCTGGAGGCCGCGGGCCCGCTGGACGCGGCGGCGCTGGAGCGCGCGCTCGCCGCGGTGCTGGCGCAGCACGACTCGCTGCGGCTGCGCTTCCGCCGCGCGCCGGAGGGGTGGACGCAGGCGTACGCAGCGGAGGGCACCTTTCCGCTGGAGCGCGTGGACGTGGCGGACGCCGCCGACGCGGAGCTGGCCGAGGTGATGCGCGCTCGCGGCGAGGCGGCGCAGGCGGGGCTCGACCTGGAGCGCGGGCCGCTGGCGCGCGCGGTGCTCTTCGACCGGGGGGCGGAGCGGCCGGCGCGGCTCCTCCTGGCCGTGCACCACCTGGTGGTGGACGGGGTGTCGTGGCGCCCGCTGCTGGAGGACCTGGAGACTGCGTACCGCAAGCTGGCGCGCGGCGAGCCGCTGTCGCTCCCGCCAAAGACGGCGTCGTACCGGAGCTGGGCGGAGCGGTTGGCGGATTACGCCCGCGGCGGGGCCCCGCAGGCGGAGGCGGCGTTCTGGGCGGACGTGGTCGCCCCCGGCGCCGCCGCGCTCCCCGTGGACCACGCGGACGGCGCCAACGCCGAGGGCTCGGCGCGGACGCTGACGGTGACACTGGGCGCGGAGGACACGCGGGCGCTGCTGACGGAGGTGCCGCGCGCCTACCACACGCGGGCGGACGAAACGCTTCTCGCGGCGCTGTCGCTGGCCCTGGCGGAGTGGACGGGCGGCGGCCCGCTGCTCCTGGACCTGGAATCCCACGGCCGCGAGGAGCTGTTCGACGGGGTGGACCTGTCGCGCACCGTGGGCTGGTTCACCTCCATCCACCCGGTGCGGCTGGAGGTGGCTCCCGGCGCCGGGCCCGGCGAGGCGCTGAAGGCGGTCAAGGAGCAGCTGCGGCGCGTCCCGCGGCAGGGGATCGGCTGGGGCCTGCTCCGCTACGCGTCTCCCGACGCGGACGTGGCGCGCTCGCTCGCGCAGGCGCCGCGCCCGGGGCTCGCCTTCAACTACCTGGGCCAGTTCGACGCGGGCCGCTCCGGCGACGCGCTCTTCCGCATCACCCCGGAAAGCGCAGGGCCGGCGCGCGCCGCCGCCAACCCGCGCACGCACCTGCTGGAGGTGAACGCCGCGGTGGCCGGGGGCGAGCTGCGCGTGGGGTGGACGTACGGCGCCGGGATCCACCGGGAGGCCACGGTGCGCGCGCTCGCCGACCGCTTCCTGGACGAGCTGCGCGCCCTGGTGGCGCACTGCCGCTCGGGCGACGCGGGCGGCTACACCCCGTCCGACTTCCCGTCGGTGAAGCTCGACCAGAAGAAGCTCGACCGGCTGATGGGCAGGCTGGCGAAGGCGGGCGCCTGACGCGCTCCGCCCCGAGCCCCGTCCCGGTCCGCCGACCCGCGCAGCCATGAGCGACCTGTTCGAGCGCCTGGCGGAGCTGTCGCCCGAGAAGCGGCGGCTCCTGGAATCGCGGATGAAGCTGTCCCGCGGCGCCGCGCCGCGCGCCGGCATCCGCCCGCGCGACCCCGCCGCCGGGCCCGCGCCGCTGTCGCACGCCCAGGAGCGGCTCTGGCTGACGGAGCGTCTCGGCGCCGGCGCGGGCGTGTACACCATGGCGTACGCCATCCGCCTGCGCGGGCCGCTGGACGCCGGCGCGCTCCGCCGTGCCGTGGACGACATCGTCCGCCGCCACGAGCCGCTGCGCACCGTGTTCGCGGAGCGGGACGGCGCGCCGGTGCAGGCGGTGCTCCCCGCCGCGCCCATCGACCTCCCCATCGAGGAAGCCGCAGGCGAGGGCGAAGCCCGACGCATCGCCCGCGAGGAAGCCGCGATTCCCTTCGACCTGGAGCGCGGGCCGCTCTTCCGCGCCCGCCTGCTGCGCGTGGCCCCGGACGAGCACCGGCTGCTGCTCGCCATGCACCACGCGGCGAGCGACGGCGCCTCGCTGGAGGTGCTGTTCCGCGAGCTGGCCGACGTGTACGCCGCCTTCGCCGCTGGCGCGCCGCCGCCGCTGGCGCCGCTCCCGGTGAGCTACGCGGACTACGCCGCCTGGCAGCGCGAGCAGGTCGCGGGCGCCGCCCTGGACGCGCACCTCGCCTTCTGGCGCGAAAAGCTGGCGGACGCTCCCTCCGTCCTCGACCTCCCCGCCGACCGCCCCTGCCCGCCCGCGCCCAGCTTCCGCGGCGCGCTGCACCGCTTCGCCCTCCCGGCCGACGCCGTCGCCGCCCTCCGCGAGGTCGCCGCGGACGCCGACGCGACGCCCTTCATGGCGCTGCTCGCCGCCTTCGAGCTGCTGCTGGCCCGCTACACGGGCGAGGAGGAGCTGGTGGTCGGCACGCCGGTGACGCACCGCTCCCGGCCGGAGCTGCAGGGGCTGGTGGGCTTCTTCGTCAACACGCTCGCCCTGCGCGCCGACCTGCGCGGCGACCCGTCGTTCCGCGAGCTCCTGGGCCGCGCGCGGCGCGCGGTGCTGGACGGCTACGCGCACCAGGACGCGCCGTTCGACCGGGTGGTGGACGCGGTGCAGCCGGAGCGCGACCCCGGCCGCACCCCGCTGGTGCAGGTGATGTTCGCGCTGCGCGGCGGCCACCCGGAGCCGCGCGCCGCCGCGGGGGTGGAGTGGACGCTGGAGGAGGAGGACACCGGCACCGCCAAGTTCGACCTGACGCTGGAGGTGGCGGACGAGGACGGCGGCGCGACCGCCACCTTCGAGTACGCGACGGACCTGTTCGACGCGGCGACGACCGAGCGGATGGCCGAGCACTTCCGCGTGCTCCTGGCCCGCGCCGCCGCCCATCCGGACCGTCCCATCTCCGCGCTGTCGCTCCTTTCCGACGACGAGCGCCGCCGGGTCGTGGAGCAATGGAACGCGACGGACCGCGCGCACCCCA
>JBEVLE010000428.1:0-5548 GCA_040509335.1 Longimicrobiaceae bacterium | reverse complement strand
GCCCCCACCCCGGCGCTGCGCGCCACCCCTCCCCCGCAAGCGAGGGAGGGGACGACTGCACGGAGCCCTGCCGTTGCCCCCTCTCCCAGAATTGGGAGAGGGTGGCGAGCCTCAAGCGAGCCGGGTGAGGGCTGTTCGTCGTTCTCCCCTCCCCCTTGCGGGGAGGGGCCGGGGGAGGGGGTCCCGGCCCACCGCGGTAGAAACCGGCAGACATGCACAAGGGCCCCCGCTCGGTCGAGCAGGGGCCCTTCTCTCGTCGTTCCGCCGGCCTTCGCGGCGCCTCGCGGCGGCCGCGTCAGTCCGGGAAGGTCACCGAGTGCGCGGTCCGCTCCGTGGGGCCGGCGCCGGTGATCAGCTCCACGATCGCGGACATCTCGGACCCCATGCGGTCCAGCCGGTCCAGGACGACGCGCGAGTGGGCGTAGTCGAAGTAGGTGTTGATGGCCTGCTCGTCGCCCGGGCTGAGCTGGATGATCCGCTCGTCCAGCTGCACGCGCAGCTCCTCGCAGATCGCGAAGACGGCCGTGCGCACCTGCTGCTGCTCGGCGAGGGAGGTGAGGCTCATGTCGCCGGTGAGGCGCGGGCGGAGCAGCTCGACGAGCGCCATCGCTTCCGCGGGCGCCGCCACCGCGGATCCCGAGGCGGCCACGGTCGCTCCCAGCACCATCTCGGCGCCGGAAGCGAGGGCTCGGAGCTCCTCGAAGTTGCAGTGCAGGATCACGGTGCCTCCATTGATCGGTACGCCCGCCACGATTAGCAAGCGCTGGGCCAATGTCCGATACCCTCCACAGGCCCGGGTGTTTCCCCGGAAACGGCGGCCTGGAGCAGGGTTCTTTGCGGGGGAGCCGGGCGGAATGCGAGGAGGCGGAGCGCTCCGCGCCGGGCGGGATTGTGTCGTCCGTGGGACAGGGGGTGTCGCACCCCCGGGGCACCTGGTTCAATATTCGTCCAACCTCGCGGACCACGCAAGTGCCGCGTCCGCCCCGCCCGTGCGCCTACGCGTCGCCCATGAAGCGCCGCCGCGCGGCCAGCGCCCGCTCCAGCGCCTCCTCCGGCGTGTCGGCGAGCACGGTGAGGTGCCCCATCTTGCGCCCGGGGCGCCCCTCCGCCTTGCCGTACAGGTGCAGCGCCACGGCCGGGTCGCGGAGCAGCTCCGCCGTTTCCGCGCGGCCCAGCCCGTTGCCCACGTGCTCGCCCAGCAGGTTCACCATCGCCGCGGGGCGCAGCAGGTCGGCCGAGCCCAGGGGGAGGCCGCACACCGCGCGCAATTGCTGCTCGAACTGCGACACGGGGCAGGCCTCCCAGGTGTAGTGGCCGGAGTTGTGGGGACGCGGCGCCACCTCGTTGATGCGCAGCGTGCCGTCCTCCTCCAGGAACATCTCCACCCCCAGCACCCCCACCACGCCCAGCCCCGCCGCCATGGCCTCCGCGATGCGCCGCGCCTCCCGCGCGACCTCGGCTGCGATGCGCGCCGGCACCACGGTGGTGTCCAGGATCCCGCCCACGTGCACGTTCTCGCCCACGGGAAAGGACGAGGTCGCCCCCGCCTCCGTCCGCGCGCACACCACCGACAGCTCCATCCGGAAGCGGACGAGCGCCTCCAGGATCAGCTCGACGCCCGGCCCCCCCAGCGCCGCGAAGGCGGCGTCCGCCTCGCCGGCGGCGCGGATCACGGCCTGGCCCTTTCCGTCGTAGCCGCCGCGCGCTGTCTTCAGCACCGCGGGCGCGCCGATCTCCGCCAGCGCGGCCCGCAGCTCCTCCGCGGTGCCCACGGCGCGGTAATCCGCCGTGGGGAGGCCCAGGCGGCGGGCCGCGTCCTTTTCGCGGACGCGGTGCTGGGCCGCCTCCAGCACGTGCGGGCCGGGGTGCAGGCGCACGCCGGCGGGGAGGGCGCGGAGCGCGTCCACGTCCGCGTTCTCCCATTCCAGCGTCACCACGTCCGAGCGGCGCGCCAGCTCGCCGATCGCCGCGGGGTCGTCCAGGGGAGCACGCAGGTGCCCGTCGCACACCTGCGCCGCCGGGGCGTCCTCCGCCGGGTCCAGCACCAGCGTGCGGTAGCCCATGCGGCGCGCCTCCAGCCCCAGCATCCGCCCCAGCTGCCCCCCGCCCACGATGCCGATGGTGGCGCCGGGGAGCACCGGCCCGCCCGTCACTTCGCCTCGCCGGGCGCGGGCTCCGGGCGCAGCGCGTCCTCGGCCATGCGCTCGCGATAGGCGTGCAGCCGCCCGCGAAGCTCCGGGTCGCCGAGCGCGAGGATGCGCGCCGCGAGCAGCCCCGCGTTCGCCGCGCCCGCCTTGCCGATGGCGACTGTGGCCACGGGGACGCCCCTGGGCATCTGCACGATGGACAGCAGCGAGTCCAGCCCGTTGAGCGTGGAGGAAAGCACCGGCACCCCGATCACCGGGAGGACCGTTTTCGCGGCCGTCATCCCGGGGAGGTGCGCCGCGCCCCCCGCGCCGGCCACGATCACCCCGATCCCGCGCCCCTCCGCCGCCTCCGCGTACGCGAACATGCGGTCCGGGGTGCGGTGCGCCGAAACGATCTCCATCTCGTAGTCCACCCCCAGCTCGTCCAGGACGCGGGCGGCCTCCAGCATCGTTTCCCGGTCGGACCGGCTCCCCATGATGATCCCGACGCGCGGCTGGCTCACGAACGCTCCTCCGGACGAGTTTTTCGGCGGTCCCGCGAGGGCGCCCCGCCCCCGCGGGCGTGAATGTAGGCGGGGGCACCCGCCCCGGCAACGCGCCTTGTGGGGCCGCGGGGGCCCGCATAAGTTCACCTCCTGAACCGATCGCCGATCCTCCTCCCCCCACCGGCCGCCGCATGGACCTCCGCGAGGCGCAGGCGCAGGTGCACGCCTACATCTCCCAGTTCAAGGAGGGGTACTTCCCCCCGCTGGTGAACCTGGCCCGCCTCACCGAGGAGGTGGGGGAGCTGGCGCGGGAGATGAACCACCGCTTCGGCCCCAAGACCAAGAAGGCCGACGAGCCCGAGGGCGACGTCGCGCTGGAGCTGGCGGACATCCTGTTCGTGCTGGTGGTGCTCGCCAACCAGATGGACATCGACCTTCAGGACGCGCTGGACCGCACCATGACCAAGTACCGCGTCCGCGACGCCGACCGCTGGGAGCGGAACGACTGACACTCCCTCCCCGACCGGGGCGTCGCCCGGCTCCGCGCTCCCCCCACCCGTCCGCCCGCCCCCATGCAGCCAGTCGTCTACATCGTCGACGATGACCCGGTCCAGCTGGCGCTGCTCACCGCGCAGCTGGAGCGCTTCCGCCGCTTCAGCACCCAGGGGTTCACCTCGTCCGAGGAGGCGCTGGAGGCGGTGGAGACCGAGCCGCCCGACGGCATCGTCTGCGACCTGGTGATGCCGGGGATGGACGGCGCGGAGTTCACCCGGCGGGTGCGGGCCGGGTACCGCGGCATCCCCATCATCATCGCCACGGCGCGCTCCGAGGTGGGCGACGCCGAGCGCTGCCTGGCCGCCGGCGCCACCGACTTCGTCACCAAGCCCATCGACGCCGCGGGTCTGGTGACGCGCATCGTGCGCAGCCTGGAGGAGACCCCCGCCCGCGACCTGCGCCCCTCCGGCGACGGCGACGTCGACCCCAACCGCATCATCGGCTCGCACCCGCTGATCGAGGAGGTTCGCAAGTTCATCCGCAACGTTGCCTCGGTGCCGCACGTGTCCGCGCTGCTCCTGGGCGAGTCGGGCACGGGGAAGAGCCTGGTGGCGCGCTCCATCCACGACGCCGGCCACGGGCTGCGCACGCGCCTGGCCGAGATCAACTGCGCCTCGCTCCCGGCGCAGGTGCTGGAGGCCGAGCTGTTCGGCTACGAGAAGGGCGCCTTCGCCGAGGCCCGGCAGACCAAGAAGGGGCTCCTGGAGGTGGCCGACAGCGGGACGCTGTTCCTGGACGACATCGGCAAGATGCCGGCGGAGGTGCAGGGCAAGCTGCTCAGCTTCCTGGAGGGGCGCAGCTTCCGGCGCCTGGGCTCCACGCGCGAGATGTCGAGCAACCTGCGCATCATCGCGGCGAGCAACGTGGACCTTGCGGGGGAGGTGGCCGCGGGGCGCTTCCGGCGCGACCTGTACTACCGCCTCAACGTGGTGTCGCACGTGCTGCCGCCGCTGCGCGACGTGCGCACCGACATCCCCGCGCTCGCCCACCACTTCGTGGCGCGGGCGGCGGCGTACTTCGGCAAGCCGGTGCCGGGGCTGGACCCGGACGACATGGAGCGCCTGCAGGGGTACCACTGGCCGGGGAACGCGCGCGAGCTGCGCAACCTGATCGAGCGCTCCATGATCTTTTCGCGCGACTCCAGCCTGCGCGTGAGCACCTTCATCGGGTCGGTGGGGGCGCCGGCCACGGCCGTCCTTTCCGTGCCCAAGGGGCTGACGCTGGACGAGGTGGAGCGGCTGTACATCGAGGCGACGCTGCGGGAGATGGGGGGGAACGTGCAGGCTGCTGCGACGGCGCTGGGGGTGTCGCGCAAGGTGCTCTGGCAGCGCCGCAAGCGCCACGGGCTATTGGAAGAGCGGTCTGCGGAAGAAGTCGTGGACTGAACGGCGGATTTGGGCGTGCCCCCGGCTGGCGCCGGGGTCGGGCTTCGGCTCCGTAGCAGACGAAACAACCGTCTGCAACGGAGTCGAGCCCGCGCAAACAGCCGCCGGGTCTCGCCCCTTCGGGCCGAAATCCCTCACGCGGGGGTCGCGCTGGCGTCCGCGGAGGGCCCCCACCCGGCGCTTCGCGCCACCCTCCCCCGTGCCGGGGGAGGGGCATCTCCACGCTGACGATCCCCGGGTTCGCCATGTCGTGCTCCCCCTCCCCCCTTGCGGGGGAGGGGGTCGGGGGGAGGGGGGTCTTTCTCGCCCTCAGGGTGAGGGCCGGGTGCCGTTCAGGCGTCCGGAGCGATGACGTAGCGGACGGTGAGCCGGAGGTCGCGGGGGGCGGGCTTGCCGTGCAGGTCCAGGCGGTACACCGCCCGCGCGGGGGCCGAGCGGCCCACCTTGCCGCTGGTGCCAAGCGCGACCGCGTGTCCCTCCGCCAGGGGCTCGAAGGCCCCGCCCACGCCGCGGACCCGGAACCCCGGGGAGTCCGCGCCGCCCGCCGCGCCCGCCACGGCGACGATCTGGCTGCCGCTCCCGGCCAGCTCCAGCGGCATGGCGACCTCCACGAACTCGCCGGCGCGGTGCCGGACCGTCGATGCCGCCCGCGGCGCGGCCGAAAGCGCCAGCGGCTCCACGATGGTCAGCGACACCCCGAGCTCCCCGCCCTGCGCGGCGAGGCCGCCCGCCGCCGCGAGGAGAAAGATCAGGGTCGTGAGTGCGCTGCGCAGCATGGAGCCTCCGCTGAAAGGGGAATCGCCTGCGCCCTCGCTCAATGCGAGAGGCAGGCCCTTTCAGCGATGCTCTCAAGGCGTTCTGCTGCAATGGCTTGCGTTGCGGCCCTCCGCGGCGCCCCGTGTACGGAAATCCGACAGCGCGAGCCCCGCGCGCCGCCAAGCGCAAGCCACACAGCGAGTTGCGGCCGACGGCAAGA
>JBEVLE010000427.1:0-2605 GCA_040509335.1 Longimicrobiaceae bacterium | reverse complement strand
GAGGGCCCGCCGCCGATGACGACGACGTCGTACGCTTGCTGCTGCTCCATCCGGGCTCCGGGCGCTTGCGGTGAACGGGTGCGGGAGGCGCGAGGGAGGTGCAAGCGGCGCGCCGCCCCCGGGCCAGGACCGTCACAGCGCGCCCGCTACCGCCCGGCGCCGGGCCGTGCGAACAAGGGGCTCCAGATCTGCTCGGAGGGCGCCCGGCCGGTGGATCGCGTCAGGCTCGACAGCAGGAGGTCGTCCTCCGCGACGCCGGCGCGCTTCGCGAGCAGCTCCAGCGCCCACCCCAGAATGAGAATCTGGGGGAGCAGGTCCAGCCGCCAACCGTCTTCCTGGCGCAGGAACGACCTTTCCGAGTGTCTTGTCGTCCCGGACACCGTCACTTTCATCGTCGCCACGGCGCTGTCCACCCGGACGTCTCCGGATTTCTCGGCGGCGGGTGATTCCGCCCCTGCCCACCCCTCGCTCACGGCGACCTCGAGCAGCTGGCGCGCCGTCATCCCCCGGAGCCGCTCCGGCTTGACGCGGTGCCGCATCGTGAGGACCGTGAGGCGGTCGATCGGCGGCTGCGCCCGCACCGCCTCGGCACTCCCGTACAGGGCGAGCCACTGCATGTCGGCATAGTACTCCAGGGTCGGCGCGGCGACGAGGCGGGCTCCGGCGGCACCGTCCCTGGCGCGCAGCGCGGCGCGGTACGCGTCGAAGACCGCCTGGACCGCGGGTGCTTCCGGATCCGTTCTCGCGGGTGCTTTCGGAACCGTTCTCGCGGCCGCTTGCGGATCCGCGGGCGCTCCCGCTCCGCCGAACCCGACGCCGCGAAACACCAGCGGCACCTGGGCCGCGGCAGGGATCTCGCCCAGGATGGACCCGATCAGCCGGGCCGATCCTTCGTAAGCCGGCACGCTGATGATCGCCAGGGGCGCCTGAAGCGCCATCGCCGCCTCGTCCGCGTCCAGGGGGAAGGCGTCGCCGGCGAGGATGTCGCGTCCCGCGTGCCGGAAGTGGTGGAACTGCACCACCATCCCGGTACTGCCGTCGGAGCCCTGGCGCTGCTGGTGGTATACCTCGCTCGGCGAGATCGGCGCGCTCCGCGCGGCCCGCCACCGGAAGGCCTGTGTGGCGCCGGCGGCGGCGCCCAGCCGGCCCAGGATCCGGTCGACCACCTCGACGCGGTGCCTGTCAGGCGCCAGCGTGGCGACGAAGAGATAGGTGTTGTTCCGCGGGTCGCGCAGGACGACCAGGGTGGAATCGCTCCGGGAGGGATCCGGAGTGTACCCCGGGGGAGGAGTGTAGCGCACGCCGTCCAGCACGGCGCTCTGCGCGGAAAGCGCCGCGGGCGGGACGAACAGGACCATCGCCGCCAGGGCGGACAGAAGGGCTCTTCTCATGGCTCCGGTTGTGAAGTGGGGAGTGCGCGGCAGGCGGCAGCCGTCTTCCAGGCCTGCCGCGGCGGCTCGCGCGCCGCGGGTCCTGGCGCATGCGTCGGGCAGAGCACGCGACGGGAGCATGGCAATCGCGGTACCCGGAAGCGGGTCCGCCCACCATTGGCTCGACGGCAGGCGCCTGTACGGTTCGTGGCCGCAGCGAGCCGGGTATCCGGGCCGCTCTCTGGGACGGCGGAGTCCCTCCCCCGGGACACGTACGCCGCACCCGCGAGGCCGGCCCCGCTCGGGCGGGGCTCTTCCGGATCGGCCCCGCGGACCCCAGGTTCATGGCATCCACGCACGGGAGGTCGCTGGAGCCGTAGCTGCACTGCCGGACGGCACACCATGAAACGGGGAAACGTGATCCGGGCGCTGGTCTTCGACTTCGACGGGCTGGTCTTCGACAGCGAGACGCACGAGTACGCGGTGGTCCGCGACCTTTTCCGGGAGCACGGGGCGGAGCTCCCGCTGGAAGTGTGGGGCACGTGCGTGGGCACGCACTCGGGGGCGTTCGACGCGCACGCCTACCTGGAGGCGTGCGTGGGACGCGCGCTGGACCGGGCGGAGATCGCCCGGTTGCGGCGGGAGCGCTTCGACGCCCGCATCGAGCGCGAGGGGGCTCTCGCCGGGGTGGAGGCGTGCCTGGAGGCGGCGCGCGCCATGGGGCTGCGCGTGGGGCTGGCGTCCAGCTCGCGGCGGGAGTGGGTGGTGGGGCAGCTCGCCCGCCTGGGGCTCCTCCCCTTCTTCGAGGCCGTCCGCACCGCCGACGACGTGGCCCGCGTCAAGCCGGACCCGGAGCTGTACCTTGCCGTGCTGGACGCGCTCGGCGTCGCGCCCGCGGAGGCGGTTGCCTTCGAGGACTCGCCCAACGGCGCGCTCGCGGCCCGGCGCGCGGGGATGCGCGTGGTGGTGGTACCCAACTCCGTGACGGCGGGGCTGGCCTTCGGCGAGCACGACCTGCGGCTGGAGTCGCTGGAGGTGGAGCTGGCGGCGCTGCTCGCGCGCCTGGCGGAAGCCGGGGACGCTTCGGCCGGACCCTGACCGGCCGCCCCGCCACCCTGTCCCGAACTTTCCTTTCCGCTCTCAACCGGAGGTTTCCGTGAGCGCTGTGCATCGCCTGGCCGGTCTCGCCCTGCTCCCCCCCGCCGCGGCGTGCGCGGCGTCCGCCCCCGCGGCCG
>JBEVLE010000426.1:0-27019 GCA_040509335.1 Longimicrobiaceae bacterium | reverse complement strand
CCAAGATGGCATATGGGTTGTGGTTTCGCGTTTGTCACGTATTATTCTGAACGCCCGCGGCCCGCGGGCCCCCGTCCACGCAGCCCTTCCAGATCAGAGACAGAGCACAGAGATCAGAGAACAGACCGGACATGGGCAGCTCGGTTCACGCCGCTGCGTCTGGTCGGTCCTCTGTCGTCTGTCCTCTGATCCCTGATCTTGGGCCTGTAGCTCAGTTGGTCAGAGCGCACGCCTGATAAGCGTGAGGTCGGCCGTTCGAATCGGCCCAGGCCCATCAGCTTCAAGTGATTGCCCCGGCGCTGCTTATGCAGTGTCGGGGCTTTTGCTTTTTCCAAATTCTTTTTCTTACTGTCAATTGGTTACTGTCAATTGCGCCGGACTTCACATCAACCACCCCTCCGGCTAACCGGGTTCTCCAGTGCTGCGAGGGCATCCCGCATCTCCTCCACGCTGACGTCGTCGTACACGCTGTCCAGGGTCTTCGCAGAGGTGCCGGTCAGCTTCTCCCGCACCGGATTCGGCAGGGCGCGGAACTCCTTCCGGCGAACCCCAGCGCGCTTCTGCCCGTGGTAGCCGAGCCTCTCCACCTGAACGCCGGCCCGCTCCTTCGCCCGCCGGAGCCACGTGCCCAGAGTGTGGCGGGTCACCGGCTCCGTAGGGTCCTCCTCGGCCGGAAAGACCCACGGGCTGCCCGGCACCCTGGGCAGCCTCTCGAGCACCTCCACTGCGTGGCCGGTCAGCGGAGCGACGATCTCCAGCCTGTTCTTGTCGAACTCCCCCCTCCACCTTACCGTCCTGGACCGTAGGTCGATGTCTTCCCACCGGAGCTGCCGCACCGAGTTTCCCCGGTGCATCGTCTCCCTGCAGATCTCCATCACCCCCTCGAAACGCCAGTTCGGCGAGTGGTCCAGGAGCGCCTGGTGCAGCTCCGGAGTCATGCTGGGGCGCCTGGGGTTCTTCTCCCGCGGCATCACCATCTTCTGGGCACTGCGCCGCTCCCGGCTCCACGGGTTCTTGGCGATGTGGTGCGCAGCGTCGCACTCTGCCCCCATTGCCCACGCGAGGACCGCGATCAGGAACTTCAGATCGTACTCGATCACCCGATCGCGGACCCGGCCGAACCCCGGGATGCGTCCCTCCCGCCGCTCGGTGATGAACTCTCGCCAGTCGGCGGCATCCAGCGACTCCGCCAGCCGATCCAGGCGCCGCCTGGGGTCGCTTCGTCCCGTGAAGAACGTCCGGAAGATGCGCGCGGCGCGGCGGTCGTGGTCCTGCTTGCTCGCTCCCTTGGTCGGGGTCACCTCCTTGATGTACAGGTCCAGCAGACGATCGATGGAGGGGGGTGGCTGCTCAGGCCCGGCATCCGGCTCCTCATCCGGCTCCTCATCCGGCGCCTCAAGCTCGGCGAAGCTCTCGGCCATGGACTTGGCCTTCTCCCTCGCCTCACGCCGGGTGGTGATGCCGAACTTCGCCCAGCGGCCGAAGGTGAAGGCGGGGGCGTAGGGGGCGCCGCACCGCTCGCACGGGCGTCCACCGTCCCCCGGGTCGCCATCAGGTCGCGCATCACCTCGTTCCGGGAGTTGAGCAGGAGGATGTGGAACTCCTCCTGCCGCGGGTCGCGCAGCTGGAGGCGAAAGCGCTGGTAGACGTCCCGCGCCGTGCGAATCGGGCCGCGTTCCGGGCGGCACTCTTCGTCGATCCGGCGTGCCAGGTCGAGCGCGGCGAAGAGGCGGGCGGCACGGGCGGGGCCGATCCCGGGAACGGCCGCCACCTCTCCGGGCAGGGCCGCCGCGATCGGCCGGAGCCGCGGGCCGGATCCGTCGAAGGAGAACTTTTCGGCCAGGGCGCGGGCCGCGGCCTCCACGGCGCCGCCCCCCAGGAGGAGGGTGAGCAGGTCCTGCGTCGGCAGGCTCTTCGGCCCCTGGTCGAGAACCAGTGTGGCGAGTCGATGGGTGGCCCCGCACCCGGCCCACCTGGATCTACGCCGGGTCGGTTCCACCGCGAGCGGCGGCGCCGCCGGGGCATGAACCGCTGAGAGGGAGGCGACGGCTTCCCCGTACAGGACGGGAGCAACCTCGCCGTAGGGCGGCAGGGGCGCCCCTCCGTAGAGCTGGAGTTGGAGCGGTGTCGCTGGTACTGCACCAGGGAGAGTTACCCCGCCCTCGAAGTAAGCGTTACAGGGTAGGTCGAAAAGGCCAAAATGCGGCGTCGGTCGCTGCCCTGATCGTCCGTCAGCGACCGACCGTCCGGCGAGATGGAATCTCGCGCAGGTGGCCGCGCTCCGTCGCAGGCCGCTCGGGCTGCCCCCCTTGCACGACATCCTCGTTCTGCCGGACCCACTCGCGCAGCTCGCCCACCACGAACACCAGGTCGCCCTCCAGCTTGCGATGAGGGATACGGGAGTAGCCTCCGTCTCCGGTGATGCTCTTCTTCGACGTGTGGCGGTACAGCCAGCTGCGCGGCCTCCCCAGGGCCTCACATACCTCAGCCGGGCCGATCCGCGTCTCGGCCGGCGCGGTCCAGAGCCGTTCCCTCCAACTGGGTTCTGCCGTCTCCTGGACGGCGGGGGCAGCGGCAGGCTCGCCATCTTGGACGGGGGCGGCGAGCTCCCGGAGCACTCCCGCCGGGATCGTGACGGGATACTCGTCGGGCATGTCGGCGGGGATGGTCTGCGGCCAGCCCCGCCACTGCGCCGCGCTCACGGCTTCCCCCTCGCGACGGCGTGGGGATCGACCGCCTCAGCCAACCAGCCGTGCTCACGACACTTCTTTTAGCTTAACCCCAACGGATGCCGTTAGGGCAGGCGGCTTGGGGTGGCCCATGTCCCGGCATCCCTCCGCTACTCCAGGACGCCGGACGAGGTTGAACTGTAGATGCGTTGGCGTGGCCGTCCGGCCCCTTGGGCGGGATGTGCCCGGGCGCGGCGACCGGCTTTTTCGTCGCGATCTCGTTAAACAAACGTTGGTCTAGGACCAGACTTTCTCGGCCCGTATATTGTGGTCTGCGATTTCATCGGCCGGAAATTCACCGGACGGATCATGGACGGACCGACGTGACGGATCCCCCGTTTCCGCCATCCAGGAGTCCTGAAAACGAACCGAGGGCGTGCCGCAGACCGTTGCGGCGCGCCCGTTTGCGCGTGCGCGTCACGGACGGTCCATAGCGGCGTGGCCGGGGTGTGGAGAGAGGTCGCGGGTCACCGGGGGGCGGAGGACGAGGGGGGCAGGGCGCACGGCCACGCACACCAGGGGGAGCGACCGTGATACGGATCAGCCGCGTGGGAACTCTGCCGGGCGTGGGCGCGGCGCCCTTCGGCAGTGGGGCGGTGATTCTGGCGGACGAGCGACTGGCGCGCGCGCTGGAGGACGGAGGGCTGCGCGCGCGGATCGCGGGGGAGACGGCGGAGGCGCACGGCGCCGTGGTGTGGGTGGACGCCGGCCAGCGGCTCACCACCCTGGCGTACGACGCGGACGGGCGCGTGCTCCGCCCCCTCGCACTCCCGCACGGGCTCACCATCGCGCCGGGTGCCGTGGTGGACCCGGGCGACCCCGGCCAGATCGTCGTGCGCCCCGCCGCGCCCGGAGCCCCCGAGGTGCGGCTCCCGCTGGAGGGCCCCGCCGCGGGCACGCTGCACTACCGCGGGTCGTTCGGGGGCGACGCCTCCATCCGCTACTTCCATCCCCTCCCTCCCGCCTCGGGCGCCCCGGCGGCTTCGACACCGCTGGGCGCCTTCCGCTTCCGCGTCTTCGCCCGCGTCGCCTCCGGGATCGACGTCGACGTGCGGCACGATCCCGCGCGCCCGTACGACCCCGCGCACAGCCGCGCCGAGCCGCTCGCGCCCGGGCCGCGGGCGAGCGGCTTCCGCACGCGCTGGGGCGGCGTGGTCACCCTGGCCGGGGTGCCGCCCCACTTCGCGTACGTCCAGGCGTGGGATCCCGTGCTGGAGACCGCCTACACCACGCTGGACGGCATGTGGGCCTGGACGGTGGAGGACGGCGGGGCCGGCGAGGTGGAGCTCATGGCCGGCTTTTCCGGCGCGGAGTACGTGCGCGCGCCGGCGTCCTGGGTGCTGCGCTTCGTGGCCGGCGCCCCCGCGTACGCGCACCGCTTCGTCGCGGGGGCGCCCGCCGCGGCGGCGGAGGGCTTTCCGCTGGTGTCGCGCGCGCCCGGCGTGCCGGACGACGTCACGACGGCGTGGCTCTACGTGCAGGTGCCGCCGGGCGAGCCCCTGGAGGGGCCGGCGGGCTACTTCTCGCAGCCGGACCGCGCGCCGCTCTTCACTCCCGGGCCGACGGGATCGCTGCTGCGGGCGCTGAGTCTGGAGGCGGCGCCCCTCCCCCCCGACCCGCCGCCCGGCCCCGCGCCGGCGCCCAGCTTCCCCGCCGCGCCTTACGCCGGGCTCGAGGGCCGGCCCGCCGCCGGGCCTGACGCGGCCGGGCTGGATCGGCTCCGCCGCTTCGAGACCGAGGTGCTGGCGGCGGCGCGCACGCAGGTGATCTACGGGTTCCCCGGCGCCGGGCCGCGCGGGCTGGCCTCGTCCCCCGCTGCGTGGCCGGGAACGCTCGCCGGCGCGCTGGGGGTGAGCGGGCCCAGCGGACCCACCGGGCCCACGGGGCCGGTGAAGACCGCCGTCACGCCGCAGGGGATGCTCTCCGCCTTCACGCCCGACTTCGAGAGCTGGCGGGAGCTGGTGCTGGCGAAGAACGCGGGCGAGCGGCTCGCCTACACCGAGGTGCGCGGCAAGCTGCGCGAGGCGCTCCTGGCCAACCAGCTCTTCCTGGTGGTCTCCGACCCGCAGAAGCTCTACGAGCACTGCTCCACCCTCTACCGCGTCACCGACGCCCTGGTGCAGCGCCTGCGCACGGAAAAGGCGCCGGACGCCGTGGCCCGCGTCGCGCTGCGGCTCAGGGGCTACCCCTTCTACGCGCGCGACTACTACGTCGCCGAGCTCAAGCGGCACCTCAGTGACGCCGACTTCCGGGCGTGGGAGAAGACCCTCGTCGGGGGCGCCGAGCAGGCGCAGCTCACCCTGGGCGGGTGGAGCTTCGACCTGGCGTCGGCCGCGTGGAGCGCGGGCGAGGCGTCGACCCTGCTCATCCTCAAGTTCGGCGACGCCGACATGCGCGCGCTGGCGGGCGACCTGTCGCGCTGGACCCTCCCCGACGCCTTCAACGCCAGCCCGACCGAGACGCAGCAGCGGCTGGTGCGCTTCCTGGACCAGGCCGTCGAGCGCGCCCCCCGCGAGCCCGAGCTGCAGCCGTTCGTCCGCACCGTGCTCGCCGACGGGTCCGGCGGGCGCGGCGTGTGGAACGGGGTGCTGTACCTGAACCCGGCTGTTCCCACCAACGCCTTCCCCCCGGAGATCGCCGCCCTGGCCGCCGGGCTCCCCCCGGGGCCGCTCCGGGCCCACCACCTGGGCGTCGACCTCTCGTCCTTCGCCGTGCAGGGCGGCGTCGTGCGCATCGGCGACTCGTCGCTCTTCGGGCTGATCCTGTACGACGACCCGGCGGACCTGGTGTTCCAAGGGGAGCCGTACGACTTCAAGGTGCTCTCGCTGCGGGTGCGCTTCGCCAACTCGGCGGTGGCCTCGTTCACCAGCCAGGTGGAGCTGCTGGTGGCGAGGCTCTTCGGCGAGCTGGGGACGCTGCAGGACAGCCTGCGCGGCAACAACCTCCTCCTGGACGGCACGCTCCAAAAGGGCGCCTACCGCTTCGCCAGCGCGTCGCGCAGCCGCTTCGTCATGGAGAGCCGCGTCCTGGACGCGGTCACCGTCGCGCGCGCCAGCTTCGTGACCGTGCCGGGCGAGTCGGCGGGGGGGCGCACCGTGGCCCGCTTCATCCTGGACGGGTCGATGGGGTTCCGCCGGCTGGGCGACTTCGACCTGTTCGGCTTCGGGCCCGCCGAGAACCCGGGCGAGGGCGGCGAGCTGGTGTTCTCCAACCTGTTCGTCTCCATGGAGTTCGACCCGGCCGACCCCCGCGCCTCCCGGCGCTTCGGCTTCGTGGCGGGGCAGATGAGCCTGGACGCGGGGAGCAGCCGCGCCCGCCCCGAGAGCCTCCCCCGGCGCTTCCCGCTGCACGCCGCCGCCATGCGCCAGGGGGGCCGCGTGACCGACGCCGCGGGGCGGGAGAAGGTGGCCATGCCCCCGGACCTGGGGTTCATCCCCGTGGAGTCGCCGCTGGGCGACGGCGGGCTGGGCGAGGAGTGGTACGGGCTGGAGATGACGCTCAGCTTCGGGAGCCCGGGGGCGCTGGCGCCCAGCCTCGGCTTCACCGGCGCCCTGCTGGCGGCCTGGGCGCCCGCGGCGGACGCGCCCAACGTCGCCGTCGGCATCCGCCTCCCGGGCTCGGAGGGCGGGAAGAAGACGCTCACCGTCATGGGCCCCCTCAAGCTGGGGATCGGCCGGCTCGCTTTCCTCCAGGACCCCTCCACCCGCGGCTACCTGCTGCGGCTGCAGAACGTGGCCCTCTCCTTCCTGGGGCTCAGCTTCCCGCCCGGCGGGCGCACCAACGCGATCCTCTTCGGCGACCCCGACCCGCGCGCCGGGAACTCCGCGCTGGGGTGGTACCTCGCCTACAAGAAGGACGAGAAGAAGGACGACAAGAAGATGAAGCCCGTGGTGCCGCCGCGGGCGCTCGCCGCGCCGGCGCCCGGAGCGGACGCCGACTGCCCGCCCTGCCGCGAGGCCGCCGAGGCGGCCGCCGCGCGCGCGGACGGCGCCGCCTGACCTACGACGCCCCGCTCACCCTCGCCCGCGCGGACCGACACATGCCCAACGGGATCGCCTTCGAGTTCCTGGACACGGGGATGGGCGACGGCACGCTCATCCAGCTCCCGCCGTGGGACAGCGGCGCGCTCTGCCTCTTCGACTTCGGGGAGCGCGGGTCGCCGTTCCGGGTGGCTGCCCGCGACGCGACGAGGTTCCTGGTGGACCGCATCTCCTACGTGAGCCATCAGCGCAACCTGAACGCCCCCACCCTGGACGTGCTGTTCCTGTCGCACCCCGACGGCGACCACTGGAACAAGATGGACTGGCTGATCGACGGGAAGACCGACGTGGAGAACGGCCTCTGGCAGAGCATCGGCCACTGGCCGGCCAACACCACGCTGCAGATCCGGCGGCTGGTATACGGCGGCGAGTGGGACGACTACGAGTTCCGGGACGAAGACCGGGCCGACCTGATCGTCGCCGCCGTGAACGCCGCGAACGGGGTCTTCCAGAACCTGGGCGACGCCGACTGCGACGCGCCCGTGAACGGCGTCGTCACCCCGCGCTGGACCTGGCGGGCGGGCGTGGCGAACGAGGAGGTGAAGATCTACCTGCTGAGCTCCAACCGGCCCACCCAGGCCTCGGCGGCCACGAATCCCCTGAGCCTGGTGGTGATGTTCGAGTACAACGGGAACAAGGTGATCCTGACGGGCGACGCCGAGTCGGCGGTCGTGGAGCCGGCCGTCCTGGCCACCTACGCCGGCACCACCTTCCTGCAGTCGCTGGGGCTCAAGCTGGGGCACCACGGCAGCGACGGGGCCAGCTCCGCCGCGTGGCTCGCTGCGGTGCAGCCGCACGCGGTGTTCGCCTCGGGCGACAAGCGCTGGGGACACCCGTACTGCGCCCCCATCGACCGGGCCATCGCCGTGGGCTCGCTGGGCAACGGCGTGAACCACCGCTACACGTGCAGCGCCCCCAACGCGGGCGACTACGCCAACCACGTGGACACCCGCATGGTGTGCACCAACCTGTGGTACGCGGTGACGGCTCCCGCGGGGCAGACGCTCCCCGCGCCCGACGGCACCATGGTGTTCGGCCAGTACGGGCTGTACACCGCCGTGCAGTGGCGCCTGGAGATCAACCCCGGCGTCGCCACGCCGGGCCTTTCCCACACCGATCAGTGGCCCCGCCCATGACGTCGGACCCGAGCGCCCCCGCGTGCGGCGACATCCCCGACCTGGCGTCGCTCGTCCGCTGCCTGCAGGCCGAAGCCGACCGCAACGGCGGCCGCTTCGTGGAGCTGGGCGCCGGCCTGTTCGCGGCCGCGGGCACCCTGGCCGGGTACCTGGATCCGGCCAAGCCCCTGCGCTTGGAGAAGGCCGAGGGGAAGGATCTGGTGCAGCCGGGGGACGGCGAGGTGACGGTCGCGGGGAACGCGGCGCTCTTCCCCGGCGCCGTGGCCCACGCGGTGAGCGTCGTCGGCAGGGTGCCCGCGGCCAACGACGTGCGCCTGCGGCTGGAGGCCGTCCCGGCGGACGAAAAGGGGTGGTCGCTCTCCGCCGCCTTCCCCGGGCTCCCGAAGTACTACGGCATCGCCGACCCGCCCAAGCTGCTCGCCGCGGGCGCGCCCGCCGCCGGGACGGGGACGGGGGTGGCCGTCGCGGTGGCGGAGGACAAGGACGGGCTGGTGCCCACGGGGCCGTCGCTGCAGTGGCAGGCGTCGTTCTTCGGCGACACGGTGCTGAAGCCGCGCTCGGCCGGAGCGCCGCTGTGGATCGCCGCCACCTTCCAGGACGACGGGCGCGCGCCGGGGCTGCGGCTGCAGGCGCTGCTCGACGCGAGCCAGGGGACGCTGGGGAAGCGCGTGGGGCCGTACCTCCCCGCCGGCGACCGGTCGTCGCTGCCGCTGGACGGGACGGTGGCGGTGCGCGCGGCGAAGTTCCCGCTGGTGCGCCTGGCGGCGCCGGTGCAGGCGCTGCAGATCGACCGGGTGGCGGGCGTCGCGCTCGTCCTCTCCACCCGCGACCGGAAGGGCGACCCGGACGGCGAGTCGCTGGCCGAGCTCGACGGGCGGGTGCAGCTGGGCGACCTGCCGGCGCTGCACGTGAGCGGGCCGGTGCTGAAGGGCGACCTGGCCTGGGTGCTCACCGTGGCCGTGGAGGACCCCGAGAAGTACACGCTGGCCCGCGGCCTGGACGCGCTGGCGAAGTTCGCGGGGGTGCCGAGCCTGACGCTCCCCGCCGGGCTGGACGCCTTTGCCTCGTTCTACCTGGCCTCGGTCACGGTGGGGCTGGCGCCGCGCTCCGGGTCGGCCGTGCCCACGGTGCTGGGCGTGAGCATCGGCTCCACCGCGCGCTGGGTGCTGCCGCTCCCCGGCTTCTCGATCGGCGAGGTGGGCACCGCGTGGGAGGTGGTGAACCCCTTCGGCAAGCCCATGGTGAGCGGCTCGGTGAGCGGCACCGTGTTCCTGGGGGAGGGCGACCAGGCGCCGCGGCTGGCCGTGGACGTGGGCCTGACCGGGCTGACCGGGCAGTTCGCGCCGGACGTCACCCTGCGCGCGTCGCTGGACCGGCGCTACCCGCTGCGGGTGGACCGGCTCTTCAACCAGTTCACCGGGATGGGGATCGACCTGGACCTCCGGGTCAGCGAGATGGACCTGGAGGCCCAGACCGGGCCGCGCACCTTCACCTTCACCGCGCTCCTGGAGAACAACTGGCAGCCGCTGGCCCCGCTCTTCGAGTTCCGCTCGCTGGCGCTGGACTTCAACTACGCGCCCAACGGGTGGACCGGCTCGATCGCCGGGGTGATGGCGGTGGCCACGCTGCCGTTCGACGTGAAGGCGGCGTACCGCGGGGCGGGGGAGGGGTGGCTCTTCTCCGGCGGGCTCCTCCCCTCGGCGCAGCCCGTCTCGCTGCAGAGCCTGGTGAACGGCGTCGCGGGCGAGCGCTACCCCGACCTCCCCGCCAACCTGGGGAAGATCGAGCTGCGGCGCCTGCGCCTGTCGTTCGACACGAAGTCCAGGGAGTTCGGCTTCGACGGCGTGGCGGGGTGGCCGTTCGACTTCCCCGACCTGGGGCTCAAGCTGGACATCGAGGCCGAGCTGAACTTCAAGTCGCGCCCGGGCACCACGCTCATTCTCGCCTCCGGCGCCACCGACCTCGTCGTCGCCGACGCCGCCTCCGGGCGGGTCTACGAGGGGTTCGTGCGCGGCACGCTGAAGGTGAACGACTTCTCCGTGTCGGTGATCTACACCTTCGACGTGGAGAAGAACCGCACCCTCACCTTCGCCGTGCGCTACCGCAACCTCACCCTCCTCTGCGTCCTCTCCAAGAACAAGCAGGGGCAGACGATCCTCCGCGCGGGGCTGAGCGGGGTGAGCTTCGGCGACATGGTGGAGTACCTGGTGGGGCTGGTGGACCCGCAGCTCGGCTTCCGCCTCGCCGCGCCTTGGGACGTGCTCTACCAGATCCGCTTCGACGACCTCAAGCTGGAGGTGAACTTCGCCACCAAGGCGGTCGGCTTCCGCTACGAGCCCAGGGTGAACCTGGGGATCGTGCAGCTGGACGCGATCTCGCTCACCTACCTGAAGCGCGCGGGGCGGTCCACCGTGGACATCGCCGTCGAGGGCGACTTCCTGGGGCAGAAGTACGACGAGGACAGGCCGCTCTCCTGGGACCTGCTGAACGACCCGCCCCCGTCGCCCCCGGGGAAGGCCGAGCAGCTCCTGGACCTGCGCTTCCTGGGGCTGGGGCAGAACGTCACCTTCCGCGAGACGGAGTCGTTCCGGCGCGTGCGCGACGTGATCGCGAGGATGGAGGCCGACTTCGCCGAGGTGGAGGGGGACGAGAACCCGCTGGCGACGCTCCCCGCCCTCAAGTTCAGCGGCGACGGGTCGTGGCTGGTGGGGGCCGACTTCACGGTGATGAGCGCCGTGTCGCTGATGGGCGTCTTCAACGACCCCGTGCTGTACGGCCTGCGCGTGGGGCTGGCGGGGGAGAAGGTGAAGTCGCTGGCGGGGCTGGAGTTCGAGATCCTCTACAAGAAGGTGACCGACACCCTCGGGGTGTACAGCCTGGAGCTGACGCTCCCCGACGCCATGCGCCAGCTCCAGTTCGGCGCGGTGTCGGTCACGGTGCCGATCATCGGGATCGACATCTACACCAACGGCAACTTCCGGCTGGACCTGGGCTTCCCCGTCAACCGCGACTTCAGCCGCAGCTTCTGCGTGCAGGCCGGGCCGTTCATCGGCTACGGCGGCTTCTACTTCGCGCTGCTGGACGGCGCATCCAGCTCGGTGGTGCCGCGCGTCCGCAACGGGAGCTTCGCGCCGGTCATCGAGGCCGGGCTGGGGCTGTCGCTCGGGGTCGGGCGCACGCTGGACAAGGGGGTGCTGAAGGCAGGGGCCACCCTCACCGTGCAGGCCATCATCGAGGGCGCGCTGGCGTGGTTCAACCCCGACGACCGCGGGCAGCCCACCGCCCTCTTCTACCGCGTGCAGGGCACCGCGTCCATCGTCGGCAAGGTGTACGGCGAGGTGGACTTCGTGGTGATCAAGGCCCGGCTGAGCATCACCGTCCGCGCCGCGGTCACGCTCACGCTGCAGGCGTACGAGCCCATCCTGGTGCTCCTGGAGCTGGAGGTGGAGGTCTCGGCCTCGGTCACCATCCTCTTCATCGAGATCACCTTCTCCTTCCAGGCGAAGCTCGACCTCTCCTTCAAGATCGGCGAGGGCTCCACGGCGCCGTGGCTCCCCGCGGCGGAGGAGCCGCGGGAGCACCCGCTCCGCCTGGGCGGCCAGCGGCGCCGCTTCCGCGCGCGCCCCCCGGCGCCGCTGGAGCTCTTCCGCCTCCTGCGCGAGCGCACCGGCGAGGCGCCGGAGTTCGACTGGTCGCCGCGCGCCGTGTTCGCCGACGGCGCGCCGGTGGACGTGGACGTGCTCCTGGTCCCCTCGCTCACCCCGGCCATCGCCAGCCGGGTGACGCACGCGCTGCGCGCGGCGGCGGAGACGCCCTCCGGCGACCCGGCGGTGCAGGTGGTGATGTCGCTGGTCGTCCCCACCTCCACCCCGGCGGGGGCGCGGCACGCCCACGAGGTGCTGCGGGTGGAGCACGAGGCGGCCGAGGACGCGGCCTTCAACCGGCTGGCCGCCGGGGTGCTGCGCTGGGCCATCTCGTCGCTGCGCGCCGCGCCGGACGCGCACGTCTTCCGCTCGGCGCCGGCCGGCGCGGGCGAGAGCGTCACCGCCGCCGCGCTGGAGGCCATCGCCTGCTTCCTGGCCGACCGCGCGAACCGCGAGGCGACCTTCACCTACGAGCGGGTGACGGGGCTCATCGGGCGCAACTTCGTGCTGCGCGTGAGCAACCCCATCGGCCCCACGGGCGCCTTCCACGACCCGCGCAGCGACGCGCCGCGGGCGGTGGGCGCGCCCAACCTGCAGGGCGCCGTCTTCCCGATGATCCCCGAGGTGCGGATGGCGCCGCAGGGGCAGCCCACGGTGGAGTTCTGGAAGCACGCCTGCGCCGACGCCGACTACCGGGCCTTCCTCGCCTCCTACTACGACCAGCTCACGCCGCCGCCGCCGGCGGGGGCCGCGCGCGACCCCTTCGAGCGCGATCCCTGCCCGCGCCCCGGGCCGACCGGCCTGGCGTCCTCCGGGCCGCTCCGCTCGGCCCCGCTCCCGGCGGGGTGCGCCGCGGGGCGCGAGCCGCTCTCCGCCGTCCTCTTCGTCGACTACTTCGCGATGGTGGCGCAGCAGGGGGTGCAGGCGGCGGTGGAGCTGATGGGCGCCTACCCGTACGAGCCCACCGGCGCCGAGTCGCTGCTGGACGTGGCGCGGGCGTTCGGCGGGTTCCGCGTGGAGTACGCCACCCGCCCCGGCGACACGCCGGCGACGGTGGCGGCCGCGTTCGGCGTGTCGGTGGACGAGGTGCGCCGCCTGAACGCCGGCTGGCTGGAGGGGGTGCACCACGCGGAGCGCCTCCCGCACGGCTCGGTGCTGGCCGTGGAGGTGGGGCCCACGGTGGCGCGGATCGCCGCGGCCAACCCCGACTACCCCCTGAAGCCCGGCGCGAAGCTCACCGTGCGCCACGCGCGCTACGCGGTGAAGGCGAAGGAGACGCTCTCCACCATCGCGCGGTCGTTCGCGCTGGAGGGAGCGCAGGCGCTGGTGGCGGTCGAGGGCCCGGGGGCGGACAACGCGGCCAACCCCGCCCTGCTCCGCGCGGGCGTGGAGCTCCCGGTCCCCCCCGCGGACTACCGGGTGGAGGCGGGCGACCTGGTGGTCCCCGCCCAGGCGGTGGACCGCATCGCCGCCAACCACTTCGTGCGCGGCGGGCTGCGGGCGGGCGGGGCGGAGGTGGAGGCGCGGGTGGCGTGGTACGCCTCCGCCATCGGCCGGCTGAACGGCGGCAGCTTCCAGGGGACCATCAAGCTCCCCGTGGCGGAGATGGCGGGCGACCCGCCGCAGCTCCGCGACACCGGCGCCGTCACGGAGTACGTGGTGAGCGCGACGGACACCGTGGCCGGCGTGGCCGCGACCTTCGAGCTGCTGCAGATCTCGCGGTCGGACCCCGCCTGGACCGAGTTCCGCGGCCGGGTGACGGTGACGCCGCCGGGGGACCCCGTGGCCGGGAGCATCGTCCACCTCCCCGCGCTCGCGTACCGGCTCCGCGCCGGCGACACGCTGGAGGCGCTGTCGCGCCTCTTCCTGGCCCCCCGCGCGGCGACGGCCCCCGCGGCCGCGCTGGAGGCGCTGGCGCGCTCCGCCGGCGGCGCCGAGCTGCTCGCGCCGCGCGCCGTGCTGGCGCTCCCGGACGTCCACTACCCGGTGCGGGAGGGCGACACCCTGGCCACCGTGGCCCAGCGCTTCGACCAGACGGTGGAGGAGGTGGCGGACGGGGCGAAGAGCGACGCCGGGATCCTGGCCGCGTACGACGGGAAGCAGCGGATGGGGGTCCCCGACGTGGCGGCGCGGCCGGTGGACGACCTGGTGCGCGACCTGGCGCGCTTCGGCCGCTTCAACACCCTCTCCACCACGCTGTCGCGCTTCCTGGTGAACGGGATGCGCGCCCCCGTCCCCCCCGCCGAGGGACCGGTGCCGCCGGATGCCCCGCTCTGGGGGGTGTACGACGTGGCGGGACAGCAGTTCCCCGCGCCCGGCACCACCGGCCCGTACGAGATCGCGTTCAGCAAGGGGAGCACGGCCGCGTGGTTCTGCTTCGAGCCGCCGGCCGGGGAGCGCGCCGCCGCGGAGGGGTGCGCCGACGCCCTGAAGGTGACGCTCCCGGACTTCTTCTTCACGAAGCACGCCCCGTCGGTCCGGCTCGACCCGCTGCTGGCCACCGGCCCCGCGCCGCTGCGGCTGTACGACCTGGCGGCGCCCCGGCACGCCATGGAGCAGGTGCTCCCCTGGCTCCCCGCCGCGCAGGTGCCGCTCCCCGGACCCACCGCCGCCACCGGCGCCAGCGGGCAGGTGACCGCCGCCGCGGGCGGCCCCTCCCTCTGGATGTTCCCGCAGACCCTCCTCCGCGAGATCGCCGCGGGGCCCACGGGGGTGACGGCCGGGACGCGGCCGTACGAGCTGCTGGCCGCGCGCGACACGCGGGGCGGGGGGACGGCGGAGAGCACGCTCGGTGCCTACGCCTGGGCCACCGCGGTGCCGCTGCGCATCACCCGCGCGCGAGACGAGGGCGGCGGCTTCGTCCCCGGCGCCTACGAGCTGGCGGGCGCCGACCAGGACGGGCGCGACCGGCTGCTGAAGGCGTGGCGCTACCTGGAGGCGACGCCCGGGCACCCGGACCGGCTCTACCTCCTCTACCGCCCCGGCGGCGCGGACGCCAACCGACAGGGGCTGGTTTCGGACGTGCTCTCGGGCGGGCGCACGCTCCTGCTCAAGACCAACCTGAGCACCGAGACGCACAGCAACGCGCTGCTCGCGGCGCCGGGCGCGGGGTCGGGCGACTTCCACGCGGCGCTGGCCACGCCGGGCGCCTTCCTGCGCTACGCGTGGGAGGCCAGCATCACCGGCACCGGCGGCTTCCACCTGACCTACGCGGCGACGGACGGCGCCGCCATCCCCGACGCGCTCTTCGCGGCGGACGGGAGCGCCACCCTGTGGGTGGTGCTCCTCCTGGACCGCCAGAGCCGCCCCGGCGCGCCCGAGCGCGCCCTGTACGCCTTCAACAACTGCGCGGTGCTGGCCGAGAACCTGGACGCCTCCGCCGTGCGCGTGGTCGCCCGCCTGCGCGACCCGGCGCCGGCGGAGCTCGTGCGCGTGGCGGCGGTGCCGCCGGGGGTGGTGGGCTTCGGCCTGGCGCGCCACAACCCGCACGGCGCCAGCGGGCCCACCGGGCTCACCCAGCGGCTGCACTCCCTGGTGGGATACCAGGTGAAGCAGAGCGACGACTTCGCCGGGAGCCACGAGGGGCTCCCCATCGGGCCGCAGGACCGCGGGCCGGCGTGGATGGGGCTCCCGCCCAGGGGCCCCACGGCGCACGCCTACTGGGCGTACGAGCAGGTGATCCCCATCGCCCGCTTCGGGGCGGTGAACGACTGCCCGCGCTCGCCCGCCCTGCCGGGCGCGGACGCCAACCCGTACCGCGGGATCACCGGGCCGTCGCAGGGGACCACGCGCCCGCTCAGCACCGCGCGGGTGGCGCTGGCGTACCACGACGTGTACGGGAACGAGACGACCGCCACGCAGCCGCTCCCGGAGCTGGCCGTCCCCGTGGGCTACACGGACGACCTGGTGGGGACGGCGGCGTGGCCCGGCTCGGCCTTCGACTACCGCTTCGCGCCCGGCCCGACCGGGGGGATCGTGCTGGACACCGCCCTGTCGCTGCAGGCGGACCGCTACCTCCCCGGCGCGGGGAACGCCTACCAGGCCGCCGTGCGCGCCGCCGGCGCCGACGCCGAGCGCTACGGCGGCGTGTTCTACCAGGTCCAGCAGCGCGACGTGGCGTTCGCCCTGGCCAGCAACCTGGGCTCGCCGCGGGTGGACGACGCGGGGCTCGTCAAGGCGCCGCTCCTCGGCTTCGTGGTCAAGGCCCGCGCCTTCGCCGACGCGGCGGGCACGCTGCGCCAGCGCACGCACGCCACCCCCGGCGGGCAGACGCTGGCCGCGCTGGCCGACGCGCTGGCGGTGACGCCGCCCGCGCTCCTGGCCGCCAACCGCGACGCGGACGCCGCCGCGCTCTTCCCGGCCACCTGGGTGCGCCCGCACCTGGTGCCCGCGCCCGCGATGAGCACGCTGACGGCGCTCGCCCGCGAGGTGGGCGGGCGGCGCACCGGCTTCGTCCCCGGCCGCAACCCCTGCGCGGGCGTCGCGCAGCCCGACGCGGCGTGCGCCGAGCGGCCGGCGGGGCTCCGCCTCGTCCTCCCCGGCGAGGAGGCGCGCTCACTCCGCGCGGCGCCGCGCGCCGCGCTCGCGGGAGCGGAGCCGGACGCGAAGGCGGTGGCGCGGGACAACGCCGCGCAGCCGCTCACCCCGGGCACGGTGCTGCGGACCCGGTCGCGCACCAGCCCGCCGCTGGGCTTCACCTCCGTCACCAACTCGCTGGACGGCGTCGCGGCCTGGCTCGGGTGCGCCGTCTACGCGGAGGTGGTCGATCCCGCGCAGCCGGGCGGCGCCCCGCTGCGGGTCGGCCTGCTGGTGGACGACTGGGAGGCGCCGGGGATCGTGGCGAACGACGTCGTCGTCACCGCCGGCGGCGCCACGCACCGGACCAGGGACGACACCTTCAAGACCGTCTACGACGCGCTTGTCGCGCAGCTGGGAGCGCAGGGGCTCGGCCAGGGCGACTTCGCCCAGGCGGTCCGCCCCGTCGAGGGGATCTTCGTCGCCGGGAAAACGCTGGCGTACGCCACGCTGGCGGTTCCCCAGCCCGGGCCGTCGCCGCTCCCGGGCCCCGCCTCCCCGGTCTTCGCGCTGCGCGACGTCCCGGCGGAGGCGGGCACGCCGGAGGAGCTGGGCGACCTGAACCGCGCCGTGGCCGGCTTCTTCTTCACCGGCTCGCCGCTGCTGCTGGGCTTCGACTGCTGCAAGGCGGGGGAGCACGACACGCCGGGCACGCTGGCCGAGGACGCGCGCATCACGCTGGACCAGCTGGCGGAGTACAACCTGGGCGTGGAGGTGGGCGCCGGGGTGGAGCTCGAGATCCCGGGGCTGGTCCACCTCCCCGACCCGGACGCCGTCTGGGCCTCGTACGCGCCGAAGCCGGAGGACTCGCTCGCCTCCGTCGCCGCGGCGCTCGGCGTCGACGCGCGCGCGCTGGCCGGGGTGAACCGCGAGCTGCCGGGGGTGTTCGCGCCCGGCGCGGCCGTCCGGATCGGCGGCGTGGAGCGGCGCGCGGCGCCGATGGACTCGCTGGAGTCCATGTGGAAGCGCTTCGGCGGCGAGGGCGGCTTCGAGGCGTTCGTGGACCAGCTCGCGCCGCAGGGCGGGATCTACTCCCCGGCGGGCGCCTTCCTCGGCCCGCTCCCGCGCGTCCCCGACGGCGGCGACGGCCGGTCGCCCGCGCTGGAGACGGTGGCGGCGGCGCTGAACCTGACCCCCGCGGCGCTGCTGGGGGGGAACCGCGCGCTCGCCGGGTTCCTCCGCGAGGGCGCCACCATCCTCGGCCCGCAGCGGCCCGACGGGACGGAGACCTCCGTCACCGTCGGCGCGTTCGACACGGTGGAGACGGTGCGCCGCCGGCTCCGTGACCAGCTCGGCCCGGCCGCGCTCCCGCCGACGGACGCGGAGCTCGCCGCCCTGAACGCGCGGCGCCCCGGGCTGCTCGGGGTGGGCGCGCGCCTGCTGCCGCCCCCCGTCGCCACGCCGCTGGTGGTGCCGTTCGACGCGGCGCTGCCGCACGGGGCGGGGGAGGGGTCGCTCATCTTCCCCGTGGAGGTCACGCTCGCCATGACCCGCGCGCCGGGGCTGGTGCACCCGGACTTCCGCGACGCGGAGAGCGTGCGGCGCGCCGAGAGCCGGCTGGCGCCGCGCATCCCCGCCGGGGAGGCCGCGGCGGAGCTCACGCTGGTCCCGTTCGCGCAGAGCTTCGAGGCCGCGTTCGCGCCGCACCGGCTGAAGTGCGCCGTGGCCGCGGGGGCGGACCGGAAGCCGGGCGCGCTCGGCGAGGTGTGGGCGGTGAACTTCGGCCCCACGGGGATCCGGCGGGTGGAGGTGGACCCGTCGCGCCCGCGCTTCTACGCGCTCCGCCCCCTCTCCACCGAGACGGTGGGGGGCGAGGTGCGGATCCCCGTCTACACCAGCGGCCACGGGCTCTGCGGGAGCGTGTCCAAGCGCTTCGAGGGGGTGGACCTGGACGTGTGGATGCGGCAGCTGCTGGACACCGTGGACCTGTACCTTACGCCGCCGTACAGCGTCCCCGCCTTCCGGCTGGGGCTGACCGGCGCCGCCGCGCCCGCGCCGGCCGCCGCGATCCCCGGGCTGTCGCCGCTCGCGGTCCACGGGGCCGCCGCGGCGGAGGGGCCGGTGGGGCTCGTCTCCGGCCGTCCGCCGACGGCGTCGGTCCTCGCCGCGGAGCCCCTCGTGGCGACCGGGCCCACGGGGTGCACGGGGCCGACGCCCAGCGGGCCCGCGGACTTCGACCGGATCGTGCGGGCCAAGGACGCCCTGGCGAAGTCGCTCCGCCAGAACGTGATGCCCGTGCTGGACACCCCCGGCGCCACCGGCACGGTCTACCACGAGGCCGCGCGCGACGCGCTGTACCAGCAGATGCTGGTGCGCCTCGGCGAAGCCTACGACGTGAGCGCCGTGGTGCAGTTCCCGGTGAACGTGGAGTCGCCGATCCCCACGCGGACGGAGGGGCCGTACCCGCCGCGCGCCTCGGGGAAGGTGGTGCCCGCGGTCTACACCATCTCCGCGCCGCGCTTCGGCGCGGTGGGGCCGCCGCGGCAGCCCGCGTTCGCGCTGGGCGCCGCGCGGGCCGCCGGCGGATCGCTGCCGGAGTCGTACGAGGCCGTGGCGGGCGTGTTCGGCGTCGCGGCGCCGTTCCTGGCGCAGGTCACGGGCGACATGGAGGGGCTGCTGCGGGAGGGTGGGACGATCGACGGCGAGCCGGTGCGCTCCCACGACACGCTGAACCGCGTGGCGGCCCGGCGCGGGGTCCCCACGGACCCCGCCGCGCCGGGATACTGGAAGACGTGGCAGGAGTTCGTCGCCCGCTTCGCCGCCGAGCCGGTGTTCGTCCCCGGCGCCGCCTTCCCGCTGTCGCGGACGGCGCGCGCGGCGGCCGGGGGCGACACCTTCACGGTCTTCGCCGAGTTCTTCGGGCGGGGGCTGGACTCGGTGGCCCGCGCCAACCAGGGGCTCGCCGGGATCCTCCGCGCCGGGAGCCTGGTGGCCGACCAGAAGGAGTTCCCCAACCCCTACGACGTCAGGGACACGGACACGCTGGCCGACGTGGCCGCGGGCGTGTCGCGGGCCAACGGCGGCCGGCCGCTGGACGTGGACCGGCTGGCCGTCCTCCTGCGCGACCGGGCGGTGCTCCGCCCCGGCGCCGAGCTGCGCATGGCCGACCCGCTCCCGGAGATGTCCATCTCCACGGCCAAGGTGAGCCTGGGCCCCGTGGGCGCATCGGGCGGCCCGCCGCCGCCGCTCTCCTTCCTCCTCACGGTGAAGCACGCGGCCGAGCGCGACAAGCTGCTGCTGAACCTGGACTACGCCATCAACGAGGTCGAGTACGCCATCCGCGACGTCCCCGGCGCGGGGGGCTATCAGGCGTCGCGCTGGCTCACGCTGGTGCTCCCGCTGGACCGCTCGCGCGGCGGGATCGACGCGGGCGTGCGAACCGCCGTCCCCCAGGTGCAGGTGCCCATCCCGCTGCGGGCGTATCCGCCGCCGTCCCGCCTGGTGGGGCAGAGCGGGGTCCCCGCGGAGCCCGGCGCCGGCGACTTCGTCCACGCGCGGAAGTGGGACTACCGCTTCGACGTGCAGACGCGCAAGGCGGCGCAGGACACCGACCACCTGCGCGTGACCTTCGGCGAGCCGCCCGGGATGCTGGCGGCGTCCGCCGTCTCCCCCGAGCTGATCCGCTGGCTCGCCGCCTTCACCGACGCGTACCCGCGGCTCAAGGACGACCTGGCGCGGCTCCCGGACCTCGAGCCGGGAGCGCAGGACCCGGTGGCCGCTTACGCCGTGCAGTCGCTCTCGCTGCTGGCGGAGCGGGTGGCGGGGGCGCTGGGCGGCGGCTTCCTCCAGGCCGCCGGGGGCGGGAGCGCGGCGGACACCTACCGCTACCGCATGACCACGCTGGCCGACGGCACGCTCCTCAGCACGCTGCGGCTCGACCCCGAGTCCGAGCGCGCGGGCTTCCGCCTCGCCGCGCCGGAGGCGGGTCCGCGGGGGGCGTCCGGCACCTGGCCGCTGGTGTTCGTGAAGAGCACCACCGGCGGCGGGGAGACGGGCCCGGAGCCGGGCTTCCTCCCCATGGAGGGGGGCGAAGGCTTCTACACCTACCCGCCGGGCTTCCGGGTGGACGAGACGCTCACCTACCGGTTCCGCTTCGACGGGCGCGACGTGATCCGCAACTCCACCGGGCGCGGCGCCATCGCAGTGTCGCGCAACGACCGGCTGGTGGCGCACGGACCGCTGGGCCCCACGGGCGGCAGCGCGCCGGTGCCCACCGCGAACGACTTCATCTACCGGACGCCGTTCGTGGAGTTCGTGGACCCGCTGGTGCCGCTGATCGACAACGACGCGGCGATCGACGTCGCCGGCGGCTCCGGGCCGCGGCCCCTCGGCGAGCACCTCCTGTCGCTGCTGCGGCAGGCCACCGACGTGACCCCTGGCGGCGGGGCACCGCAGACCATCGAGATGCTCTGCTCGTACGGGTTCCCGCTGGCCGGCACGGGCGACGGCGCGCTGGTGGCCACCACGCCTATCCTCCTGGTGCCCTCGCGCCCGATCTCGCCAGGGGACGTGGGGGCCTTCGCCACCGAGCTCGCCGCCAGCCTGAACGACTGGCACCGCTCCAGCCAGGTGACGGGCGACGACGGGCGGCTGGTGTTCGCCCTGAGCGTGTTCACCACCGGCGCGGAGGGGGGCGCGCTCCCCATCCTCCGCTTCCGCAACCTCCAGCTCCCCGTGCGCGCCGTCCAGTGGGGCGGCGCCCCGAAAGGATGACGCCATGAGCGACCCGACCGCGGGGAACGCCCCCCCGCCGCAGGACGGCCCGCGCGGCCTGGGCGACGACCCCAGCCTGGGCTGGAACTACGTGGTGCTCAACAGCGTCCGCGGCCCCACGGGCGACAAGGGCCCCACTGGGGACAAGGGTCCAACGGGGGACAAAGGCCCCACCGGCGACAAAGGCCCGACGGGCGACAAGGGTCCGACGGGCGACAAGGGTCCGACGGGGGACAAAGGCCCCACCGGCGACAAAGGCCCTACTGGCGATAAAGGCCCCACGGGCGATAAGGGTCCTACAGGCGATAAGGGTCCTACAGGCGATAAGGGTCCGACGGGGGACAAGGGTCCTACAGGCGATAAGGGTCCGACGGGGGACAAGGGTCCGACGGGGGACAAGGGGCCCACGGGGGACAAGGGACCGACAGGCGATAAGGGTCCAACAGGCGACAAAGGTCCGACGGGTGACAAGGGTCCCACCGGTGATAAGGGTCCCACCGGTGATAAGGGTCCGACGGGCGACAAAGGCCCAACGGGGGACAAGGGGCCAACCGGTGACAAGGGCCCGACCGGCGACAAAGGTCCCACGGGGGACAAAGGCCCCACCGGTATCGGGATCAAGGGCCCCACGGGCGACAAGGGTCCCACCGGCGACAAGGGTCCGACGGGTGACAAAGGCCCCACCGGCATCGGGATCAAGGGCCCCACGGGCGACAAAGGCCCCACCGGGGACAAGGGCCCCACGGGTTACGTGGACATCAGCAGGGTGATGGGCGAGCTCACCACTGCGGTCAGAGGCGGCCGGTACGGGCCGGCGAGGGACCTGATCTACGCCCTCAGCAGGGCCATCGCCAACACCGGCCCGCTGGGGCCCACCGGCCCCTTCACGTCCACGGAACCGTGAGCGCGCCGGCGCCTGCGGGCCCGCTGACCCGCATCCCGGGCACGGCGCTGTACACCCCCGCCGGCGGGGAGAAGTGGGCGTTCCTCCTCTGGGACGCCGCGGGCGCGAAGGACTCGCTCCCGCTCCGGGACACCTGGGCGGACCGGGGGGCGCCCGCGCGCCCCGGCTGGTACGTGTTCCTGCTCGCCGTCCCCGACGCCGCGCACGCGGCGGAGCTGGAGAAGGCGCTCCGCGGCGAGGGCGGTCTCCCCGCGCCCGCCGCCAGCGGCTGGGCCTGGTCCGCGTACGCGCCGGGCTCCGGCGCCGAGCTGCGCGGCAAGGCGACCGTCGAGCCGGACGAGGAGTCGGACCCCGTCGTCGCGGACGACGCCCCGGTCGTCTTCCCCAGGGGGATGCCGTCCTTCGGCTTCGCGCGCGGGCTGCGGGTGGCGGCCACGCACGACGGCGCGGGAGAGATGGACGGGCTGGTCGTCACGCAGCCCGCGCTTCCCGACGAGCCGTGGGTGGGGATCCGCATCCCCCTCGCCGGTCCGCGGGCGGGGTGCGTCGTGTTCGGCGCCCTGCTGGACTCCGAGGTGCACGGCGACCGCAGCGTCAAGCAGGCGGCGGACGTGCGGCTGGACCCGCTGCGCCCCTTCGACCCGACCCGCACCCGCACCACCCCCACGGGAGCCGAGTACCTCCTGGTCGCCGAGGGCGACGGGAAGTACCGGCTCGAGCCCTGTCCACCCCCGTGAGCATCACCCGCCCGTGAACCGAAAGGGACAGACCGTCTGCCTGAACATGATCGTGAAGAACGAGGCGCCCGTCATCCGCCGCTGCCTCGATTCCGTCCTTCCGTTCATCGACCACTGGCTGATCGTGGACACGGGGTCCACCGACGGCACGCAGGAGATCGTCCGCCGCCACCTGGCGCACCTCCCCGGCGAGCTGGTGGAGCGGCCGTGGGTGAACTTCGCGCACAACCGCAGCGAGGCGCTGGCGCTGGCCCGCGGCCGGGCGGACTACGTCTTCGTGATCGACGCCGACGAGACGGTGGAGGCCGACCCCGGCTGGGAGCTCCCCGAGCTGGTCGCCGACTCGTACGACGTGGAGATGCGCTACGGCGCGTACACCTACCTGCGCAAGCAGCTGGTGCGCGACGCGCTCCCCTGGCGCTACAGCGGCGTCCTCCACGAGTACATCCACTGCGAGGAGGCGGGCAGCGACGCGCTCCTCCCCGGCATCCGCACGGTGCCGCGGCACGACGGCGCCCGCGCCCGCGACCCGCTCACCTACCGGCGCGACGCGCTCCTGCTGGAGAGCGCGCTCCTCGACGACCCGGGGAACACGCGCTACGTGTTCTACCTGGCGCAGAGCTACCGCGACGCGGGCGACTACGAGCAGGCCGCGCGGCACTACCGGCGGCGGGTGGAGATGGGCGGCTGGGCCGAGGAGGTGTGGTTCTCGCTGTACCAGCTCGCGCAGATCGCCGAGGGAACGGAGAAGCCCTGGCCCGAGGCCCTGGCCGCGTACCTGGCCGCCTACCAGCACTCCCCCGACCGCGCCGAGCCCCTCTTCCGCATCGGCGTGCACCACCAGGCCGCCGGCGAGCACGCCGTGGCGCACCTCTTCTTCTCGCGGGGGATGCGGCTCCCCGTGCCGGCGGGGAACCGGCTCTTCGTGGACCGCAACGTCTACGACTACCTCCTCCCGGTGGAGTACGCCGTGAGCGCCTTCTACGTGGGCGACCACGCGGAGGCCATCGACGCCGACAACGCCCTCCTGCGCGGGGGGCGGATGCCGCCGGAGGCGGCGGGGCAGGTGGTGCGCAACCGCCGCTTCAGCCTGGACGCGCTGCACCCGTCCCGGCCGGGCGCCGCGGTCGGGCGCCTGCGCGTGCTCCTTCCCGTCCGCGACCCCGGCGCCGAGCTGGACGAGGCGCTCGACCTGCTGCTGCGGCAGGAGGACGCCGACTTCGAGGCCGTGGTGGTCGACGCCGGCCCGCGCGAGGTGCCGGCCGCGCGCATCCCCCCCGACCCGCGGCTGCGACGGGCGCGCGCCGGCGCCGAGGAAAGCGTGGACGCGGCCGTGGACGCCTTCATCCGGGACGAGTGCGGCGGGGACGACGTGGTGCTCCTCCTCCCCCCCGGCCAGCGGCTGGCGGACCGCGGCGCCCTGGGACGGCTGCGCGCCGCGTTCGGCGACGCGGGGTGCCGGCTGCTCTACGCCCCGCGCGTTCTGGCGGACGGCCGCCCGAGCGCGGCGGAGCCCGCGCCGGACGAGGCGCGCTTCCTCGAGCGCGGCCCCGCGTGGGCCGCGGGCTCCGCCCTGGCGCTCCGCCCGTCGCTCTGGCGGGAGGCGGCGGGGGAGGGGAGGCCCGACGCCGCGGCGCTCTGGCGCGCGGCGGGCTTCGCCGGCACCCGCTTCGCCGACGAGGCGCTGACGGCCGACTGCGAGCCGCCGGCGCGAGCCGCCGTCCGCGCGGCGCCCTCCCCGCCTCCGGAGATGGCGTCCTTCGGCGAGCTGCCGCGCATCAGCTGCCTGATGATCACCCGCGACCGGCTGGCGCTGGCCTGCCGCTCCATGCGCTGCTACGCCGACCAGACGTATCCCGAGCGCGAGCTGGTGGTGGTGTGCGAGGGCGAGGAGTGGTACCGCCGGGCGCTGGAGCGCTACGTCGAGGAGCACGCCGTCCCCGACGTGCGCTTCGTGTGGGCGGAGCCCGGGATGCTGCTGGGGGCGCTGCGGAACCTCTCCATCGACGCCGCGGCGGGCCCGGTCCTCTGCCAGTGGGACGACGACGACTGCTGCCACCCGGACCGGCTGGCCGCGCAGTACGCGCACATGGCGGCCGAAGGGGCCCGCGCCTGCTTCCTGACCGACCACCTCCAGTACCTGGAGCAGGAGCGGCTCCTCTTCTGGATCGACTGGACGATGGACGGCCGGGTGACGGACGAGAGCCAGCTCTTCCCCGGGACGGTGATGCTCTGGGCCGACCCGCGCTTCCGCTACCCGGAGAGCGGGCCGTTCGCGCAGCGCGGCGAGGACTCGGTGCTGGTGGGGCAGCTCTTCGCCTCCGTGCCGGTGGCGCGGCTCGCCGGGATGGGACACCTGTACCTGTACCGCTACCACGGGCGCAACACCTTCGGCCAGGACCACCACTACAACATCAGCGCGTGCGGGGCCCCCGCCGGGGTGGCCCTCGCCCGCGAGGACGTCATCCGCCAGGCCGTGCGCTACTTCGGCATCCCGCGCCCCGTGCCGCTGGTGGGGCGCGACGGCCCGGCGTTCACCATCGGCTGACCCTCCCCGGAGCCACGCATGAGCGAGACGAACCCGTACCCCGGCTACGCGCAGGCGGCCGCCGACGTCCTTACCGAGCGCTGGTTCACCCCCGACACGCCGGCCTACTGGGTGCCGGACGACTTCTGGCGTACGCCCAACGTCATGACCGCGCTGAACGGGCTGATGGAGCTCACCGGGAGCGACGCGTACCAGCCGACGCTGGACGCCGGCCTCGCCGCGTACGGCGGGGTGTACGCGCCGGGCTACTACGACGACGAGGCCTGGTGGGGCGCCGCCTTCCTGCGCATCTACGCGCGCACGGGGCGCGACGACTACCTGGGCCCGGTGGCGCCGCTCTTCGAGGACCTCAAGGGCGGGTGGGACGACACGGCCGGCGGAGGGGTGTGGTTCAAGCGCTATCCCAGGAGCTACAGCGACAACGACAAGAACTCCATCTCCACCGTGCTCTTCTGCGAGATCGCGGGCGGGCTGCACGCCACCCCGCGCGGCGCGGCCGAGCAGCTGGAGTGGGCGAAGAAGTCGTGGGAGTGGCTGAAGGAGCACCTGGTGGACCGGTGGGGGCTCCTGTGGGGGAACACGCTGGAGGACGGGAGCATCAAGCCCGACAACCCGCCGCGCCCGTACGGACAGGGCGTGGCGCTCGGCGCGCTCGCCGACCTGCACCGGGCCACCGGGGAAACGGCGTTCATCGACGCCGCCGTCCAGCTGGCCGACGCCGCCGTGACGTCGATGACGTGGAACGGCGGCGTGCTGCGCGACACCGGCGAGGTGCTGGGCGACTTCCGCCCCACGCTCCTGGACCCGATCCTCTTCAAGCCCATCTTCGCCCGCTACCTGGGCGAGTTCACCGTCCGGCTGGCGGGGATGACCGGCCGCGAGGGCGACGCGCGCCGCTACGCCGCGTTCCTGAAGACCAGCGCGGACGCGCTGTGGGCCAACTACCCGGGGCGCGTGTACGGGATGGACTGGCACACCCCCCGGCCGGACTACCAGGGCGCGACGACCCCCGGGGGAAAGTACACCGACATGTACAACGGCTCGCTCCAGTCCGGCGCCGTGGACCTGTTCGTGGCCGCCGCCCGCGCCGTCGCCTGCTGCGGCGCCCCGGGCCCCGGGAGCTGAGCGTGGCGTCGAGCGGTCCGCGCGCGGAGAGCCTGCGGAGCTACTGGATCGGTGGCGTGGAGGTGGTCGTCGCAGACACCGCGGAGTCCATCGCCACCGCCATCATCGCCGACGAGCTCCAGTGCGACCTGTACGGAGTCGGCGCGGTCCCGCTCGCGCCGGGCGACCACGTGGTCGACATCGGCGCGCACGTCGGGATGTTCTCCATCTGCCTCGCGAAGCGGCATCCGGAGGTCGCGATCACGGCGTTCGAGCCGGACCCCGTGAACTTCCGCCACCTCCAGGCCAACCTGGCCCGCAACGGGGTGTCCAGCGTCCACGCCGTCCAGCAGGCCGTGACGGGCGACGGCCGGGCGTTCCCGATGTGGGCGCCCGGCCACAACAGCGGAGGCGCCGGCGGCTACTACCGCGAAACCGACGGGTTCAGGCGGTCGGTCGTGGACTCGTGCACGCTGTCGGGGATCCTCGACGGCTACGGGATCGGGCGCTGCAAGCTGCTGAAGATCGACTGCGAGGGCGCGGAGCACGAGATCCTGCGCGACGAAGAGGCTCTGCGGCGGATCGAGTGGCTCGCCGCGGAGTTCCACACCAACCGCATGCTCCGCGAGCGGGGAGACACGATCGATGCTCTCTGGGAGGTCGTCGCCCGCCACTTCCCGCCGTCGCGGATGCACGTCTCGACGGTCGACATGGGCGAATAGCGGGACTTCGATCGGCAACGGCTGGTTCTGGGCGTGCCCCCCGGCTGCGCCGAGGGTCGGGCACCCAGCTGAGGCTGGCTTTCTGTGTCGTGCAGTTCTCCCCTTCCCCCCTTGCGGGAGAAGGGGGTCGCCGTTGCGCCAGGACGGAGAAGGACAGCGGGCGGGCA
>JBEVLE010000425.1:0-7017 GCA_040509335.1 Longimicrobiaceae bacterium | reverse complement strand
GCCGCCACGCCCACCACGTCCTGGCCGTTGTTCTTGGCGGCGATGGTGCCGGCCACGTGCGTGCCGTGCCCGTTGCCGTCATTGGGGCTGGTGCCGGCGAAGTAGGTGTGGCAGTTGCGGCTGGTGTTCAGGTCGGTGTGCGCCAGGTCGACGCCGGAGTCGATGACCCACGCCGTCTTGCCGGTGCCGTCGCCGGCGCCGCCGATGCGGGTGATCCCCCAGGGCGTGCTCTGCCCGGTGCTGCCGCCGCCGCCCGGAGGCGCGTTGGTGTGCACCGGCAGGCTGAGGATCATGTCCTTTTCGACGATCGCGACGCGCGGGTCGTTGCGGATGGCCTCGATCTGCGAGGCCGGGATCACCGCCGAGAAGCCGGGGGCGGCGTACTTGCGGAGGAAGCGGACGGCAAAGCCGCGCCCGTGGGCCATCTCGGCCGCGGTGCTCTCCACGTCCACGCCCGGCTTGAACGTCACCAGGTAGATCGGCGCGTTCTCGGAGCGCGCGGCCGCGGGAGCAGCGCTCTCGGGCGCCAGGGTGGGAGCCTGCTCGCAGGCGACGACGCCCAGCGTGGCGGCCAGTACGGCCAGGGGGAGCTTGCGGCGCATCTTCTTCCTCCTCGAGGAGTGGTGTCTGCCCTCCGGGTGGGAGGGCGGTGCGGAGCGGGCTCGAGCACGGGCTCGACTTTCCGTCCGTTTGCACCCTCCCAAAGCAACAACGGGTCCGCGTGGCACCAAATGTTTAAGTAGCTGTGCAGCAATGTGTTGACCCGGAAACAGGGTGGCGCATGACCGCATCGGCGTGCACCAGAACGGTGCGGCGGGGCAGCCCCCGGCCCAGGATGAGGCACCGTCCCGGTGCACCGGCCCTCCTTGCGGGATCCCTCGCCGGGAGCGAGCGTACAACGCTGCGTCCGCCCGCCGCCATGCGTTCCGAAAGGAAGCGCGGGCCCACCTTTCGCGCTGGGCCTTCCCCGAGATGATCGCTCCCCGCCAGCCGGAATCGCGCCTGCCGTGACCACCGCGGCCGAAGACCTGTCCGCCGCCCTCCCCGGGGCGGAGCGGCGCTGGCGGTGGGTGTCCCCCGTGCTGGGCGCCGCGCTCTTCGTGGCCGCGGTGTGGGTGCTGCACCGCGAGCTGCGCCAGGTCCGCTACCGCGAGGTGACGGAGGCGGTGGGCGCGCTCCCCCCGGCGCGCCTGCTGCTGGCCTTTCTCCTCACCTTCGCCAACTACGCCGTCCTTACCGGCTTCGACCTGCTGGCCTTCGAGTACGTGGGAAAGCGGATCGCGGGGTGGAAGGTGGCGCTCGCCTCGTACACGGGGTACGCCGTCAGCAACAGCGTGGGGTTCGCGCTGATCTCCGGGACCTCGGTGCGCTACCGCTTCTACACGCGCTGGGGGCTGACGCCGGGCGAGCTGTCGCAGGTGGTGGTGTTCTACTTCGGCACCTTCTGGCTGGGGCTGCTGGTGCTGGGCGGGGTCGGCCTGGCCTTCGACCCGCACCCGCAGCTCCTGCGGCAGATGGGCGGCGGGGTGCGCGCGCTGGGCGGTGCGCTCCTGCTGGCCGGCGCGGCGTACGCGGCCGCCGCGCTGCTGCGGCGGGGGCCGCTGCGGGTGTGGCGCCTGGAGCTTCCCCTGCCGCCGCCGCGGCTGGTGGCCGGGCAGTTCCTGCTTTCCACGCTGGACTGGGCGCTGGCGGCGGGGGTGTTCTACGCGCTCCTGCCGCCCACGCGGCTCACCTTCGCGGAGGTGCTGAGCGCCTTCCTGGCCGCGCAGATCCTGGGGCTGCTGAGCCACGTCCCCGGGGGGCTGGGGGTGTTCGAGGGGACCATGGTGCTGCTGCTGCGCGGCTACCTCCCCACGGAGCAGGTGTTCTCGGTCCTGGTCCTGTACCGCATCGTCTACTACCTGATCCCGCTGGCCGTGGCGCTGGCGATCCTGGTGGCGGACGAGGCGCGGCAGCGGCGCCGCCACCTGGCGCGGCTGGGGGGCGCGTTCGGCGCGCTGACGCGGCAGCTCGCCCCCAAGGTGCTCGCCGTGTTCACCTTCATGGCCGGCGCGCTCCTCCTTTTCTCGGGCGCCACCCCGGCTTCGCGCTGGCGGGTGGACTGGCTCCACGAGTTCCTCCCCCTGGCCGTGTCCGAGGCCTCGCACTTCACGGCGAGCGTGGTGGGGGTGGGGCTGCTGGTGGCCTCCAACGGCATCGCCCGGCGGCTGGACGGCGCCTACTACTTCGCCGTGCTGGGGCTGGTGGTGGGGATCGTGACCTCGCTGCTCAAGGGCGCCGACTACGAGGAAGCGCTCCTCCTTTCGGGGGTTCTGGCGGCGCTCGTGCCCAGCCGCGCGGAGTTCGACCGCAAGGCGGCGTTCTGGTCGGCGCGCTTCCGCCCGGAGTGGATCGCGGCGGTGCTGGCGGTGATCGGGGCGTCCATCTGGCTGGGCTTCTTCGCCTTCAAGCACGTGGAGTACAGCAGCGAGCTGTGGTGGGAGTTCGCCGTGAACCGCAGCGCGCCGCGCTTCCTGCGCGCCTCGGTGGGCGCCACGATGGCGATCCTGGCCTTCGGGGTGCTGCGCCTGCTCCGCCCCGCTCCCGCGGACGTGACGCTCCCCACGGCGGAGGAACTGGCGGACGCGGAGCGGATCATCGGCGGGCAGCCCTCCACCGTCCCCTACCTGGCGTACCTGCGCGACAAGACGCTGCTGTTCAGCGAGGCGCGCGACGCCTTCCTGATGTACGGCGTGCAGGGGAAGAGCTGGGTGGCGATGGGCGACCCGGTGGGGGCCGCCTCCTCGGCGCCGGAGGTGGTCCGCGCCTTCCTGGAGCGCTGCGACGACTACGGTGGGGACCCGGTGTTCTACCAGGTCACCAAGGACCGCCTGCACCTGTACGCGGACTTCGGCCTCACCTTCGTCAAGCTGGGCGAGGACGCCTTCGTCCCGCTGCGCTCGTTCTCGCTGGACGGCGCCGCGAACAAGCCCTTCCGGCTGGTGCTGAACCGCTTCGCCCGGAGCGGGGCGGAGTTCCGCATCGTCCCCGCGGAGGAGGTGCCGGCGCTGCTCCCGGAGCTGCGCGACGTGTCGGACGAGTGGCTGCGGAACAAGGACGCCTCGGAAAAGGGGTTCTCGCTGGGCTTCTTCGATCCCGGCTCGCTGGAGCGCTTCCCGGTGGCGGTGGTGATGGAGGAGGGGCGGATCAGCGCCTTCGCCTCGGTGTGGCCCGGGCCGGGGGGCGAGGAGCTGTCGGTGGACCTGATGCGCTACCGCGCCTCCGCGCAGAAGAACGTCATGGAGGCCATCTTCCTCCAGCTGATGCTGTGGGGGAGGGAGCAGGGGTACGCCCGCTTCAACCTGGGGATGGCGCCGCTCTCGGGGCTGGAGATCTCGGCGGTGGCGCCGGCGTGGACGCGGCTGGGCCACTTCCTGTACCAGCAGGGCGAGCCGTTCTACAACTTCCAGGGGCTGCGCGCCTACAAGGAGAAGTTCCACCCGGAGTGGGAGCCGCGCTACCTGGCCTACCCCGGCGGCCTCGCCCTGGCGCGCATCCTCGCGGACGTGTCGGCGCTGGTGGCGGGCGGGTACCGGAGGATCTTCCGGTGAGCCGGCGGGGGCGGTGGATCGTGGCCGGGATCGCCCTGGCGGTGGCGGTGCTGGCGCTGGGGATCCGCGCGCTTCGCGGCTCGGCGCTGGCGGGGGAGGGCGCCCCCGGCGTGGAGGACCTGCCGCTGGTGGAGCTCCCCGCCCGCGCGGCTCCCGCCGCCCCGGCCGGCGGGCTCATGGCGGTGGTGGTGAGCGGCGACGGCGGCTGGGTGGGGGTGAGCCGCTCGCTGGGGGGCGCGCTGGCGCGGCAGGGAATCCCCGTGGTGGGGTGGAACAGCCTGCGCTACTACCGCACCCCCCGCACGCCGCAGGAGGCGGCGGAGGACCTGCAGCGGGTGGTGGACACCTACGGGGCCGCCTGGGGGCGCCCGCGGGTGCTCCTGGTGGGGTACTCGTTCGGGGCGGACGCGCTCCCCTTCCTGGTGGCGCGCCTCCCCGCCGAGGTGCGCGCGCACGTGGCGGGGGTCGCCCTGGTGGCGCTGGGGCGCGACGCGGCCTTCGAGTTCCACTTCCGCGACTGGATCTCGCGCGAGACCACGCCGTTCCGGGTGGTGCCGGAGGTGCGGCGGCTGCGCGGGACGCCGCTGCTGTGCGTGTACGGCGCCCGCGACCAGGAAACCAAGGTGGCGTGCCCGCTGCTGCGCGACACGGGCGCGCGCATCGTGCGGCTCCCCGGCGGCCACTACTTCCGCGACGCGCAGCATCGGGTGAACCGCACCGTGCTGGACTTCGCCGCGTCGCTGGAGGGGGAGGAGCCATGAGCGGGGAAGAACGCGAGGTCGAGGCAAAGCTGATCGTGGTGTCGGAGCGCCCGCGCGAGGTGGTGCGGCGCCTGGCGGCGCTGGACGCGCTGGCCGGCCGGCGCCTGGAGGACCGCGGCGAGCTGCGGCTGCGCGACGTGTACTGGGACACGGGGGAGCGCGCGCTGCTCCGCGCCCGGTGCGCGCTGCGGCTGCGCCACGAGGGCGCCGGGGTGCGCGTCACGCTCAAGGCGGAGGGGCGCGAGGTGCGGCCGGGCACCGCCGACCGCATGGAGATCGAGCTCCCCTGGTCCGCGGAGGCGCTGGAGCGGGTGGCCGCCGCGCTGGACGGGCTGGGGGTGCGCCTGCCGCGCCCGCCCGGCGCGGAGGGCGCGCCGGAGCGGGCGCTGGCGGCGATGGGGCTCGTCGTGGTGCAGGACCGGGTCACCCTCCGCCGGGTGCGCGACGTGCTCCGCCCGGGGCCGGCGGGGGGCGCGCCGCTGGCGGAGCTGGTGGTGGACTCGGTGGGGTACGGCGACGGAACGCGCGAGGCGTGGCACCACGAGGTGGAGGTGGAGGCCCGCGGCGATGAGGGCGAGCGGGTGCTGGAGGAGCTGTCCGGCGCCCTCGCGGCCCTCTTCCCCGGCGAGCTGCGCCCCTGGCCCCACAGCAAGCAGGCCACGGGCGCGGCGGTGGAGGCGCTGCTCGCGGGCGGCGACGCGGCGGGGCTGGTGGGCGCGGAGGGCGACCTGGCGCCGGCCGCGTACGCGCGGATCGACGGGTACCTCGCGCGCGGGTGACGGCGGCGCTGCTCGTCGTGGGGCTCGCCGGCCTGGCCGCGCTTGCCGGTGTGGGCCCCTTCCTGGACCGGCGCCGCCTCCCCGCCGCCCCCGCCGACGCGGCGCTGGTCTTCGGGGCGAGCACGGAGTGGAAGGCGCGCGCCCGCTGGACCACCGCCGCGGAGCTGTACCACGCCGGCGTCGTGCGGCACGTGGTGGTCAGCGGCGGCGTGGTGGTCCCCGGGCTGGGGATCCGCGAGGCCGAGTGGCTGCGCCGCGGCCTGGTGGCGCTGGGCGTCCCCGGCGAGCGCATCCTGCTGGAGGAGCGCGCCACCCACACCGGCGAGAACGCCTCCTTCGCCCTCCCCATCCTGCGGGCGCACGGCTTCCGCTCGGTGGTGCTGGTCATGTCCGACTTCGAGGGGATCCGCGCGCACCTCACCGCCCGCAGGGCGTGGCGCGGCTACCCGGTGCGCATCTACGACCGCCACGCGCCCTCCCCCGGGCACTGGGGCCGCTGGACGTGGTGGCGCACCCGCGAGGGGCGCCGCTGGACGTGGTACACGGTGACGCGCCTGTTCCGCTACCGTCTCCTCCCCTACCTCTGGCTCCGCGGGGGGTGACGCGCCGACGGGGCGTGCCGCCGGAGCGGCCGCCCGCTAGATTGCCACTACCCGCCGGGCCGCCGGCGGACGGGTCCCGCTCTCCTCCCGCCCCGCGCCCCATGCTCGCCGACCTCCTCGACCTGTTCGCCTACAACCGCTGGGCGACCGCGCGTACGCTGGACGCCGCGGAGCTGCTGACCGACGAGCAGCTCACGCGCGACCTGGGCGGCAGCTTCCCGTCCGTGCGCGACACGCTGGCCCACATGGTCGCCGCCGAGTGGGTGTGGCTGTCGCGCTGGATGGGGGACCCCCCGGGGACCGCGCCGGACCTGTCCGGCTGCACCGAGGCGCGGGCGCTGCGCGAGCGCTGGCAGGTGCTCGCGGGGGCGCAGGCGGCCTACCTGGCCGGGCTCACCGCGGCCGCGCTGGAGCGCCCGGTCTCCATCATCACGCGCACCGGCATCACCGCCGAGCTGCCGCTGCACGAGACGCTGCGGCACGTGGTCAACCACGCCACCTACCACCGCGGCCAGGTGGCGACGATGCTGCGCCAGCTGGGCGCCCAGCCCGTGGCGACCGACTTGTTCCTGTACTACGCCGCCCGCCCGTCCGCCGAAGCGGCGGACGGGGTGCCGGTCCCGCGGGCCGGGTGACGGCGATGGAGCACGCCCCCGTCCTGACCGTGGTGGGCCACGTGGAGTCGCCGCTCACGGACCCGGCGCTCGCCCCCAAGCAGGGGAGCGAGGGCGCCCCCGACGCGCGGCTCGTGTTCCACCCCGGCTTCCGCGACGCGCTCGCCGACCTGCGCGAGGGCGACGAGGTGCTGGTCCTCACCTGGCTGCACCGCGCGGACCGCGCAGCGCTCCGCGTGCACCCCCGCGACGACCCCTCCCGCGCGCCCCTGGGCGTGTTCAGCACGCGCTCCGCCGACCGCCCCAACCCCATCGGCCTGCACCGGGTGCGGATCGTGGCCGTGGAGGACGCCCTGCGCCTGCGGGTGCGCCCCCTGGAGGCGGTGCACGGCACGCCGGTCGTGGACGTGAAGCCCGTGCTGCGCGCCGACGGCGAAGGCTGACGCGGAGCCCGAAGGCCCTCACCCGGCGGCCTTAGAGCCGCCACCCTCTCCCAATTCTGGGAGAGGGGGCAACAGCTGGATGTTGAGTGCGGGCGGGCAGTTGCGTGAGATACTATGAAAAGCGGGGCCGCCGCGGGTAAGCTTTCCTGGAGGTCATCACTCAACCAGGAGGAGCCCATGAAATCCGCGACGACCCCGCATGAGCAGAGCGTCCCCGGCAAGCCGGTA
>JBEVLE010000424.1:0-24539 GCA_040509335.1 Longimicrobiaceae bacterium | reverse complement strand
GGATTTCGGCCCGAAGGGGCGAGACCGCGCGGCTGTTTGCGCGGGCTCGACTCCGTTGGGCTGCGTTGTTTGCAGCCCTACGGAGCCGAAGCCCGACCCCGGCGCCAGCCGGGGGCACGCCCGAACCCGCCGTACAATCCGTTCAGCGGCCGTCGATCGCCAGCTCGTAGGCGGGGTGGATCACCAGCTCCCCCTCGTCGGAAACGACCTGGCGGTCCCAGGGAAAGACGATCAGCGAGCCGGTCTCCAGGGCGAAGTAGTCCGGCCGGTAGCCGCCGGGCTTGACGAAGCTGGTGGCGGTGCGCACGTCGGAGGGATTCTGCTCGCGCACGTGGTGGAGGGCCAGGCGCAGGGTGTCGCCGCTGGTGGTGATCTCGTCCACGATGAGCGCGCGCCGGCCGCGCACCTGCCGCGGCGCCTCGGACATCAGCTCGGGGTAGGTGCGCACCACCTCGCCCTGCTCGCGCCGGGAGATCTTCATGCTGTAGAAGTCCACCTGCAGGATGCTGGCGATGACCGCCGCGGGGAGCACGCCGGCCGTGGCGATGCCGACGACCACCTCGGGGTCGTACTCGCGCGCGACCCGCAGCGCCAGCACCCGGCACAGCTCGCCGAACAGCTCCCACGACAGCTCGAACGCGGGCTGCTGGCCGCCCGGCGCGAGCTGGGCGGTGGGGTCGAATACGGTGTAGGGCATGCGGACCTCCGGGCTGGGGGGAGACGGGGCAGGCGCGCGCCTCAACATTCGTGCCCGATACCCGCAATATAGCGCGCCCGCCGCCGCGGACCACCGGGATCTCGTCCACGCGGCCGTCGGCCGCGCCGGGTGGCGTGCGCCGGGGCGGCGGCGTAGCTTGGGGCGCACGGACCACCCACCCTCCAGGGCGACATGGCGACACAGGAGATCCGCGACCGGGCGGACCGGCGCTTCGAGGAGGCGCTGAAGCAGACGGGAGCGCGCGACCCGCGCGACTTCTACCGCAAGCGACTCAAGGAGCTGCGCGAGCAGGACGCGGACGCGTTCAAGCGGGCGCTCGGCTACTTCGAGGAGCGGCTGATCCCCGCCGTGGCCGCGGAGGGGTCGGACCCGGTGGCGGAATGGCTGGAGTACGGCCGCTACCTGGCCGGGCTCGCCGCCCGCGGGACGACGATGCAGGTGGACCCCACGGGTGTGGCGCTGCCCTACGCGCCGCCCGTTCCCCGCGACCACCTGGTGCTCCACCTGCCGGACGCCGCGAGCGCGAAGGCGCTGGTGGTGGGGATCCCGCCGGAGCTGTCGCCGGCCCAGCGCGCCACCTACGACCTGCTGGTGAGCGGCTCGCAGGGGTAGAAGGCGGCGGCAAGTGGCGGCTGCGTAGCGTTCTACCCCTGGCTCCCTCCCTTGCCCGCCTCCCTCCGAAGCGGCATTGTTCCCCTCCGAAACATCCGCGGTACCGGCAAGGAGGAAGGTGGATTTGCAGGCCCTGGTCATCGTCGGGCACGGCTCGCACCTGAACGCCGAATCGAGCGCACCCGTCTACCGCCACGCGGAGGCGATCCGGCGCTTACGTGTGTTCGACGAGGTGCGCGAGTGCTTCTGGAAGGAGGAGCCCTCCATGCGGGAGGTGTTCGACCTGCTGGAGTCGGACGAGGTGTACGTGGTGCCGCTCTTCATCTCGGAGGGGTACTTCACGGAGGAGGTCATCCCCCGCGAGCTGGGGCTGGACGGCCCGGCCCCGTCCACCACGCGCAAGCCGGGGAAGACCATCCGCTACTGCGGACCCATCGGCACGCACCCGTGGATGACGCGCATGATCCTGCGCCGCGCGGAGGAGGGCGCGGGGCTTTCGGACGAGGAGGCGCGCGGGACGGGGCTGGTGATCATCGGCCACGGGACGGAGCGCAACTCCAACTCGCAGGAGGTGATCTACCGGGTGAGCCGCGAGGCGGACGCGGCGGGGGTCTTCGGGCACGTGCGCACCGGCTTCCTGGACCAGGCGCCGGAGGTGGGCGAGGTGCTGGCGGAGATGGAGGAGCGGCGCGTGGTGCTGGTGCCGTTCTTCGTGGCGGAGGGGTGGCACACGCAGGAGACCATCCCGGACGACCTGGGGATCAACCGCCCGGCGGTGTCGCCGGTGACGGAGGTGGACGGGCGCACGGTGTTCTACGCGGCGCCGGTGGGGACCTTCCCGGAGGTGGCGGAGATCGTGCTGCAGCGCGCCCGCGAGGCGGGAGCGCGGGTCCCGGAGTCGGCGGTGTTCGCGGCGGGAGGCGCGGGTGTCTGACGCGGCGGCGGTGCGGGGGGCGCACGCCCCCGCGGGGGTGGCGGCGGCGCGCGCGGCGCTGCTCGCCTGGGTGGACGAGGCCGGGGCGGAGGGCCGGACCTTTCTCCAGGCGCTCGTACGCGCGACGGGCGCGGGCCGCTACGAGGTGCGCCACGCGCGCGACGCGTCCCTCCCGCTGGACGCGCTGGAGGTGGGCACGGACCCGTTCGCGGCGCGCGCCATCGCGCAGACCACGGACGCGGGGGAGCACCGCCCGCTGAAGACGTCGCCCAACCTGCGGGGCGGCTGGGCGCTGGTGGGGCTGGACGGGCGCGGGCTGTGGACGGCGCTGGACTACCTGTACCCGGCGTGCGCGGCGCACTGGCACGCGGGGCGCACGGGGACGCTGCGCCCCACGCACTGGCGGGAGACGGCGGGGCGGCAGAGCGGGATGTACTCGCCGGTGAAGCTCCTCGCGGACGAGGTGGTGCGGAACACGGCCCGCGCCTGCTGCGGCGACGCGGTGTGCCTGCGCCGCGTGGCGTGGCGGATCGACGCGGACACGCCGCTGGGGATGGCGGACGAGGGCGCGCCCGCGGGCGACGCCGCGGTCCCCTGCCCCGAGGCGTGCTCCATGTTCGTGGCCTTCGCGCGCAAGGTGCTGACGCTGGAGCGCGCCCCCCGCCGCGAGGTGCCGGGGCTCGTGCCCATGAGCGCGGCGGAGCTGGAGCAGCTGCGCGCGGTGGTTGCCACCGCGGCCGCGGGGACGCCCGGCGTGGTCCGCGAGGGCGAGTTCGACGAGCCCACCAACCCGCGCCGCGTCCGCTACCTGGCCGCGCGCCTGGCGGAGGCCGCGGTGGACGGGCCGCCCGCCTGAACCCCCACCCGCGGAGACGCATGACCCCCGAGACCCCGCCCACCGCGCCCTCCCTGAGCCTCACCCGCTGGGAGCTGCGCCCGCGCGACGGGCAGCCGCCCATCCGCGGCGACGTGCGCGTCCTCGCGGGCACCGCCCCCCGCTCGGCGGTGGTGGTGTGCCACGGCTTCAAGGGCTTCCGCGGGTGGGGCTTCTTCCCGGCGGTGGCGCGGGCGCTGGCGCGCGCGGGGCACGCGGCGGTCACCTTCGACTTTTCGCGCAACGGTGTGGGGGCGGACGGGGTGGACTTCTCGGCGCTGGAGCTGTTCCGCGAGAACACGCACTCGCGCGGCGTGGACGAGATCCGCATGGTGCTGGACGCGCTCCGCGGCGGGGTGCTCACCCGGCGGGCGCCGCTGCGCATGGGGCTGCTGGGGCACTCGCGCGGCGGCGGCGAGGCGGTGCTGGCGGCGGCGGAGGACCCCCGGGTGGACGCGCTGGTGACCTGGGCCGCGATCTCGGACATCCCCGGGCGGTGGACGGAGGCGCAGGTGGCGGCGTGGCGGCGCGGGGAGACGGTGGAGATCGTGAACCAGCGCACGGGGCAGCCGATGCCCATGGGGCCGGGGTACTGGCGCGACGTGGAGATGAACCGGGAGCGGCTGGACATCCTGGCCGCGGCGGAGTCGCTCACCATCCCCTGGCTGATCGTGCACGGCGAGGACGACGCCTCGGTGGCGGCGGCGGAGGGGCGGGCGCTCTTCGACGCGGCGGGCGAGGAGACGGAGCTGCTGCTGGTGGAGGGGACGGGGCACACCTTCGGCGCGGTGCACCCGTACGCGGGAGCCACGCCGGAGCTGCGGGCGGCGACGGAAGCCACCGTGGAGTGGTTCGGGCGGCACCTCGTCTAGCCCCGCGCGGGGGACCGCCGCGCCACCGTGGACAACCCGGTACGGGCCTGTTATTCTACGCCCGGCCCAGCGACCGCACGCACGAGCGAACAACCAACCACGCCGTTCCGGAGAGCCAAATGCCGTACGTCATAGCCGAGCCGTGCATCGGGACCAAGGACGCGAGCTGCGTCGAGGTGTGCCCGGTGGACTGCATCTACGAGGCCGACGACCAGTTCTACATCAACCCGGACGAGTGCATCGACTGCGGCGCGTGCGAGCCGGAATGTCCCGTCAGCGCGATCTTCCCCGACACGGACGTGCCGCCCGAGTGGTCGTCGTACATCGAACGGAACCGCGCGCTCTCCGAGAAGTAGGATCGCGGGCCGTCCGGACGACGTCGTAGACGTAGAGAGGGCGCCTCCCGTGTGGGGGCGCCCTCTCGTGCTCGTGTGCCTCGGGATCGTGCCGCGGCGGTCGGGGCGGGGGTGCTCTCCGGAAAGAGTCAATGCCCTCCCCCACCGCCACCCCCCCGACTCTTTCCTCCGACCACCCCCACGCCCTCCCTCGGACCTCCCGGCGGCCGCGAGGAAAGCCCACCACCGCCCACGGCACGGACCCGCCACCACGCGCGCCGTTCGCAGTTCCGCAGTACCCCCCAAATCCTTTTGCGGAGGGAGACTCGCCGGCAGTTTGGCGAGGCTCACTCCGGCGGAGGGAAACCCGCCGGCTGTTTGGCGGGGTTCCCGGAGCCCGCGCAGGAGACGGACGGCAGTTTCGTCCGGCTCCGGAGCGGCCCCAGAGCCAGCATCATCACCAACCCTCACCCTCCCCGTTCAACCGGTCGCTCCCAGTCGCGGAGATGGTTCAACAGGTAGTCGATGCCGAACACGTGCCGGGACCGGTCGTCGTCGCGGCGGAAGATCACCGCGGCCCAGCCGTGCATGCCCGTGGGCGTGTAGCGGCGGCCGTGCATCCACAGCTTCTGGCCGGAGATGGCGCGGATCAGCACCCGCTCGTAGCGGGAGCGGGACAGCTCGTGCTCGGGGAACAGGTTGTCCCAGGTGCACAGGCGGCCCACGTCGTCGTACTCGGGCGGGCGCTCGTCCAGGTCCAGCAGCGAGGGGGCCCGCCCGCGCATCACCGAGCCGATGAGGCGGAAGGTGAACGGGTCGGAGACGCAGCGCACGGGGTGCCAGAAGTGCTTGACCGTGAGCCCGGCGATGGCGCGCAGCGAAAGGCGCCGCCCGTCCGTGGTGTCCCACTGCGGGGTGTCGGGATCGGAGGTGAAGGGGTCGCGCGGGTAGCACTCGCCCTTGGCCAGCCACCCCTTGCGCGAGGTGTGCGGGATGGGCCGGTAGCCGGCGATCACCGGCAGCCCCATCCGGTCCAGCATCTCCAGGTCGAAGGAGGGCCAGCTCATCACCTCGCGCACGATCCCCACGATCAGCGTCCCCGTGGCGATCATCAGCGACGCGCTGGGGGTGAAGTCCACGGTGATCTCGATGCGGTCGCCGCGCGGGCGCACCCCCACCCCGGTGGAGCGGCGGTTGGTGGCCAGCATCATTACCGGCGCGGGGAGGATGTACGACAGCAGCAGCGCCAGCTTGCTCACGGTGCGGCTGCGGCCCTGCGCCTCGCGCGGGAGCTCGAAGGAGATGTTGTAGTGGGCGCTGAAGCCCACCAGCCGCACCTCGCGGGCGGTGCGGTGCTCCCAGTGGTCCAGCTCGCCCCGCAGGTACAGGATGGACTCCCACAGCGAGCGCCCGGCGCGGGCGGCGGCGCCGCGCTCGATCTCGATGACCGGGGTGGCGACCTCGATCACCCCGGTGTCGAAGTACACGGCCCCGCCGGTGGGGAGGTGGTAGGAGGTCCCCACGCGGTGCATCAGCTTGTCGCGCACGAAGGCGCGCGGGTCGCCGAACAGGTCCTCGGGGCGCACGGGCTCGCCGTCCACCAGCACCGAGAACTCGGCCTCCATCCCCATGGCGGCCAGCTCCAGCGTGCCGCCACGGGGTGCCCGTTCCCCGCCCGCCTTCTTGTCTGCGTTGTGCATCATGCGCTCATTGCTTCGGCTTCTGCCGCGCCGCCGTCCCCGTCCGCCGGCGCGTCGGCTGCCCCCGCGTCCTCGCCGGGCGCGTCGTGGGGAACCGCTTCGGTGTAGCCCAGGTCCAGGTGGAGGTGGTCGTCGGCCTCGCCCACGCCGTGGCCCCAGGGGCGGGACCAGATCCCCGGGATCAGCTCGCGCGCGATGCGTGAATAGCGCCCGATGCTCCGCTCGTCGTCCAGCCAGTCGTCGCCGATGCGGTACACGTTGACGGCGGTCCCCCAGCAGTGGGTGGACGCGTGCGTGGAAAGGCGGTGCGCGGGCGAGCGGTAGCCGCCGTTGGCGGAGACGTGCACGTAGGTGTCCACCTCGCGCCGGAACAGTTCCAGCTGCGCGGCGAGCACCGCGACGGCGCAGGGGATGTACCGCGGCCACGCGACGCGCAGCAGCTCGGCCTCGCGCACGTCGGCGTTGATGAACTCCCACACCTTGAAGTGCTCGGTGAGGTCGGTGTCGTGCGCCGCGTCCCACGAGGGGACTTCGTAGAAGAAGCGGGGGAGCCGCCGCAGCCGGCGGGAGCGGTCTCGCACCCGCTCACCGGGGCGCAGCACGGCGCGGTACTCCTCGCCCAGGGTGAGCCCGTCCACCCAGCGGAAGGGAAACTCAGCCATCGGTCGGCTTGCCTCCGCCGGAGGTGAGGTGCTTGTACACGGTGCGCGAGATGCGGGCGATGGTGTCGCTGCGCCCGGAGGTGCCGCGGTCCCACTGGGTGAGCACCACCAGCACGTACGGCTTGCGGTCGGGGAGGTAGACGATGGCGGCGTCGTGGGCGATGGTGGAGATCTCGCCGGTCTTGTTGGCGACGCGGGCGTCGTCGGGGACGCCGGCGGGGATCCCGCTGCGGAACTCCTGGTCGTGCATGATCTCCAGCATGCGCGCGGAGGCCAGCACGGAAAAGGCGGTCCCCTCCTCGATGTGGCGGAGCACCTGCACCAGGCCGTTTGCGGTGACCAGGTTGTTGATCCCCCTGTCGAAGGCGCGCTCGTCCTCCACGCCGCGCTCCAGCTCGATCCCCTCGATCCCCACCTCCTTGAGGTGGGCGCGCATCTCGTCCAGCCCCACCATGTCCACCAGCAGGTTGGTGGCGAGGTTGCTGCTGGTGGTGATCATGTGCCGCGCCAACTCCCACACCCGCATGGTCTTGCCGCGGCGGCGGTGGACCTTGGAGTTGGCGTCGCGCGAGGAGTCCACGCGGAAGGGCTCGCCGTCGGCGACGCTGAGGAAGCGGTTGCGCACGTGCACGCGCGACTTCATGGGGAGGCGCCCGTGGTGCGCGGCGCCGAACACGCCCACCAGCATGGGGACCTTGATGGTGCTGGCGGCGTGGAACCACTCGCCGCCGCAGTAGTCCCAGTGGGTGTGCGTGTCGTAGTCGTAGTAGGCGACGGCGACGGACTGCGCCCCGGCGTCCTGCCGGATGCGCCTGACCGCCTCTGCCAGATCGTCCTTTTCTCGGGAGCTCATCGGGTCGGGACACGGATTGAAAGCCCCGCCGCCGGATTCGCGGCGGCGGGGTCTGCCGGGGGCTTTGCAGGTTTAGCGCCACCGGGGAACGGCTTCCTCCCGCCCGCGCGGGGCGGCGGCTATCTTGGGACGGGGAACCTTGCCGGAGCGGAAACCCGGAACGCGGAGGCTGCCATGGGCCATATCCTCGTGATCGTGTGCGCGCTGGGGCTGCTGGCCGGAAACGCGGCGGCGCAGGAGCCGTGGCTGGAGCGGACGACGCTGGCGGAGGACAGCCTCGCCGGCCCGGTCCGCTCGGTGGAGGTGCGGATGACGCGGACGACGGACGGACGAAGCGCCGGTCCACCGCGCCGCTACGAGGAGGTGACGCGGGTGGAGTACGACCGTGCGGGCCGCCGGACGGAGCTCGTGCGGACGGACAGCGGGGTCGTCACTTCACGGATCGTGTACACCCACGACGAGGCCGGCCGCAACACGGGGCACGTCCGCTTCGCCGGCACCGCCGAGCGCCAGCGGTTGATCTACACGTACGACGCGCGGGGCGGGGTGGTGGGAAAGCAGACCATCGGCGAGATCGAGGTGAAGGAGCGCTACGTCCGCGACGAGGCGGGGCGGCTGCTGGAGAGCGTGCGCGAGGGCGGCCCCCGCATGGCGTACCGCTACGACGAGCGGGGCCGGCGCGTGGAGGAGGTGTACCGGATGGCGGACGGCACCGTGCTGGGGACCGCGAGGTGGGAACACGGCCCGGCCGGCCCGGTGCGCGAAACCCGCATCGACGGCGGGGGGCGGGTGCGCTGGGTCTTCGAGATGCGCTACGACGCGGAGGGCCGGCTGGTGGAGCGGACGATCCGCGAGACCAACTCCATCCGGGGGTTGGCCCACTCGCACGCGCCGGTCCCCGGGCGCGAGGTGTTCACGTATCGCGACGGCGGACGGACGGTGGAGACGGTGTCGTTCGCGCCGGACGGCGCGCCGCGGGGGGGAAAGGTGGAGCGCTTCGACGCCCGCGGCCGGCTCGTGGAGCGGGCGGAGCTCGGCCCGGACGGCGCGCCGGTGCCGACCGAGACGCTCTGGCTGGACGACGCCGGACGCGTGGCCCGGACGGTGCGCGGCACGGAGCGGTGGAGCTACGACGACGACCGCCACGGCAACTGGACGCGCAGGCGCCGGCTGATCGTCCCGGAGGGGGGCGGCGAGCCGGTGGAGGCGCACGTGGAGACGCGGGAGATCGCCTACTGGTGAGCGCGGCGGCCCTCACCCGGCGGCCTTGGAGCCGCCACCCTCTCCCTTTCATACGGTTCACGCGAAGCGTGAAGCGCCATTCCAGGAGAGGGGGCAGCTGCTGGATCCTGCGGCTACGTCGGAACTTGCGTGAGGGATTACGGCCCGAAGGGGCGAGACCCGGCGGCTGTTTGCCGGGGCTCGACTCCGTTACGCACAGTTTTATCGTGCGTTACGGAGCCGAAGCCCGACCCCGGCGCCAGCCGGGGGCACGCCCGACCCCGCCGTTAAAGCCGTTCAGACCCCTGTCGCAACCATCCGCGCCGGGTAGTGCGATTCCACGTACTCGTCCAGGATGCGCTTGAACTCCTCGGCGATGAAGTCTCCCTTCAACGTCACCCGGTGCTCGCCGTCCACGTACACGGGCGCCTTGGGCTCCTCGAAGGTGCCCGGGAGCGAGATCCCCAGGTTCGCGTGCCGGCTCTCGCCGGGCCCGTTCACCACGCACCCCATCACGGCCACCTTCATCTCCTCCACGCCCGGGTGCGTCTCGCGCCACACGGGCATCTGGTCGCGCAGGTAGCCCTGGATGTCCTCGGCCAGCTTCTGGAAGTAGGTGGAGGTGGTGCGCCCGCACCCGGGGCAGCTGGTGACCTGCGGGGTGAAGGAGCGGATCTCCAGCGACTGGAGCACCTGCTGCGCGACCCTCACCTCCTCGCTCCTGTCCCCGCCCGGGCTGGGGGTGAGCGACACGCGGATGGTGTCGCCGATCCCCTGCTGGAGGAGGATGGACAGCCCGGCGGCGGAGGCCACCACGCCCTTGTTGCCCATGCCGGCCTCGGTGAGCCCCAGGTGCAGCGGGTAGTCGCACAGCGCGGCCAGGCGGCGGTACACGGCCACCAGGTCCTGCACGCCGCTGACCTTGGCGGACAGGATGATGCGGTCGTGCCCGAGCCCCACCTCCTCGGCGAGCGCGGCGGAGCGCAGCGCGCTCTCGATCATGGCGCTGCGCAGCACCTCCTGCGCGTCCACCCGGTCTTCCAGGGGGAGCCCGGCGTTGGCGTCCATCATCTGCGCGAGGAGGCTCTGGTCCAGCGAGCCCCAGTTGACGCCGATGCGCACCGGCTTGCCGTAGCGGATCGCCTGCTCCACGATGGTGGCGAAGTTGGCGTCGCGCCGGCTGGTGCCCACGTTGCCCGGGTTGATGCGGTACTTGGCGAGCGCCCGCGCGGTGTCCGGGTACCGGGTGAGAAGCTGGTGGCCGTTGTAGTGGAAGTCGCCGACGATGGGGACGTCGACGCCGCGCGCCAGCAGCCCGTCCACGATGTACGGCACGGCGCGGGCGGCCTCGTCGTTGTTGACGGTGACGCGGACCATCTCGCTCCCCGCGCGCCAGAGCGCGGCGACCTGGCGCACGGTCCCCTCCACGTCGGCGGTGTCGGTGTTGGTCATGGACTGCACCACCACCGGGTGCTCGCTCCCGACCCGGACGCCGCCGACGTCTACGGAAACGGTCCTTCTGCGCTGGATGGCTGACATCTGCCCGTTGGGTGTTGTGCGGGGGGTCGCCCTGGAAAGGCTGAAATCTAGCGGCGGGCGGGCCTTACGGGGAAGCGGGGGCGGCGGGAGCCGCACGGGCCGTGGCGCCCGGCCCGCTCCGCTCGTCTGGATGGCGGATGCGCGGCGGACCGTCAGAACCGGCGCCGGCGGCGCATTCACCTGACGGCAGCGGCCCCCGGCCTGTTCTTCCCTTCCCCGACGACGATACGAGAATGAAGCGGCTCCGTTTCGCGGTCTGGCTCGCGGCGCTCCTGCTCTGGGCGGGCGCCGCGCGCGCCCAGGAGGTGCTGGTTCCCCTGGACGAGCGGGGGCGCGTGGAGGTGGTGGACGCGGCCCTCGCCGCCCGCCTGGGGCTCTTCGCGGACGAGTACCCGGGCTTCCGGGAGGCCCGCCTCTTCCAGGCCGCCGACTCGTCGTACGTGCTGGAGATCACGCTGTCGCGCGGCGGCCGCATGGCGCGGCAGCGCGTCGCACTTTCCGCCGCGGAGGCCGCGGAGCTGCGCCGCCGGGTGGGCGGGCGGGTCGCGGAGCGCGCGCCGCGCGCCGGGCTGGACCAGGGCGGGCGCGACCTGCTGCTGCTCCAGACCACGCTGGTGGGGCTGGGCTTCTACGGCTGGGCGGTGCCGGTGATCACCGGCGCGGAGGACGCGGGGGCGCTGTCGCTGTCGCTGATCACCGTGGGCTCGAGCTTCTTCGTCCCCTTCGCGCTCACGGAGGGGCAGCCGGTGACGTACGGCATGGCGAACCTGAGCCGCTACGGCACCACCCGCGGCATCGCCCACGGGCTGCTCCTGCACCAGCTGCTGGCCGGCGACGGCGAGGGCTTCCGGTGCGAGGGCGACGTGTGCTACGAAGACGGGCCGGACGAGCGCGCCCAGGCGGCGACGGCGCTGGTGGCGAGCGTGGGCGAGGGGGTGGCGGGGTACCTGTGGGCCCGCGGCGAGGACATGACCGCCGGCCGGGCGAACGCCATCGGCCTGGGCGGCGACTTCGGGCTGGCGGGGGGGCTGGGGCTGGCGTACCTGGCGGGGACCGAGGACGTCGGCGAGCGGGCGACGGCGGCCTTCGCGCTTCCGGCGGCCGCCGCGGGGATCTACGCGGGGCACCGGCTGTCCGCGGGCCGCGACGTCACCTGGGGCGACGCGGACGTGGTCTACACCGCGGGCGCGGTGGGCGTGCTGGCGGGCTTCGCCGCGGCGGACCTGCTCACGCTGGAGGAGCGCCCCCTCGCCGCGGCGGGGATGCTGGGCGGCGCGGCGGGGCTGTACCTGGGCGGCCGCCACGTGCGCGGCGCGGACTTCACGGTGGGCCAGGCGTCGCTGAACCGGCTGGGCGCGATCGCGGGCGGGCTGGTGGGGCTGGGCGCGGGCTCGCTGGTGTCGGTGGAGGACGAGGACCCCACGGCGGCGCTCACCGGGGCGGCGGCGGGCGCGGCGCTCGGCTACCTGGGCACGCTCCGCTCGCTGGCCCCCGCCGCGCGCGAGCAGCGCGGCGAGTCGGGCCGGTTCGGCTGGAAGGTGCAGGTGTCGCCCGCGGGGGTCTTTGGCCTCGCGTCCGGATTCGGCGTGCCGAAGTCCGGCGCGTCCGTGCCGGTTGTCAGCGTCAGCCGGGGCTTCTGACGGATCTGCATGTGGTGGCGGGCGCTCCCGGCAGGCCCCCACCCGGCGGCCTGAGAGCCGCCACCCTCCCCCAATTCTGGGGGAGGGCTTCCTGATCCTCGATTTCCGGTGTGTCGTGGACGTTCTCCCCCTTTCCCCCGCTTGCGGGGGAGAGGGGGCCGGGGGGTGAGGGGGCCCGATCTAGCGGACGCCAGCGCCACCCCCGCGTGAGGGATTTCGGCCCGGAGGGGCGAGACCGCGCGGCTGTTTGCGCGGGCTCGACTCCGTTACGCACGGTTGTTTCGTGCGTTACGGAGCCGAAGCCCGACCCCGGCGCCAGCCGGGGACACGCCCAACCCCGCCGTCGAAAAGCAGTTACGCCACCGCCGCCATGCGCCGCTGCGGAACGGGCACGTCGAAATCTGCCACGCCAACCTCCGCCGCGCCGCGAACGTCCGCGTCGCCGGTGCGAAAGCGGGCCACCTCGCCGCGCAGGTCGTCCGAGATGCGCGCCAGCTCCTGCGCCGAGGCGGCCACCTCCTCCATGGAGGCGGTGATCTCCTGGAGCGACGAGGCGGCGTCCTCCAGCGCTGCGGCGTTGCTCTGCGACTCGGACACCACGTCGCCGAGCGAGCGCGCGCCCCCCGCGCCGCCGGCCTCCGCGGCGCCCACGGAGCGCAGCGCCTCGCGGCTGGACTCGGCGATGTCGCCGGCCGCGCGGGTGATTGCCTCCACGTCGCCCGCCGTCTGCTCCACCACCACCACGATCTCGCGAAGCGCCCGCCCGGCGTTGGCCGCCAGGGTGGCGCCCTCGCGCGCCTCGTCGGTGCCCTTTTCCATCACCGACGCGGCGCGCCCCGTGACCTGCTTCATCCGCCCCAGCAGCTCGGACGCTTCCCGCGCCGAGGCGCCGGAGCGCGTGGCCAGCTTCCCCACCTCCTCGGCCACCACGGCGAAGCCGCGCCCGTGCTCGCCGGCGCGCGCCGCCTCGATGGCCGCGTTCAGCGCCAGCAGGTTGGTCTGCGAGGCGATCTCGGTGATGACGCCGGTGATGCTCCCGATCTGCTCCGAGAGCGCGCGCAGCTCGCCCATGGCGCCGGCGGAGCCCAGCACCGTGCCGTGGATGCGCTCCATGCTCCCCACCGCCTCCTGGATCACCTCCGAGCCGCGCCGGGCCACGCCCACGGCGTGGTGCGTGGCGGCGGACACGCCGTTCCCCAGGTCGGCCACGCCCTCGATGGAGCGCGCCATGCCGCCCAGCGCCGCCGCCATCTGCCGGGTGTTGCGCGACTGCTCCTGCGCGCTGGTGGCCAGCTGCGTCAGCGAGGCCGCCACCCCTTCCGCCGCCCGCGTCACGTGGTCCGTGGTGCCGGAAAAGTCGCCGGCCACCACGGTCACCTCCGCGGCGCGGTCGCGGATGGCGCGGAAGGCGCCCGCCAGGCGCTCCGTGCTCCCGTTCAGCGCGCCCGCCGCGGCGCCCACCACGCCGCTCCCGCCGCGGGCGCGCACCGTGAGGTCGCCCTCGCCCAGCACCGCGGCCACGCGCATCAGTTCCTCGCTCTGGCGTGTCTCGGCGGCGAGCAGGCGGGCCATGTGCACCAGCACCCCCACCTCGAACACCACCCACGCGGCGTGCACCGCGACGATGTGCCAGCCGTGGTGGTCCTGGAACACGTGCACGCGGACGCCCGCGGAGTGCAGCAGGTGAAAGAGCACGTGGTGCGCGGCCGTCACCGCCGCGCCCCACACCGGCACGCGCCAGTCGCGGTACATCAGCAGGAAGGCGAGGATGGCGAAGATGTGGAAGTGCATCTCGATCATCCCGCCCGTCTGGTGGATGATCAGCGCCGACGACGCCAGCAGCGCCGCCGCGATGGTCAGCCGGGAAAACAGCGTCCCCGGGCGCAGCCGCGCGGCGCCCCAGCCCACCGCTACCACCGGCGCGCCCCAGAGCGCGGCCTCCAGCCAGGTGCCGCGCAGCGGGGCGAGCGCCGCGAACAGGACCAGGTGGGCAAGCAGCAGGCGGCTGAGGATGCGGTCGGTGTCGCGGTAGCCGGCGGCCAGCAGGGGGCTGTCGGTGGCTTCGGTCTCTGCGGACGGAACGGGACGGAAGGCGGGGTGCGTGGGCATGCGGGTGCTGCGGGATCGGGTGGCCGTGTACAAGGGGTGCACAATCTACGACAGGAGAGGCCGCCGTGGATGTTCCCGAACGGGAACGCTGCGGGGTGTATCACCGTGTGTGCGGATCTTTCTGGACAGGACGGCCGGTTCGGGCGTGCCCCCGGCTGTCGCCGGGGTCGGGCTTCGGCTCCGTAACGCACGAAACGACCGTGCGTAACGGAGTCGAGCCCCGGCAAACCGCCGCCGGGTCTCGCCCCTCCGGGCCGAAATCCCTCACGCGGTGGTGGCGCCGGCGTCCGCGAGTGCGGGCCCCCTTCTCAAAGCGACGAGGGCCCCGCGGCTGGCCGCGGGGCCCTCGTGACATCGTCTTACCTCTCCGTCACTGCGTGGTCGTGCCGCCGCCGGTGGTGGGGGTGGCGGGCGGGGCGGTGGCGGAGCGCGATTCGGGCGGGGTGAGCTGGTCGCGGCCCTTCTGGAGGAAGGGGATCCCCTCGCGCATCCACGCCGGCGCCGGGGCGCCCTTGAGGTGGTGGTCGAAGAACTGCATGGTCCGGCGCGCGATGTCCAGCTGGTTGGCGCGCTTGGTGGGGTTGTGGCCGTCGCCGTTGTAGTTGAGCATGTACACCTCCTTGCCCAGCCGGCGCATCCCCACGAACATCTCGATCCCCTGGTACCACGGCACCGCGCCGTCGGCGTCGTTGGACATGATCAGCAGCGGCGTGGTCACGCGGTCCAGCGCGAACAGCGGCGAGTTCTCGATGTAGCGCATGGGCTCGTCCCACAGCGACCCGCCGATGCGGCTCTGGCCGCGCTCGTACTGGAAGGCTCGCGCCACCCCCGTCTCCCAGCGGATCCCGCCGTACGCGCTGGTCATGTTCGCCACCGGCGCGCCCGTCATGGCCGCGCGGAACATGGGGGTGCGGGTGATCATGTACGCGGCCTGGTAGCCGCCCCACGACTGCCCCTGGAGCGCCACCGCCGCCGGGTCCACGAAGCCGCGCCCGATCAGCGCCTGCACCCCCGGCACGATGGACTTCATCGCGCTCTCGCCCGGGTAGCCGGGCGTGTAGTGGATGTCCGGCATGAACACCAGGTACCCGTTGGACGCGTACAGCATGGGCTGGGTGGTGTTGCGCGGCACGCCGGACTGGTACTGGTGCAGGTTGTCCGACAGGCTCTCGTAGAAGTACACCACCATGGGGTACTTCCTGGACGGGTCGAAGTCCTCGGGCTTGTACAGCAGCCCCTGCAGCTCCACCCCGTCGCTGCTCCGCCAGCTCACCAATTCCACCGCGCCCCAGCGGAACTCGGCCTGCTGCGGGTTGGACTCGGAGATGCGCGTGGCCCCCGCGAAGTCGGGGCCGCTCACCCACAGGTCCGGCGCCTCGCTCACGGTGGAGCGGGTGAACAGGAACACGTCCGCGTCCTCGGCGCGGCGCGGGGTGCCGTACTGCCGCGCCTCCATCACCAGCCGCCGGGGGGCCGCCGCCGCGCCCAGCCGGTCGGTCCAGTAGCCGCTGGCCTTGGTGCGGTCGTCCATGGCGCGCAGCAGCAGCGAGGCGTCCGGGGCGATCGCCTCCTCGTCCTCGTCCAGGTCCACCACGCGGAACACCGTGTTGCCGCGGCGGCCCGCGGAGTCGGTCACCACGCGCGCGGGGCGGCGGCCGGCGGGGTCGATCTCCCAGATGTCGTAGCGGTCGTACAGCAGCACGGAGCGGTCGCCCTCGGTCCACCCGGCCCCGCCGTACGGCGCGGGGGGATCGGGGGTGTCCCAGGTCTCCTGCTCGAAGCGCACCCCGGCGAGGCCGCCGGTGAGGTCGCGCGTGCTCCCGCTCGCCACCTCGAACGCCTTCCAGTGGTTGTCCCGGTCGAAGTACAGCACGTAGCGGCCGTCCGCGGAAAGCGTGGGCGTGGAGTCCAGGCGCTTCGCCACCAGGCGGCGGGTGCCGCGGGCCACGTCGACCACGTAGGCGTCGTTGCCGCCCTCGCCCCACATGGACTCCACCGCGTAGGGGAGGCTGGTGGAGGCCAGCGCCCAGCGGCCGTCCTCGGTGAAGCTCACGCGGCTGAGCGTGTCGCTCCCCACCACGCGGTGGCGGCCGGAGCGCACGTCGTACACGGCGGCGTAGGAGCGGTCGCGGTCGCGCCCCGCCTCCAGGCGCTGCTGCGGCTGCAGGCGCGCGTCGCGGTAGTGCCACAGGTCGAACACGGCCTTGTCGGCCAGCGAGTCCGCGGGGATGGAGTCCAGCGCGGCGGCCGCCGCCCCGAAGAGCAGCGCGGCTCCGGTGCGGGTGAAGCGCACCGTCCCCTTGTCGGCCACCACCAGCCCGCCGCCCGCGTCCGGCCCCACCACCCGCCGCGCACGCGGCTCGCGGAGCGCGGCGTGGTACAGCGCGTAGCGCGCCCCGTCCCTGCCGTACTCCTCCTTGTCGGACACGAAGGCGGCCTGCATCCCCGCCCGGTCGAACACCAGCGACCTGTAGTTGCCCTCGCCGGCCAGCAGGGCGTGCGTGCGCCCGTCGGCGAGCGAGCGCACGTAGGCTCCGTCCGCCGTTCCGTCCTTGCCGGAAACGGTGTAGCCCAGCCAGCGCCCCCCGCGGTCGAAGGTGTAGGCAGTGACGTCGCGGATGCGCTCCTCGGCCCCACTGTGCAGGTCGCGCAGCACCAGCACGGAGCCGGTGTCCTTTTTCTTCCGCTCGGCGCGGCTGGAGTCGGAGGACACGGGGCGCGGCGTGCCGCCCGGCGTGGCCGCGGCCATGGGCGCCCTCGCGGCGCTGTCGGCGGGGGCGGTGCGGGTGCTGTCGCCCCCCTCCAGCAGGTAGGCCACCCAGCGGCCGGAATCCTCGGGGAGGCGGAACGACTTGATCCCCGGCACCGTGGTCACCCGCCCGTCCGGGAGCGACATCACTCCCAGCGCCGTCTTCGGCATGTCGGCCGGCTTCTTCCGGGCGCGGCGCGCGGCCTCGTACTCGGCGCGCGAGGGCTCGATGGTGAACAGGGCGAAGCGCCCGTCGGCGGTGACCTGCGCGTCCGGGGCGTTGAAGCCGGGGCCCATGCGCCCGGCCTGGTTCTGCGGACGTCCCACGTAGCCGCGGGTGTGGCGGAACTCGGGGCCGGAGGGGACGCGGCGGACCACGACCTCGCCGTCGCCCACCTGCGGGACCAGCGAGTACACGGCCCACGTGCCGTCGCGCGAGAGCGCCGCGCCGTCCACGGAGCGCCAGCGGTCGAACGATTCGGGGACCAGGGGCTTCTTGGGCTGCTGCGCGCCCAGCGGCACGGCGCAGAGCAGCCCGGCGACCAGGAGGAGTCGGGGCGTTTGCATGGCGGAGCGGGTGGAGTGGTCGAGGCCGGACGGGAAGATACGCTAACCCTAGCCCCGGCAGCGCGGAGCGGCAAGGCCGGCGGCACCGCCCCGGTACCTGGGGGCCATGCGGATGTTCCCCGGCGCGCCCGCGCCCGCCGCGCGGGTCCGCGACGTGCAGGCGCTCCCCCGCGGGCGCGACCACCCTTCACCTTTTGCCGGAGGCCCCATGCAGCTTCTCGTGATCCGCCACGCCATCGCCGAGGACCGGGAGGAGTTCGCGGTCACCGGGCTGGACGACGACCAGCGCCCGCTCACCCGCGAGGGGCGCCGCCGCATGCGCCGCGCGGCCCGCGGCCTGAGCGGCCTGGTGCCGGCGCTGGGGCTGCTCGCCGCCAGCCCCCTGGTCCGCGCCGCGCAGACCGCGGAGGTCCTGGCCGGCGAGTACGGCTTCAAGGAGTGGGAAACGTGGCCCGAGCTGTCCCCGGGCGTGCACCCGTCCATGCTGGTGGACCGGCTCCGCTCGCTGCGCCCGGAGGGCGGCCCCGTGGCGGTGGTGGGCCACGAGCCCGACCTGGGCGAGGCGGTGAGCTGGCTGCTCACCGGCCGCACGGGCTCCTTCGTGGAGCTCAAGAAGGGGGCGGCGTGCCTGCTGGAGTTCGAGGGTCCGCCGGACCCGGAGCGCGCCCGCCTGCTGTGGCTGCTTGCCCCCGGCCAGCTCCGGCGCCTGGAGAAGTGAGATGGAGGACGCCGCCGCGCTCCTGGACCTGGAGGCGGGCCGCGCCGCGCGGGTGCTGGCGCTGCGCTTCCTGCGCGACGCCGCGGCGGCCCGCGAGCGCTTCCGCGACCCCGCGGACGCGGCGGCGCTTCACGATTTCCGCGTGGCGCTGCGGCGGCTGCGCAGCACGCTGAAGCACTACCGGCCGCAGCTGGAGGACGGCGTCACGCGCGGGGACCGCCGCCGCGTCCGCGACCTGGCCCGCGCCACCGGCGCCGCCCGCGACGCGGAGGTGCTGACGGAGCTGGTGGAGCGCTGGCGGGACTCCGTGCCCGCGGCCGGCGCGGCGGGGACGGAGTGGATGCTGGCGCGCCTGCGCGATCGGCGGGAGGTCGCGGCGCGCGAGCTGAACCGCGAGGTGGCGGCGGACTTCGCGAAGGCGTCGCGGCGGCTGGAGGCGCGCCTGGGCGAGCACCGCGCCGTGGTGGACCCGGACGACCCGCGCGGCGGGCCGCGCTGCGCCGGGGTGGTGGCCGGCCGCCTGGCCGTGGGCGCGGAGGAGCTGCGCGCGCACCTGGACCGGGTGCGCAGCGTGGCCGACCAGGAGGAGGCGCACGAGGCGCGAATCTCCGCCAAGCGCCTGCGCTACCTGCTGGAGCCGTTCGCGGCCGAGGTGGAGGGACTTCCGAAGCTGGTCCGCGACCTCAGACGGCTCCAGGACCTGCTGGGCGACATGCACGACGCGGAGGTGGCATGGGGCGAGGCGGCCGCGGCGCTGGAGGCGCTGGGCGCCTCCACCCCTGACCCGGACCCGCGCCCCGGCCTGGCCGCGCTGGCGGAGCGCGCCGCGGCGGAGCGCGGGCGCCGCTTCGCGGAGCTGGAGGCGGCGTGGCTGGGCGGACGCGCGGCGGACTTCTTCGCGCGGCTGCGCGCGCTCGCCCGGCGGCTTGCCGGAGCGGAGCCCCCGCCGCCGCGCCGCTGGCTGCTGCGCCGCGTTCCCCGGCTGGACGGCGTGGAGCCGGAGTGGATCGAGGAGGGGTGGCTCCCCGGCGGCCGCCTGTCGGAGACCGTGCGCCGCGTCCGCGCCGGCGGGGCGGAGCGCTGGATCCGCACGGTGGCCGACGGCGCCGCCGTGCTGGCCGAGGAGGAAACGCCGCCCAGGGTGGCGCGCGCCCTGTGGGGGCTCACCCGCGGCCGGCGCCTGCGCAAGCGCCGCTACCGGGTGCGGGCGGACGGCGCCGCGTGGACCATAGACCGCTTCGGGCGGCGGGGCCCGGTGGTCGCGGAGGCGGTCTACACCGATCCCGAAGGGCCGCAGCTGCCGCCGGAGTGGCTGGCGCCCCACGTGGTCCGCGAGGTGACGGGGGAGGCGGAGCTGACGGACGAGGGGCTGGCGGGGTAGGAAACGGAGGTCGCGGATGAAGGCTCCCCCTCCCCGCCGCGAGCGGCGCTTCAGAAGCCGAAAACGCGCTTCAGGTACGAGAGGCCACCCCCGGACAGGTCGCCGCGCTCGGGAGCAATCGCCCTTTTGAGCTCCTGGAAGGTCGCGAGGAGGTGTTCGGGATGATCCTCGTCAAACCTCTCCACCCCGTGAACCACCATGTCCCCCCCGGGCGACCGGAGAGGGGCGTTCAGCGACCTCGGCTTCGGCGCCGGAACAGGCACGAGGAACGGAACCACGAAGGGAAAGCCGATGTCGAGGCCCAGGTCGTATTTCCGCAGCATCTGCTCCGGCCAGTTCACGTGCGATGAAAACGAGCTCCTCAGGGAAGCCGCGGGCGCCAGGGCCAGCGTCCGGCCTTCGAAAGCGGCGAGCAGGGCCTCCCCATGGCCCAGGAGTGCTTCGTCCTCGTCCTTCCAGAGCGCGTAGACGAACAGTGCGTGCCAGGCGGTGGTGCCCTTCGAGTTCATCAGGTGCCGCGGATCGATGGGAGCGAGCCAGCTCAATCCCGAGTCAATTCCAGCGGCAGAGAAAAAGAACCCCACTTCTTCGGGATGCAGCTCGATCTTGCTCGGCTGCTTGTCGGAGTATCCGAAGAAGTACCAGGGGTCCCAGTCGAGAATGGCATTGTGCGGCAAGATCGATCTCCTTTCACTGAGTGAGTGAACGCACCCGAATCGAGTGGGTACGCCGGGAGACATCTCGGAAGGCGCCGTGCGCGTGAGGGATTTCGGCCCGGAGGGGCGAGACCGCGCGGCAGTTTGCCGGGGCTCGACTCCGTTACGCACAGTTTTATCGTGCGTTACGGAGCCGAAGCCCGACCCCGGCGCCAGCCGGGGGCACGCCCGAACCCGTCGCCGGCAGTCATGGAAGCCGGCCCAACAGCGCGGACACCCGTCCCTGGAGCCCGTCGGTGTCGGCCCCGGAGGAGGCGGCGCGCCGGGCGAGGGTGCGCGCCCGCGCCGGATCGGAGGCGGCGAGCCAGTCGGCCGCGAGGTAGGCGCTCCACCCCTCCATCCACTCCGGGATGGGCTCCCGCAGCGCCAGCACCCGCTCGAAGAGCGCCACCGCCTGCCCGCCCTCCGCCCCGCCGATGCGCAATCCCGGCCGCACCTGCCCGTACGACAGCCCCAGGTTGAACAGGGTGCCCGGCTCGTCCGGGAACGCGGCGAGGACGCGGCGCCCGGCATCCTGGCCGGCGGCGCGGACCACGGGGTCGCCGCTCTCCCCGAGCACGCGGAGCAGGTCGTCGTCGGAAAGGGTCCGCAGCGCGGCGGGGCAGCACCCCGCGGCCGCGCGCAGCAGGGAGTCGCCCCGCGCGGCCTCGCCCCGCCAGCGCGCCACCAGCCCCCGCCCGATCAGCTCCGTCCCCCGCAGCTCCTCGCCGCTCGCGTCCCCGGGGGCGGCCACCAGGCGCAGGAAGGCGTTGGCCACCGGGGTGAGGAGCACGCTGGAGGCCCCCAGCTGCGGGGCGGCGAGGGCGTCGCTGTTGGCGAGCACCGCCAGCACGAGCCCCCGCTCCGGCACCCGCAGGAGCAGGGCGGAGTAGGCGGCCGGCCACCACCCGGGGTGCCACTGCACGCGCATTCCCGCCGCGCGCTGCGAGTACCACCCCAGCCCGTACGGGAGCGTGTCGCCGCGCGTGGAGACGACCGGGCTGAACATGCGCTCCCGGGCCGCGGCACTCGCCAGGCGGTCGTCGTCCAGCGCGGCGGCGTAGCGCGCCAGGTCCAGCACGGTGGAGTTGAGGCCGGACGACGAGTGCAGCGCGTTGGGCGGGTAGGCGGAGCGCACCGGGCGCCCCGCCGCGTCGGGCGCGTAGGGGCGGGCGAAGCCGGGCGTCGCCTCGGCCGCAGCCGGGTCCACGCTGCCCGGGTAGGTCCGCTCCAGCCCGGCCGGCCGCAGGACGCGGCGCTCCAGCAGCGCCGGGAAGGGCTCGCCCGTGGCGTGGGCCACCACGTCGTCCAGCCAGTTGAAGCGGCTGCTGTAGGCGAAGCGCGTCCCCGGCGTCCCCTCGGAGGTGTGGGACAGGACGTGGCGGACGCGCACGTCCGGGGGCACCTGCCAGCTCACGTGGCCGGCCACGGCGTCTTCGAGATCCAGACGTCCTTCCGCCGCGAGCTGCACCATCAGCGTCGCGGTGAAGGTCTTGGTCACGGAGCCGATGGGGTAGACCGTCCCGGGCGTGGCCGGGGTGCCGCGCTCCACGTCGCTCATCCCGAAGCCGCGCGCCAGCACCACCTGCCCGTCCCTCGCCACGGCCACGGACAGCCCGGGGATGCGCAGCTCCGCGCGCAGCGAGTCCACCGTCGCGGCGAAGGCGTCCAGGCCGGCGTCCGGGGCGGGGGCGGGAGGCCCTCCGCGGGGTACCGCGGCGCAGGCGGCGGCGAGGAGGGAAAGGCAGGCGGAGGGGACGATGGCGTTCACGGGGCTCCTGGTCGGGGATGGTTCGGCGTGCTCCCGCCTCCCTACGGCTCCGCCCCCGCCGCAGTTGCGTGAGGGATTCCGGCCCGAAGGGGCGAGACCCGACAGCAGTATCGTCGGGGCTCGACTCCGTTGCAGACGGTCGTTTCGTCTGCTACGGAGCCGAAGCCCGACCCCGGCGCCAGCCGGGGGCACGCCCGAACCGGCAGCTCGAACCCGCTGTTCAAAGCGGTTCCGCCTTCTCCGGCACGTGGCGTGCGCTCCCCCGCCCGGCGCACCCCGTCACCCGTTCCGCGGACGCCCCGCCCCATGCCCGAAAAGAACCAGGACCTGCACGGCAACGCCCCGGACCGCTCGCCCGCGGCGCTGGTGATCATCGACATGATCAACGACATGGACTTTCCCGGCGCGGAGGAGATGATGCCCGCCGCCGTCGCCGCGGCGGAGCGCATCGCGGAGCTGAAGCGGCGGGCCCGCGCGGCGGGGATCCCGGTGGTCTACGCCAACGACAACTTCGGCCGCTGGCGCTCGGACTTCCGCGAGGCGGTGGCGCACGTGCTGGGCGGCGGGGTGCGCGGCGAGCCCATGGCGCGCCTCCTCCCGCCGGACGAGGACGACTACTTCGTCCTCAAGCCCAAGCACTCGGCGTTCTTCGCCACCACGCTGGAAACGCTGCTGGAGTACCTGGGCACGTCGCGGCTGGTCCTCGCCGGCGTCAGCGGCGACGTGTGCGTGCTGTTCACCGCCAGCGACGCCTACATGCGCGACTTCCACCTGTGGATCCCCGAGGACTGCATGGCGTCGGTGAGCGCGGAGGAGAACCGCCGCGCGCTGGACTACATGCGCCGCGTCTTCGGGGCGGACACCACGCCCTCCACCGGCCTGGACCTGGAGGCGCTGGCCCGCGAGGACCGCAGGAAGGAGGACCGGGCCGGGGAAGACGGGGCCTGACGCCGTCACCCCGGGAGCGCCGCCGCTACCGGCGCGCCGCGGGCGGACGGGTCCAGCGGCACGACCAGGACGAAGCGCGCCCCGCCCCCCGGCGCGTCCTCCACCCAGGCGCGCCCCCCGTGCGCCGCCGCCACCCGCCGCACCGTCGCCAGCCCCAGCCCCATCCCGCCGGTGCCGACCCCGCGCGCGAACGGCTCCCAGACGCGGCCGCGGTCCCGCGCCGCCACCCCCGGCCCCTGGTCCTCCACCGCCACCACGGCGCGCCCGTCCCCGGCCGCGAGCGTCAGCGCCACCGTCTGCCCCGGGGCGCCGTGGCGCACCGCGTTGTCCAGCAGGTTGGCGACCGCGCGGCGCAGCGCCGCCGCGTCCACGCACGCCACCACCCCGGGCGGCGGGTCCGCGTGGATCCACGAGCCGCGCGCCGCCGCCAGCGGCGCGCAGTCCGCCGCCACGTCCTCCAGCAGAGCCCCCAGGTCGGCCGGGGCGCGCACCGGGGACACCGCCTCGCCGCCGTGGGCGAAGTCCAGCAGGTTGGCGAGCATCCCGTCCAGCCGCAGCGCCTCGCGCCCCACCGTTTCCGCCCAGCGCTCCCGCTCCTCCGCCGTGCCGCCCGGGTGCACCACCAGCATCTCCGCGAACATCCTCACCTGGGCCAGCGGCGTGCGCAGCTCGTGCGACACCCCCTGCGCGAACTCGCGGCGCAGGCGTCCCGCCCGCCGCTCCGCCAGCCACCACACCGCCCCCGCCGCGGCGGCCACGGCGGCGGCCAGCGCGGCCGCGCCCGCCAGCAGGCCGGTCAAACCGGCTGCCCGAAGAGCACCGCCCCCACGGCGGCGCGCGAGCCGATCCCCAGCTTGGCGAGCACCTGCTCGGTGTGGTTGCGCGCCGTGTAGTAGCTCACCGAGAGCCGCTTTGCGATCTCCACGTTGCTGCACCCCTCGCCCAGCAGGCGCGCCACCACCACCTGCCGCGCCGTCAGCCCGAAGCGCTCGCGCAGCTCCTCGTCGCTGAGCGCCGCGGGCCTTTCCGCAGGGGCCGCGGCCTGCCCGGCCCGGCGCAGCAGCACCGATATGCGCGCCAGCAGTTCCAGCACGCTGAACGGCTTGGTGACGTAGTCGTCCGCGCCCAGCCGGAAGCCCTGGAGCTTGTCGCCCTCCAGGTTGCGCGCCGACAGGATCAGCACCGGGCAGGCGGCGCCCCGCGCGCGCAGCTCCTGGAGCACGTGGTAGCCGTCGCGGTCGGGGAGCCCCAGGTCCAGCACCACCAGGTCGGGGGCGGCGCTGCTCGCCAGGGCCAGCGCCTGCGAGGCGCGCGTCGCCAGCGTCACCGCGTAGCCGTCCAGCTCCAGGTTGCGCTGGAGCCCCTCGGCGATGTCGGGGCTGTCTTCCACGAGCAGGATGCTTTGCATGGCGGGCTCTGGTTTTCTCGGGCTTGGCGGGGCGCCGTGGGGCAATCTATGTACGGGCCGCGGAAGGTCATGGGTCGGGTGACCCATGTGTTTTACGGACGGTGGGATCCGGGCGTGCCCCCGGCTGGCGCCGGGGTCGGGCTTCGGCTCCGTAGCAGACGAAACGACCGTCTGCAACGGAGTCGAGACCCGGCGGAAACAGCCCCGCCGGGTCTCGCCCCTTCGGGCCGAAA
>JBEVLE010000423.1:0-3320 GCA_040509335.1 Longimicrobiaceae bacterium | reverse complement strand
GGCGGCGCCCCGGTGGGGTGCCGCCCTCGTGTTCGTACCGCTGCCGCCCTCCGGCTAGTCGGCGACGTTTCGCAGGCGGCTCTTGCGGTACCCGTAGAGGAAGTACATCACCAGGCCGATGGCGAGCCAGATGATGAAGCGCTCCCAGGTCACGCGGGGCAGCTCCGCCATGAGGTAGCCGCAGGACAGGATCGCCGCGGGGGCGACGAACCAGATGGCCGGGGTCCGGAAGGGGCGGTGGCGGCCGGGATCGCGCACGCGGAGCACCATGACCCCGAGCGCAACCAGCACGAAGGCGAAGAGCGTCCCGATGTTGGTGAGCTCGATCACCTCGTTGATGTTCGCGAAGGCCGCGAAGAACGCCACGAACGCGCCGGTGAGGATGGTGGTGACGTGCGGCGTCCGGTAGCGCGGGTGGAGCTTTGCGGCCCACTGCGGCAGCAGCCCGTCGCGCGCCATGGAAAAGAAGATCCGCGGCTGCCCCATCTGGAAGACCAGGAGCACCGAGGCCATGGAAACCACCGCGCCGAAGGAGATGATCCCGGCCGCCCAGTGGTAGCCGCGGTTCCCGAAGGCGCTCGCCAGCGGGTCCGCCGTGCCGTGCTGGTTCCACGGCACCAGCCCGGTGAGCACCAGCGTCACCACGATGTAGATGACCGAGGTGACCAGGAGCGACACGATCATCGCCCGCGGCATGTCCTTCTGCGGGTTCTTGGCCTCCTCGGCCGCGGTGGACACCGCGTCGAAGCCGATGTAGGCGAAGAAGATCAGCGCCGCGCCGGAGCTGATCCCGGCCCAGCCGTTGGGGGCGAACGGCGTCCAGTTCTCCGGCCGCACCCAGAACGCGCCCATGGCGATCACGAACAGGAGGATGGCGAGCTTCAGCACCACCATCACCGTGTTCGCCCACGCGCTCTCGCGGATCCCGATCACCAGCACCCAGGTGATCAACCCCACGATCAGGACCGCCGGCAGGTTGAAGATCACGTGCAGCCCCATGAGCTCGGGGGCCGTGGTCCATGCCCGCGCCGCCTCCACCACCGAGGCGGTGGTGATCGTGGGATCCGCCTGCAGCTGCTCGAACGCCTGGCGGGCCGTGCGCGGGTCCGTCGCCAGCCACTCGGGGAACCCGAGCCCGAAGCCGCGCAGCAGCGTCTGGAAGTACGCCGACCACGACACGGCCACCGCGATGTTCCCCACCGCGTACTCGATGATCAGGTCCCACCCGATGATCCACGCCACCAGCTCGCCCAGCGTCGCGTACGCGTAGGTGTACGCGCTCCCCGCCTGGGGAACGAGGGCCGCGAACTCCGCGTAGCAGAGCGCCGCGAAGCCGCAGGCGATGGCGACCAGGATGTACGAGATCACCAGCGCCGGGCCGGCGCCCAGGTGGTTCGGCCCGCCGGAGATCGCCGTGCCCGCGCCGGAGAAGATCCCCGCCCCGATGATGGCGCCGATCCCGAGGGAGGTGAGCTGCCAGACGCCCAGCGAGCGCCGCAGGCCCGGCTCGACGTCGGTCTGCGGATCGACGTGCTCCTCTCGAGCCTCGCCGATGGGCTTTCTGCGTAAGAGTTGCGACATGGAGGAGGACGGGGAACGGTGGGGGTGGACGCACGCGCGGCGGATGACGAGGCCGTCACCCGCCGCGACCGGACCGAATCTACGCGCCGCCCGCCGCGATTCGCAACGGGAGCGTCACGCGCCCCGGGGAAGGGCGCCGCCGGTGCCGTGCGGCGCGGGCACGCTCTCGGACGTCCCCAGGGGGGCGTCCGGGTCGCCCAGCGCCGCGTCGACCAGCTCGCCGGGACCCGCGGGGACGCCCGGGGTGAACTCGCCCTCCCAGCGCGCCATCACCGCCGTCGCCAGGCAGTTGCCCACCAGGTTCACCGTGGTGCGGGCCATGTCCATGAGCTCGTCCACGGCCAGGATCACGGTGATCGCCGCCAGCGGGAGGTGGAACGCGGTCAGCGTCCCCGACAGGATCACCAGCGACGCGCGCGGCACCGCGGCGACGCCCTTGCTGGTGAGCATCAGGGTGAGCATCATCGCCGCCTGCTGCCCGTAGCTGAGCTCCACTCCCGCCGCCTGGGCCACGAACACGCTGGCGAGCGCAAGGTACAGCGTGCTCCCGTCCAGGTTGAAGGAGTAGCCCGTGGGCATCACGAACGCGACGATCCGCCGCGGCACGCCGAAGGCCTCCATGCGCTGCATCGCCAGCGGGAGCGCCGCGTCGGAGCTGGTGGTGGAGAAGGCGATCAGCGCCGGCTCGCGGATCTGCCGCAGGAAGGGGATCACCGGCACCCGCGCGAGCAGCGCCGCGGGGAGCAGACCCACCAGGGCGAACACCACCAGCGCGGCGTACAGCGTCAGCACCAGCTTGAGCAGCGGGAGGAGCACCGCGATGCCGCTGTGCGCGACGGTGGATGCGATCGCGGCCCCGACCCCGATGGGGACGAAGCGCATGACGATCGCCACCAGCTTGAACATCGTTTCCGCCAGCCCCTCCGCGAAGGAAAGCACCGCGTGCTTGGCCGGGCCGCGCACCTTGGTGAGCGCCACGGCGAACAGGATGGAGAAGAAAACGATCTGCAGGACGTTGTTGGTGGCCAGCGCGTCCACGAAGCTGGTGGGCACCACCTCGCGGACGTGGTCGGCGAAGCTCTTCACCTGCGCCAGCTGCGGCGCGCCGCCCGCGGCCTCCGCGGCGCGGATCGCAGCCATGAGCCGCGGGTCGTCGCCGGGACGCACCAGGTTGACGGCCACCAGCCCCACCAGCAGGGCGACGGTGGTGACGATCTCGAAGTACAGGATGGAGCGGAAGGCGAGCCGCCCCACCTTCTTCAGGTCGTCTCCGTGCCCCGCGATCCCGATCACCAGCGTGGAGAACAGGATCGGCGCGATGATCATCTTGATCATGCGCACGAACACGTCGGAGAGCAGCTTGAGGTCGCTGGCGGCCCAGCCGCCGTGCACGGCGCGCTCCCCGTCGGGGAAGGTCACGCCCAGCAGAGCGCCCAGGCCCATGCCGATGAAGATCCACTGCGTGAGCGTGATCCGCCGGAGAAGTTTCCACATCGCGCGTGTTCCGCGGAAATCGTGAACGATGGAGCGCCACCGCGGTGCGGCGGACGGAGCGACGGGGGAGCCGGCCGGCCCGCCCAAAAAAGCGGCTGCCCTTCGAGAGCCCGAAGCGGCAGCCACAGGGGGAAGAGTCTAGCGTGTTTGCCCAGCTGCAGCAACCACCCCGACGCGGCCTCAGGGCGGCGGCGTACGCGGGCCGCGTCCCCGTGAAAGACTCCGGCCCCCCGGGAAAGGTTCCC
>JBEVLE010000422.1:0-26098 GCA_040509335.1 Longimicrobiaceae bacterium | reverse complement strand
CCCGGCCTTCGCCCGGTGCCCTCCGCCGCACTCCCCGTCCGCCGCGCCCCCGGGTCAGTCCGGGAGCGGGTCCCCCAGCTCCACGCGCACGGAGGGCTGGCCGTCCTCCCGGTAGGCCACCTTGTAGTTGCGCCCGGGCTGGTCCTGCTCGAAGAACTCCACCGCCCACTTCACCCGGTTCGTCAGGTGGATGGTGTACTCGGCGTCGCCGCGGGCCTCGGTGAGCATCTTGAGGGTGGGGGGATCGGGGTTGCCGTGCTCGCCGTCGGCCGAGACGACGTAGTGGTCGGCCACCACGCGCCGGAAGAACTCGGGCTCCACGTTGCGCTCGCTCCCGTGGTGGGGGAGCTTGAGCACGTCCACCTTCAGGGTCCCGCCGGGCTCCAGGTACCCGCGCGCCTCCAGCCCGGTGAGCACGTGGTCGCCGCGCGCGTCGCCGGTCAGCAGCATCCGCTTTCCGTCCATCTCCGCCATGACCACGATGCTGGACAGGTTGTACGCCGACTCGTCCAGGTAGGCGGCGGCGATGGATTCCATGGCCTGCGTCTCGCCCCCCCTGGCCTTCTTCTTCTTGTTCAGCTGCTCGTCCCACTCGCTTTCCAGGCCGTCGACCTCCGCCTGCGCCGGGCCCACCACGGTGAAGGTGAGCCCCGCGTCCATGTCCACCGGGTTCTCGGGGTGGTCCTCCGCCACCAGCCCCCCGAACGGCAGGTTCCCCTCGCGCCCCAGGCGGGCGATGTTGTCGCGCAGGCGGCGCCCCTGGTTGACGCTCTGCAGGACGAGCTGCGCCTGGTGCTGCACGGGGAGCCTGGCCGGGATCTCCTCGGCGGAGACGCCCTGCACGCCGGCCACGGACGCGGTGGACGCGGCCGCCGCCCTGCCGATCACGTCGTCGAAGGCGTTGTGCCAGAACGCCGTGATGTCGTACGCCGGCGGCTCCTCGTCGCGCTCGCCCAGCAGGGCGTCGGTCATCTCCAGGATGCCGTGGATGTGGTCGTCGTCGATGTGGCTGATCATCACCAGGCGGATGGGGAGCTTGCCGTCCCCGGTCAGCGGGCGCGTCCCCTCCATCAGGCTGTCCAGGCGGGCGCGGAGCCCCTCCCAGGTGCGGTTTGGGCCGCCGTCGATCACGACCAGGTTCGGCGCCGCGGGGTCGCCGTAGTGCAGGAGAAGCGCGTCTCCCTTGTGGGCCTGCAGGGCCTCGAGCGTGAAGATCATGGGGGGATCGGGGTGAGGGTTGGCGCTCAGACGGATTGCAGGGCGCGGAGCACGTCCACCATCCCCGCGCCCTGGAAGTAGCGGTCGCGCCCCAGGTCGGTGGCGGTGGAGCAGAGGATCTGCTTGACGCGCACGGGCCGGCCGATGAACTCGCTGTAGCGCGCCAGGATCAGGGCCGCGGCGCCGCTCACGTGCGGGGCGGCCATGCTGGTGCCGTCCTTGACCTTGACGCCGCAGTCCGGCACCGGCGCGCGGATCTTTTCCCCCGGCGCCACCAGGTCGGGCTTGGCGCGCCCGTCGCCGGTGGGGCCGCGGCTGGAAAAGTAGCTGACCCCGTAGGTGTGCGGCTCGATGCGGTGGGTGGAGCCCACGGTGATCACCGCGTCGGCGTTGCCGGGGTCGGTGATGCTGATGTCGCTGTACCCCTCGTAGGTGGAGGCAGTCCCCGTGTCGCTGAGGGTGGCGAAGCGGTTGTAGCCGTAGTTGCCCGCGGCGGCCACCACCACCACGCCCGCGTTCACCACCCGCTCGCACTCGTCGCACACCGGGGTGCGGCCGCACGCGTAGTTGGCCACGTCGTGGCGGATGGCCAGGCTCAGGTTGGCGCCGTGGATCAGGGGGATCTCGCGGTGGGCGTTGAGGTGGCGGAGGAACTGCAGCGCCGCCATGACCGAGAACTCGTCGCCCATCCCCTCGTCGTCGAAGACGCGGAAGTCGTACAGGCGGATGTCGGGGCACACCCCCTCCATGGTGCTGGAGGTGTGCTCCGGCGCCCCCTTCTTCCAGTCGCCGCTCCTCCAGTCCGCCGCCAGGATCCCCGCCACGTGGGTGCCGTGCTCGTGCTGCGGCGGCCGGTAGACGCCATCCACGTGCTCCACCTCCAGGAGCGGCCTCAGCTCGTCCCAGTTGATGGCGCGCCCCCGCAGCAGCGAGGTCTTCATGGCGGAGGCGCGCTGGGCGGCGGCGTCCCGCGCCGCGAACGCGCTCCAGTTGGCGTGCTGCGCGGCGAGCGTGTCCACGCGCCGCTTGCAGTGGTCCGCCTCCGTGGCGGCCGGGGGCGGCGCGGCCTTCGCCGCCCCGGCGGGCTTCGCGGCCCGGGCGGGCTTCGCGGCGTCCCCGGCCGCCTGCTGGCGCTCCGTGGCCGCGGCGAGCTCGGCCTCCGCCGCCTGGAGCGCCGCGGCGACCCGGTCCGCCTCCTGCTGCAGCGCCGTCCTGCTGCCGGCCAGCAGGAAGCGGATGCGGGTGAAGTCGAAGGTGGCGTCCACCCGGGTGCCGTTGCCGGGGCGGCCGCGCTCGTCCTCGAAGGGCGAGGGGAGCGCCGCGTCGTCCCTGCGCTTGCGGAAGGCCGGGTGCGTCGCGTCGATCCCGCTGTCCAGGATGGCCCACGCCAGCCCGGCGCAGCTGGCGTTGAACAGGCGGCGCGCGGCGTCCGCCTTGACCGCCTGCACGGAAAAGGCGTCGCTCGACACCGCCTTGCGGTTGCGGCTGACCATGAACAGCGGCGTGTCCTCCGGGAGCCCGGGACACACCACGTCCTGCGGCCGGTCCCCCAGGATGTGCTCCTGGAACAGCTTCACCAGCCTGCCGTTGTCCGCCAGGATCTTCTTCCACTCGGTCCTGCGGTCCTCCCAGCGCATTTCGCCGTCGTCCGGCGTCGCCGCGGCGGCGAGCATGCTCCCCACCACCTTGACCAGCCACAGCAGGTCCGCGGGCCCGCCCTTTTCCGGCATCCCCCTGGCGATGCGGCGCAGGTCCTTTTCGATCGCCTTCCGCCCCTCGGCGTCGTCCAGGTCGGCCATGGTGGCGCGCCCCGGGTCGTTGCACACGCTCCTGCGCCACCACCCGGTGAGCGGCAGGAGCACCCGCACCACCTCCGCCAGGTGCAGGCACCCCACCACGGTGGACTGGTTGTAGGCCAGGGCGGGGGCCTCCGGGTCGCAGGGCGTGTCGTCCCGCCCCTCCTCGTCCTCCGGGGGCGTGTGGATGGCCTCGCGGGCGGTGTCGAGGAGCTCCTGGAACGCGCCGTCCGGGTCGCGGAGCCGCCGCCAGTGGCCGCCCGCCCGGCGCTCGTGCTCCACCCGCTCCTGCACGGCCAGGAAGAGCGCCCCGGCGGTGGAGTCCATGTGCGGCGTGAGGAGCAGGTCCAGCACCGGCTCCTCGCCCCGGGTGAGCTTCATCCCGTAGCGGATCCACACGTCCGGGAGGATGGGCGAGTCCTGGGTGAAGCGGCGCGACGTCGCCCCCTCGAAGATCAGCTGCTCCAGCCATTCGCGCTTGATTTCCATGACGACGCCTCAGCCGATGCCGCTGTCGGGGTAGGGGAAGGAGCCGCGGGGGAGGGCGGCGTCGTGGCGCGAACGCAGCGCGCAGTCGCACACCGCGTAGCCCCAGTTGATCAGCCGCTCCTGCACCACGTCGTCGAGCCGCTTGAGGCGGGTGGGGGTCTCGGCGAGGAGCGTGGTGCGGTCGATGGGGCAGGGGAGCGCGTCGTCCAGCCCGTACTCCGCCGCGTCGGTCCAGATGCTCCAGTAGGCGCCGCTGCGGACCCCCTCCCGGAACGCCCCCATCACCTGGCGCTTGCGCAGGCTGCGGACCTGGCCGTCGATGATGGACAGGATGCGCTGGGTGTGGCGGAGCCAGTCCCGGCTGGGGTCGGCCTCGGCGGCGAAGCGGCCGCCCGCGTCGCTCACCAGGATGGTGCGGTAGCGCTTCCAGGCGGTTTCCAGCCCCAGGTTGTCGTACACGCCCCCGTCCGTCAGCACCACCTCGTCGCGGAACTCGCGCCCGGTGAGCCCGTCGCCCGTCCCGGGGTCGAAGTCGTCCGGGTCCAGGTCCAGGACCACCGGGGAAAGCACCGGCGGGAACGCCGAGGACGCGGCCACGGCCCGGGCCAGCGGGAGGGTGGGGCTGCGCACGAGGCCCACCCTCCAGTCCCCCATGAAGGGGCGGGAAAAGCGCCACAGCACGCCGGACTGCACGTTGCTGGCGTTGAGCACGAAGCGCGGCCCCTCGTCGTCCGCGGGGAGGTCCTGGAGGGTGGCGTCGCCGAACAGGTGCCTGCGGTACGCCGCCTCCACCCGGTCGCCCACCGATCCGGGGAGGAGCACGCCGCCCAGGACCGCGCCCTCGTCGATGGTCTTCCCGGCCAGGCGGCGGACGGGATCCACCAGCTCGGCGCCGAACGCCCGCGCCACCCCGCCGCCGTCCCAGTCCAGCCGCTTCCACCTCAGCCCCAGCAGCCCGGCCGTGATGGAGCCGCCGGACACGCTGGAGATCCGCTTCAGCCGCGGCAGCATGCCGGCCTCGTTGAGGCGCCAGAGCGAACCCACGTGGAAGAGCATGGCGCGGTACCCTCCGCCGGAAAGGCACAGGGCCATCCCCTCCTCCGGCCCGCCGTCGTGCGCGTCGGAGGGGATGGGGTGGACGGGGCCGTGCAGCTCGTCGTCGCGGGGGAAGGGCTGGTCCGGCATGGAAGGCTCCGGATGGGGGGTGGGACGGGGCCGCGGCCGGGGACCCCGGGCAGGGGCCGGGAGGGCGCCACGCTCTTTTTCCGACGGAATCCGTGGCTTTTGCAGCATAAGCGGCGGACCCCGGGACGGCAAGTCGGTTCGCCCCGCCTTTCACCCCTCCGCCCTCGCTTGACTCCCCCCCGGGCCCTCCGTACTCTCCCCCTCCCGACCGGATCCCCGTCCCCCGGCGCCGAGGCGAAGCGCAGGATGGAGCCATGATCACCGACCTCGACGAGCTGCGACGGCTGCGCCGGGCCCGCGACCGCATGGACCGCGAGTACGCGCAGCCGCTCGACGTTCCCGCGCTCGCCCGCACGGCGCTGATGTCGCCGGCGCACTTCGGCCGCCGCTTCCGCGAGGCGTACTCCGAGACGCCGTACTCCTACCTGATGACCCGGCGCATCGAGCGGGCGAAGGCGCTGCTGCGCCGCGGCGACCTGAGCGTGACGGCCGTGTGCTTCGCGGTCGGCTGCACCAGCCTGGGCTCCTTTTCCGCCCGCTTCACCGAGATCGTCGGCGAGACCCCGTCCCGGTACCGCGCCCGCGGCCACGACGAGCTGGGCGTCGTGCCCACCTGCCAGACCATGGTGTTCACCCGGCCGCGCAGGCGCGGGGGCCAGGGTGAGGCGAAACCGAGCGGTTTTGGAGAAGCAATCGCCGCCGCGCCCGTTTAGCTTGCGTGCCACGAGCGTTTCAACCGGCCTTTCACCCCGCGAGGTGCCATGACCGTTTCACTCAGCACCGTGCACGTCCTCGTCGACGATCTCGACGCCGCCCTGGGCTTCTACCGCGACGTCCTGGGCCTGACGGTGCGCGACGAGGTCGCCTACGAAGGCTTCCGCTGGATCACCCTGGCCACCGACACCCAGCCCGACATCAAGATCGTGCTGTCGCAGCCGCACGCGGGCCGCTCCCAGGAGGACGGGGACGCCCTCGCCGCCCTGCTCGCCAAGGGCGAGCTGGTCTCGGTGTTCCTGCGCTCCGACGACCTGGACGCGACCTTCGCCCGGATCGCGGCCGCGCCAGGCGTGGAGGTGCTGGAGGAGCCCGCCAGCCGGTTCTGGGGCGCCCGCGACGCCGCCGTGCGCGACCCCGCCGGCAACCTGGTCCGCATCGAGCAGGCATAGGAGCGCGATGAGCACGGCCACCCGGACCGAAGCGCGCCCGCCCGCGCCGCACGCCGCCGACAGCCACGACCGCATCCGCGTGCACGGCGCGCGCGAAAACAACCTCAGGGACGTCAGCGTCGAGCTCCCCAAGCGCCGGCTGACGGTGTTCACCGGCGTTTCCGGCTCCGGCAAGAGCTCGCTGGTGTTCGACACGATCGCCGCGGAGTCGCAGCGGATGATCAACGAGACGTACAGCGCCTTCGTGCAGGGCTTCATGCCCACGCTGGCGCGCCCCGAGGTGGACGTGCTGGACGGCCTGACGACCGCGATCATCGTGGACCAGGAGCGGATGGGCGCAAACCCCCGCTCCACCGTGGGCACCGCGACCGACGCCAACGCCATGCTGCGCATCCTTTTCAGCCGGCTCGGCAGCCCCCACGTGGGCCCCCCGACCGCGTACTCGTTCAACGTCCCCATGCGCAAGGCGAGCGGGGCGATGACCGTGGACAAGGGGAAAGGGGAGCGGATCGTGGTGCGCGACGTGGTCTACTACGGCGGCATGTGCCCGCGCTGCGAGGGGATGGGCTCGGTCAACGACATCGACCTGACCGCGCTGTACGACGACAGCAAGTCGCTGAGCGGGGGTGCGCTCACCATCCCCGGCTACAGCATGGAGGGGTGGTACGGCCGCATCTTCCGCGGCTGCGGCTTCTTCGACCCGGACAAGCCCATCCGCGAGTTTTCCAGGAAGGAGCTGCACGACCTGCTGTACAGGGAGGCCACCAAGATCAAGGTGGAGGGAATCAACCTGACGTACGCCGGGCTCGTCCCCACGATCCAGAAGTCGATGCTGTCCAAGGACGTGGACTCGCTGCAGCCGCACATCCGCGCGTTCGTGGAGCGGGCGGTGACGTTCACGACCTGTCCCGAGTGCGGCGGCACCCGGCTCAACGAGCCCGCCCGGTCGTCCAGGATCGCGGGAAAGAACATCGCCGACGCCTGCGCCATGCAGATCAGCGACCTGGCCGGCTGGGTCCGCGGGCTGGACGAGCCGTCGGTGGCCCCGCTCCTGGCCGGGCTGCAGCACCTCCTGGACTCGTTCGCGGAGATCGGGCTGGGCTACCTGTCGCTGGACCGTCCCACGGGCACGCTGTCGGGCGGCGAGGCGCAGCGCACCAAGATGATCCGCCACCTGGGCTCCGCGCTCACCGACGTCACCTACGTGTTCGACGAGCCCACCGCGGGGCTGCACCCCCACGACGTCCGGCGGATGAACGACCTGCTGCTGCGGCTGCGGGACAAGGGCAACACGGTGCTGGTCGTGGAGCACGAGCCGGAAACCATCGCGATCGCCGACCACGTGGTGGACCTGGGGCCGCGCGCGGGCACCGCCGGCGGCGAGGTGGTGTTCGAGGGGAGCGTGGAGGGGCTGCGCGCCAGCGGCACGCTCACCGGGCGGCACCTGGACGACCGCGCGCCGCTCAAGCCCTCGGTGCGCACCCCCACCGGAAAGCTGGAGATCCGCGGCGCCGATACGCACAACCTCAAGGGCGTGGACGTGGACGTCCCGCTCGGCGTGCTGGTGGTGGTGACCGGAGTGGCCGGTTCGGGAAAGAGCTCGCTGATCCACGGCTCGGTGTCCGGCCGCGACGGCGTGGTGTCGGTGGACCAGACCCCCATCCGCGGGTCGCGGCGGAGCAACCCGGCCACGTACACCGGCCTGCTGGAGCCCATCCGCAAGGCGTTCGCAAAGGCAAACGGCGTCAAGCCGGCGCTGTTCAGCCCCAACTCCGAGGGCGCCTGCCCCACCTGCAGCGGCGCGGGCGTCGTGTACACCGACCTGGGGATGATGGCCGGGGTCGCCACGGTGTGCGAGGACTGCGAGGGCAAGCGCTTCCAGGCGGAGGTGCTCGAGTACAAGCTGGGCGGCAGGGACATCAGCGAGGTGCTGGCGATGTCGGTGGCCGCGGCGGCGGAGTTCTTCGGCGCCGGCCCGGCCAAGACCCCGGCGGCGCACGCGATCCTGTCCCGCATGGCCGACGTGGGGCTGGGCTACCTGGCCCTCGGCCAGCCTCTCACCACGCTCTCCGGGGGCGAGCGGCAGCGGCTCAAGCTCGCCACGCACATGGGCGAAAAGGGCGGCACCTACGTGCTCGACGAGCCCACCACCGGCCTGCACCTGGCCGACGTGGAGCACCTGCTTGGGCTGCTGGACCGGCTGGTGGACGCGGGCAAGTCCGTCGTCGTCATCGAGCACCACCAGGCCGTGATGGCCCACGCCGACTGGATCATCGACCTGGGGCCGGGCGCCGGCCACGACGGCGGCCGGGTCGTGTTCGAGGGCACCCCCGCCGCCCTCGTCGCCGCGCGCTCCACCCTCACCGGCGAGCACCTGGCGGCTTACGTCGGGGGCTGATGGAAGAGATCGGGATTCGGGCGTGCCCCCCGCGGGGCGCGGGGGTCGGGCTTCGGCTCCGTAACGCAGCAAACAACGCTGCGTAACGGAGTCGAGCCCCGGCAAACTGCCGCCGGGTCTCGCCCCTTCGGGCCGAAATCCCTCACGCGGGCCTTGCGCTGGCGTCCGCGAGGGTGGGCCCCCTCACCCCCCGGCCCCATACGCGTTAACTTAAGGCTTGCGACCCCCGCAAGCGGGGGAAAGGGGGAGAACGGCTGGCATTCCTGCCTTCGGCGTCTGCGGACGATCGCTTCCCTTGCGCATCTGGGGGAGTGCGTTTATCGTCTCCCTTAGATCAGCATAGGGAGACGCCGAGCACCACGGGCGCTCCCGCCACCGCGACGGGGGAGGGCGCGTGTTCGCAAAGGATTCCGGGCTGCTTCAGGGGACGCTGGAGCTGCTGGTTCTCAAGACGCTTTCCTGGGGGCCCATGCACGGCTACGGCATCGCCAGCTGGATCGAGGGCGCCACGGGCGACGTGCTGCGCGTGGAGGAAGGGTCGCTCTACCCGGCGCTCTACCGCATGGCGCGCAAGGGGTGGATCCGCGGCGAGTGGGGCGTGTCCGAGAACAACCGCAGGGCCAAGTTCTACCACCTGACCCCCGAGGGGCGGCGGCAGTTCACCGAGCAGGCGTCGGGGTGGCAGCGGCTGGCGGCGGCGGTGAGCGACGCCGTGGGCAGCACGCAGGCGCCGAGCTGGGCGACGTGACCATGCGCGGGCCATCTCCCGGCGGGCGCCGCTCCCGCCTGTTCCGCTCCGAGCCGCGCGCCGAGGTGGACGACGAGCTCGCCTTCCACCTGGAGGAGCGCGTCCGCGAGTACGTGGCGCGCGGCATGGACCCGGAGGCCGCCCGCGCCGCGGCGCTGGAGCGCTTCGGCGACCTGGACGGCGTGCGCGGCGAGTGCACCGAGCTGCTGGCCGCCGACCGCCGCGCCGAGGCCCGCCGCGACTGGCTGGACGACCTCCGCCAGGACCTGCGCTTCGGGGTCCGCAGCGCGCTGCGGGCGCCGCTCTTTTCCCTGCTCGCCGTGCTCACGCTGGCGCTGGGGATCGGCGCCAACGCCGCCGTGTTCGGGGTGGTGAAGTCGGTGCTGCTGGACGCGCTGCCGTACGCCGACGCGGGGCGCCTGGTGCGGGTGTACGCGGCCTTCGAGAAGTCGGACGTGGACCGCTCCTCGGTGAGCCCCGGGGCCGCCGCCGACATCTCGTCGCGGCTGCGCTCCTTCAGCGGCGTGGCGGCCTTCAACTTCAGCACCTTCGACCTCACCTGGGTGGGCGGGTCGGGGCCGCGGGTCCTGTCCGGGGCGCTGGTGGGAGGCGATTTCTTTTCGACGCTGGGGGTGCGTCCGGCGCTGGGGCGGGCGCTGACCGCGGCGGACGCGAAGTCCCCGGTGGTGATGCTGAGCCACGAGGCGTGGCAGCGCGACTTCGGCGGCGACCCGGGGGTGGTCGGCAGCACGCTGCGCACGGACCAGGCGCCGTACGAGGTGGTGGGGGTGCTCCCCCGCGGCTTCGTCGGGCCCATGGGCGACGCCGACGTCTGGTTCCTGCTGGACCTGCCGTACTACCTGAGCGACCCCGCCACGGCGCGCGACCAGCACTGGCTGGGCGTCGTGGGGCGGCTGGCGCCCGGGGTGGAGCTGGACGCGGCGCGGCGCGAGCTGGACCGGCTGGGCGCGGAGCTGGCGCGCGAGCACCCGGCCACCGACCGGGGCCGCAGCTTCGTGGCCGTCCCGCTGCGCGACTCCATGGCCGGCGAAACGCGCACGCCGCTCCTGGTGCTCATGGCGAGCGCGGCGCTGGTGCTGCTGATCGCCTGCGCCAACCTGGCGGGCGCCCTGCTGTCGCGCACGGTGTCGCGGCGCAGGGAGTTCGCGGTGCGCGTGGCGATGGGCGCCGGGCGCGGCCGGCTGGTGCGGCAGCTCCTCGCCGAAAGCATGCTGCTGGCGCTCGCCGGCGCCGCGGCCGGGCTGCTGCTCGCGGCGCTGGGGCTGGGGGCGCTGCGGGGGCTGGCGCTGCCCGTGCTGCCGCCGTACGCCGACCTGTCGCTGGACGCCGGCGCCCTGGCGGCGACGCTGCTGGTGGCGCTCCTCACGGGCGCCGCGTTCGGGCTGGTCCCCGCGCTCGCGGCCGGCCGCGCGGAGCCGCAGGGCACGCTGCGCGAGGAGTCGCGCGGCTCCGGCGAGGGGCGGCGCTCCCGGCGGCTGCGCGGCGCGCTGGTGGCCGCGCAGATCGCGCTCTCCCTCAGCCTGCTGGTGGGCGCCGGGCTGCTCGTCCGCAGCCTGTGGGCGATGACCTCCGCGCCGCTGGGCTTCGAGCCGGAGGGCGTGCTGACCGCGCGCGTGGAGCTCCCCCCGGCCGCCTATCCCACGCCGGAGCGGCGCGCCGTGGTGTTCCGGCAGCTGGAGGAGCGCCTGGCCTCGCTCCCCGGCGTCCGCGGCGTGGCGACCGTCACGCAGATCCCCTCGCCCACCATGAGCAGCAACAAGCTGTCGATCGAGGGCGTGGCGCTGGACGACGGCGGACAGACCTTCATCCCCTACATGGCGGTGTCGGACGGCTGGTTCCGCATCGCCGGGATCCGCCTCCTCCAGGGCCGCACCTTCGGGCCGGAGGACACGCCGGACGCCCCGCCGGCCATCGTGATCGGCGAGGCCATGGCGCGGCGCTACTGGCCGCGGGGCGGCGCCGTGGGCGCGCGCATCCGCGTCAGCCCGCACACCGCGGAGCGCTGGGGGGTGGTGGTGGGGATCGTGGGCGACGTGCGCGTGGATCCCGCGCTCCCCGTGCCGGGCCCCATGGCGTACGCGTCCAACCGGCAGGACATCGAATGGACCGGGCGCGACTTCGTGGTCCGCACGGAGGGCGACCCGCTCGCGCTGGTGCGCCCCTTCCGGCGGGAATTGTCGGAGCTCGACCCGGGGGTGCCGCTGCGCGACCCGCGGACGCTCGCGGCCATCGTGGGCGAGCGCCTGGCGGGGCGGCGTCTCCCCATGCTGCTGATGACGGCCTTCGGGGCGCTGGCGCTGGTCCTCGCGTCGGTGGGGGTGTACGCGATGTTCGCGGCCATGGCGGCGGCGCGGGAGCAGGAGTTCGGGGTGCGGATGGCCCTGGGCTCCTCGCCCGGCGCCATCGCGGGGCTGGTGCTGCGGCAGGGCGGGGTGTGGATGCTGGCGGGGCTGGCGGGGGGCGTGCTCGGCGTGGCGGGGGTCGCGCGGCTGCTGCGCGGCCTGCTCTACGGGGTGGCGCCCTTCGACCCGGTGGCGCTCGGCGCCGCCGCCCTGGCGCTGCTCGCGTGCGCCACCGTCGCGCTGCTCGTGCCCGTGCGCCGCGCCACGCGGGCGGACCCGGTGGCGATCCTGCGCTAGCCGGCGCCGCCGCCGGGCGGGGGCGCGCCGCCCGCGGGCGCCGGTCCCGTGTAGCGGGCCCTGGGGCGGAGCACGTCCCGCGAGCCGTACTGCTCCACCGCGTGGGCGACGAGCCCAAGCGAGCGGCCGAGCACGAACAGCAGCAGCGGGGCATCGGCCGGGAGCCCCAGCGACCGCGCCAGGGCGACCAGCCCCACCTCCACCGTGGGCCGGTCCCCGAGCAGGGCTTCCCCCGCCGCGGCGATGGCGTCGGCGAGCTCCAGCGCGGGGCTCGCCGGGTCGAGGCCGCGGAGGCGCCGCAGCAGCTCGGCGGCGCGCGGGTCGCCCGACGGGTGGAGCCGGTGCCCGAACCCGGGGACGCGCTCGCCGCGCTGGAGCCGCGCCTGGAGCACCTCCCGCGCGGCGCGCGGATCGCCCACCTCGGCGAAGAGCGCTTCCACGCGCTCGACGTGGCGGGCGTGGTGCACCCCGTGCATCGCCCCGATCCCGGCGGACACGGCCGCGTGGAGGGTGGAGCCCGCGGAGGCCACGCACCGGGCGGTGAACGACGCCACGTTGAGCTCGTGGTCGGCCAGCAGGATCAGCGCGGCCGCGATCAGCGGCTCCGCCTCGGGCCGCTCCGGGGCCCACGAGGCCCGCAGCGCGCCGGCGATGGATTCCGCGCCGCCTCCCCCCCCCGCCGCCACCGCCACCAGGCGCCGGAGCACGCGCGCGCCGGTGCGCGCGGCCCGCTCCGGCCGCAGGTCCCACGCCGCCGCGTCGCCGGCCTCCGCACGCGCGAGCTCCACCTGCATCGCCCGCAGCGGGTCCATCCCCGGCTCCACGCGCAGCTCCGGCGGCGCCCCTCCCTCCCAGTCGCCCGGCGCGTCCGCGTCCCCCGTCCACAGCAGCGCGGCGACCTCCTCCACCGTGCGGTCGCGCGACAGCTCGACGGCGTCCTGCCCGCGGTAGTAGATGTGGCCGTCCGTGATCAGCGTCAGCGCCGAATCCAGCACCGGGGCCCCCCAGTGGAGCGCCCCGCCGGCGGCCGCGTCCGGGTCGCGCCGCGCGGCGCCGCGCTCCTTGAGCCGGCGCACGTCCTCGGCGTGGTAGCGGCGCGTCCGGCGTCCGTCCGGGCCGGGCTCCGAGCGGATCAGCCCCCGGCTCACGTACGCGTACAGCGTCTGCGCGGCGACGCCCAGCTCGCGGCGGGCCTCTTCCGCGCTCAGGTACACCCTTCTCCCCATGGTCATCTCCCCCGGCCGAAGGTTGATTCGCCGATCAAGATTGACGACATGTCGCCCGCGCTGCAAGATGCACCGGGGAAGGGCGGACACCACCTCGGCACGGGAGGAGGGCGCATGGCTGAACGGAGCGTGGAGATCGGCGTGCTCGCGGCGTACGTGGACGGCGAGACGGAGCGGTGGCGGGAGTGGCTGGAGGGCGCGCCGCCCGGGGTGCTCGACCTCCCCCTGGGCCCCGGCGCCGACGGCACCGTCCGCACCCTGGTCAAGCACATCTTCGCGGTGGAGCTCCGCTACGCGCAGCGGCTGCTCGGCGAGCCCGTGAGCGGGTACGAGGAGCTGGCGGACGGGAGCGTGGCGGAGCTGTGGGAGATCCACCGGACGGCCGCCTCGCTGCGCGACCGCTTCCTCCGCGAGGCCACGCCCGGGGCGCTGGACCGGGTGCTGGTCTCGGACACCCGCAAGCTCGGCCGGATCGAGGCGAGCGCGCACACGGTGGTGGTCCACTCGCTGATGCACGGGATCCGCCACTGGGCGCAGGTCGCGACGGTGCTGCGGCAGCACGGGCATGGCGGCCTGTGGGAGCACGACTGGCTCCTGAGCCCGGCGGTGCGGGCGGCGGGCGGGGCGGCGGACCCGGTGTGAGGCGCGGGCGGCACGGCGTCCTTGCGGGCCGGGAGGGCGGGGCGGAGATTGCGGCTGCCGGCCCTTGGCGAGCCCCCGTCCCCCTCCGCGCATGCTCTTCCTGATCATCGAGACGTTCCGCGACGGCGACCCGCGTCCGGTCTACCGCCGCTTCGCCGAGCGGGGCCGCCTGGCGCCCGCGGGGCTCGCCTACGTGTCCAGCTGGGTGACGGAGGACCTGCGCCGCTGCTTCCAGGTGATGGAGTGCGACGACGCGGCGCTCCTGGAGGCGTGGATGGCGCAGTGGCGCGACATCGTGGACTTCGAGGTGGTGCCCGTGGTCACGTCCGCGGAGGCGGCCGCCGCGGTGGCGGCCCTGCCGGCCGGGCCGCCGTCGGCCGGGTGACGCGGTGACGGCGCCCTTCAAGCTCACTGGCCTCCAGCCCGGCGACCGCCTGCGGGTGATCCGCGGCTTCACGGACTTCGACGGCGTCGCCTGGACGGAGGGGCAGACGCTGGAGTTCGTCGAATACAGCTACTTTCCCTACGACGGCGGGTACACCTTTTCCTTCCGCGAGGGGACGCTGCGGCTGGCCCACGGGTCGGACGACCGGGTGCTGCGCGGGCCGGCGGAGTTCTTCGAGCGGGTCGCGCCCGGGGCGTAGGGCGGGCGGAGCGCCCCGGGCCCCGGGGCGGAGACACGGGGGTGTCGCGATGCGGATGCCGTGGGCGAGGCGGAGATGCAGGTCCTGCGGCGCCGCCACCTCGGCGTGGTCGGGCGTCTGCGGGCGCTGCGGCCGGGGCCCCCGCTCGCGGCGGTGGCGGCGTGCCGCGGCCGTGCTGTCCCTGGTCCTCGGCGCGCTGCTGGCGGGCGGCGCGGCGTACCTGATCGTGCTGATCGCGGGCATCGTGGCGCGTTCGGACGACCCGGGGGCGACGACGCGCTTTTCCGGCACCGGGTGGCAGCTGGCCCTGGTGTACGGCGTCCTCGGCTACGTGCTGCTGCACGGCGCCGTCGCCGTCTTCATGGGCGTGTGGACGCTGCGCCGCGGCAGGCGCAATCCCCGGCTGGTGCGTGCGGTGATGGGCTTCTACGTGGTCTTCTGGGTCGTCGCGATGCTCGTCCAGCTTCTCAGCCTCCTCGGCTGAGGGCCCGCCGGGGCTCCGGTGTCCTCGCGATGTCCTTCGCCCGTCCTCCGTCGCTCTTCTTCCCCCGCGACGTCCCTTTCCCCGTCCGGCACCCGTGTCGTCTGCCGCGTGTCGATTCCGCCGGCCCACGATCGACGTACCGGTGGAGCCGCCGCTCACGCCCGGCCGGGAGCGGCCGGAGGCGCGGCTCGCGACCTCAACCGCGAGGATGACACGACATGCGATTCATGATGCTGGTGAAGGCCACCCCCGAGTCGGAGGCAGGCCTCCCGCCGAACCCGGAGCTGATGGCGGCGATCGGCAGGCTCACGGAGGAGCAGATGGCGTCGGGGCTGCTGGTGGGGATGATCGACAGCGGCGGCCTGCTGCCCAGCGCCCGGGGCGCGCGCGTGCGCCTGGCGGGCGGCCGGGTGTCGACGGTCGACGGGCCCTTCGCGGAGGCAAAGGAGCTGGTGGGCGGCTACGCGATCATGGAGGTGCGGTCGCTGGAGGACGCGCTGGAGCTGGGGAGGCAGTTCATGGCGGTGCACGCGGAGGTGATGGGCCCGGAGTACGAGGGCGAGCTGGAGATCCGCCCGCTCTTCGGCGCCGCGGACATTCCTGGCTTCGCGGCGGAGCACGCGGGGGCGGGGGGCGGGGCGTAGCCGAAGTGCACGGGCCGGGTAGCCGGCGCCCGCCCGTGATGACTGGACGCGACGCGAGAAGGGCCCCGCCGGGCGATCGGCGGGGCTTCGGGCTTCCAGGTGGGCGTGCGGCCGCAGAACGCGCTAGAAGTCCACTCGGATCGAAAGGTAACCGGAACTAAGGCTGTCACGGGGACGTTGCTGAGCGGATCGACGTGCAGGTGGGGCGGATGTCCTTGACCGTTGTGGCTAGGTTGTCTGGCGACGTCTCAGATGACGTAATTGTCGATCTTGCTGCCGCCTGCTTGGCGTTGTGGGTGTCGCCGTTCCGGGCAGTGATTCTGGTCGATGAAAAGTGGGGATCGATCAGTGTTGCGATCCTGTGTGCGTGTGCAACGATCATGTCGCGTTCAGAAATAAAAAATCTCTTGTAGATGTTTGCATTCCGCCTTACCCTGTTTCTTCCGAATCATCGCCGATTCCGAGCAGCACAACGAGGTGGGTGGGGCTACCGGGCGGGCAGTTCGCTCGGCCTGACGTTCCACGCATGTTAGTCCGATTCACGAGACTCTGCACCGATCCGGCAACACGCTCGAATGATCTTCACGGTATGTTACCTCTGAGGTGTGATGATCGCGCTTCCCGTCCATCCACTGACTGAGAGTAGCGTACGGAATGGGCAGAGGGTGCCGGTGCAATAAAGTGCCATAACCCTTTAGGCAGGCGAGTGAGTAAGGAGTCAAGAATCGTTTCAACAAAGGAGAGTTTCATGCGAAGCACGCTTTCTGATGCGGAGGTCCCCAGTTCAGCCAGTCGGCCACTCGAGGCGCTTCAAAGAGAGTGCGAAGAGGTTGGACGTACGGCTCCGGGCGACACCCAAAAAATGGCATCGCTGCTGTCGCAGATGAGCCTGAGCTACTATCAAGATGTCCGGCGTCAAGCTCAACAGAGTTTCGGGAGCGCTCTGGTCGCGGCTCTGATCGGCATCGGCTTCTTCGTATATGCAGCTTGGCTGATCATGGAAGGCGGGTACAAGACTGGTTCCGCCACATTGCCCCTGATTGCCGGCGCGCTCGTGCAGATTATCTCCGGCATAAACTTCCTACTATACGGTCGCGCAGCGCGCCAGTTCGCTGCGTTCCACATCTGTCTGGAACGAACCAACCGCTTCTTGCTTGCGAACACACTCTGTGAAAATCTGGCTTGCCCAACGCAGCGTGACCGGATGCGCTCACAGCTGATCTGTATCGTCGCAAATGCCCCCATGCTGACTCTTGAGGTTATTGCGGGCGAGTCTGACAAAGTACCACCGAAGGCTGTTCAAGACCCGACCTCGCAGCATCTACCAGTACCTTATGGCGCTGAAGCCGAGACATAAGCTCGCGAGTCAATCTCTACGTGACACAACGGCAGGTGCTGTTGCGGTTCGGTACGTGCACAATCATCAGTCCGCAATCGCTCAGGCCTCCGCTGCAAACGCTCCAACTCTGAAAGCAACTACTTCGGCCTTCCATCATCGGATCGTGATGTCCACCCGCGCCCGCCCGTCCGCCTCCACCAGCGTGGCGATGGCCGTCTGCGTGACCACGACCCCCACCGGCCGCAGGCTCTCCACGTGCCCGCTCAGCCGCACCGCCTTCCCCAGGTTGCGGTTCATCGCCGTGTTGACCTTGCCCCGGATGTCCGCCACCCGGTCTCCCACGGCGAACTGCGCCGCCTCCCGGATCCGGTCGCGCATCTCGTCGTGCAGGAGCCAGTCCGCGCTCCGCCCCAGCACGTTGCGGCTTTCCACCGAGAAGTCCAGGTCCGGCACGACGACCGTCTGCGCCACCGGGTTGTAGATGGGCGTCCCCACGAAGTACAGCGTGCCCCGCGCGTCCCCCCCCACCTTCACCGCCAGCGCCAGCCGCTCCCCCCCGCCGGGGTACAGCTGCACCCCCCGCACCTTGATCCGGTGCCCGCGCAATTCCACCACCTTGCCCACCAGCGCATCCGCCAGCAGCCGGTTGGCCGTCTCGTAGGGCAGCTCCGCCACCAGGTTGATGCGGAACTCGCCCGCCTTCGGGACCTCGCGCGAGAAGTCGGGGAGCGGCAGAGGCCGCGTCGCCGGGCGATCCCCCAGCACCACCCGCGGCCGCGTGGTCACCGCCACCGTGGTGCTCATCCGCGTCCCCCGGGCCGTGGGCTCCGCCACCGCGACCGCCTCCGGGCGAAAGAGGATGAACACCCCCTTGCCGGCGGGGATCGGCTCCTGGAGCCGGTCCCACACCTCCTCCACCCGGCTCCGCAGCACCAGCGCCTTTCGCATCTCCGCGTCCACCTGCGGCACCGCGCCGTCCAGCAGCCCCTGCACCGCGTTCCGCACCCGCTCGCTCACGTCCACGTTGGCGCGCGTGAGGCGGCAGGGCGCGCCCGCCTCCACCGGGGCCGCCGTGGTGGCCGGCTCCACCGTCCAGTCGCGCCGCCAGCGCAGCCGCGTGCGCAGCCCCACGCGCAGCGACGGCATGGTCCCCTCGTGGCCGCACCAGGCCAGCTGCGTCCAGCGGCACCCCAGGCGGGGGAAGCACGTCTGCTCCGCGATGCGGGCGCGGTAGCGCACCTGCGCGCTCACCTCCACCCCGTCCCCGTCCAGCCCCACCTCCAGCGGGTCGCGCTCCCACATCTCCTTGACGTACAGCGTCCCCAGCACCGGCACCTTGCCCATGGGGTGCCACTCGTCCTCGCGGCTCTGGGTGCGGGGCACCAGCCCCTCCACCTTGCGCACCACCGCGCCCAGCTCCAGCGAGATGGGGAGGGTGACCACGGAGGGCGGCGGCTCGGGGAAGGGGAGCGTGGCGGCCGCCGTGTCCGGCGCGGGGACGTCCACGCGCGTCCCGCAGGCGGCCAGCGCCAGCAGCGCGGCGGCGAGGACCGGCGGGAGCGGCCGGCGTGCGGGGCGGGGGAGACGCGCGGATGCGGCGCGCGCCCGGGGGACGGCAGGGGCCGTGGGGTCCTGCATGTGGACGCTCCCGGGAGCCAGGGTTTCGCGCCGGATCCATCCCGTGGGGAGAAGATAGCCCGCGCGCGGTCCCGGCGCACCGATGCTCCCGCGGGGCCGCTCCACGGCCTGTCCGGGATCGGGACGGCGCCGTCCCACGACCGCGCATTCCGGAGGTCCGCGGCGCCGGCCCGTTTCCGCGCAAGGGCTGGCTCCGTCCGTACTTGAGCCCGACGGAGCGGCGAGCACGCATCTTCCCATTGGTGCGGCCCGTCCCCGTGCTCCTGTACTGAATCGGCTCCCTCCCGGAGGTGGAACGTGCGTCGTATGCTCCTGATCGTCGCGGTGCTTGCCCTGTTCCCCGTGTGCCTGCGCGCGCAGCAGCCCGACGACCGGGCCGCCGTGCAGCGGGCCGTGCTCGACTACGTCGAAGGCTTCTACGAGGGCGACACCATCAAGCTCCAGCGCAGCGTCTGGCCCGAGGTGCGCAAGTACGGGTTCGCGCGGGGGGAGGGGGGAGCCGGCTACCGCGGCATGGCCATGCCGTACGCCGGCTTCATGAGCTTCGCCCGCGGGGTGCAGGCCGGGCGCAACCGCCCGCCCGCGGGGGCGCCCAGGGACATCCGGCTCTTCGACGTGCAGGACCAGACCGCCAGCGCCGGGCTGACCGCGTGGTGGGGGACCGACTACCTCCTGCTCGCGAAGATCGACGGGCGCTGGATGATCACCCACGTGCTCTGGCAGGCCCCGCCTCCCCGCCAGCCGTAGCGGCCGGCGGCATCAGCTCGAAGACGCCCACGGGGCGCGGGGTGTCCTCCGCGCCCACGTTCCACTTGGCGATGGCCACGGTCCAGCCGTCCGCCTCCAGCGATTCCAGCAGGCGCAGGCTCGTCGCGCGGAACGGGTCCGCGAGCAGCACCCGGCCGCCGGGCGCCAGGCCGCGCTCGAAGATGCGGCGCAGGTGCGTGTGCATGACCTCGCCGTACAGGATGTCCGATCCCAGGATCCAGTCGTAGCGCGCCTCGTCGGCCCACTCCGTCCAGTCCGCCAGGCGGTGCTCGATCCCCGCGGCGCCGTTGCGCTCGCCGTTGCGCCGGCAGACGGACATCGCCACCTCCTGCCGGTCCGTCTGCACCACCCGCGCGCCCAGCGTGGCCGCGACGATCCCCGGCAGCCCCGTCCCCGCCCCCAGCTCCAGCACCGTCCGGCCGCGAAACGCCTCCGCCCGGGACGCCACGTCGTGCGCCAGGGCGATGGCCGCCGGCCACAGCACCACGCCGTAGGGCAGGTGCTCCCGCATCTCGCGCAGGAAGTGCTGCTCGTCCGCGAAGCTCAGGACCGCGGCGGTGTGCAGCACGCTCCACTCGCGCCCGGCCATCCCCAGGCGGTACTCGTGCAGCGGAAAGTCCCCCGCGGAGGTGTGCAGCACCGGCGGCTGCGTGGTGGATGCGCTCATGTCCCCCCGACGCGCCGCGTCGTGTCCGTGGGTGTGGCGAAGGGCGGCCGACCGTCGGCGGCCGCGGAGCGGCGGGGCCGTCTCAAGATCCTTGCCCGGCCGGGGACGCCCCGGCCGGGCGGGCGCGTTTTCCCGGCCGCGACTTGTTCCGCCGCCCCCGCGCGCGTAAGATCGGGGGCTTCCGGCGCGCCGCCGGAGGGCGGCGGAACCCCGGCGGGAGCCTGACGGCGGCATGGAAGAGGTGGTGTATTCGGCGGACTCGCAGCTCCGCTCGCCGGGGGCCTTCGCGGCGGCGCTCCGCTCCGACCTGCGGGTGGCCCCCCCGGTGGCGTGGCACCTGTTCGTGCGGCGGCTGCAGGCCGGGTACCGGCAGAGCTGGCTGGGCTACCTGTGGCTCCTGCTCCCGCCGCTGGCGACCTCCGCGGCGTGGGTGTACCTCAACTCCGCCCGCATTCTGGACGTGGGCCGCACCGACCTGCCGTATCCCGTGTACGTGCTCACCGGCACGCTCCTGTGGCAGGTGTTCGCGGACGCGCTGAACGCCCCCCTGCAGCAGCTGTCCGCCGCGCGCGCGATCCTCACCAAGAGCCGCATCCCCCACGAGGCGGTGCTGCTGGCGGGGATGCTGGAGGTGGCGTTCAACTTCCTGGTGCGCCTGGCGGTGCTGGTGCCGGTGCTCCTGTGGTGGGGCGCGCGCTGGAGCCCGTCGCTGCTGCTCGCGCCGCTGGGGGTGGCGGCGCTGCTCCTGCTGGGCTTCAGCATGGGGCTGCTGCTCACCCCCGTGGGGCTGCTGTACCAGGACGTGTCCCGCGGGCTCGCGCTCACGCTTGGGATCTGGTTCTTCCTGACCCCCGTCATCTACCCGCCGGCGGCGTCCGGCCCCGCCGCGCTGAACCCCGTGGCGCCGCTGCTGGTGGCCACGCGCGGGTGGCTCACCGGCGCGGCGGCGCCGGCCGGCGCGGGCTTCGCCGCGGTGGCCGCGGCGAGCGCGGCGGGGCTCGCCGTGGGGTGGGGCTGCTACCGCCTGGCGCGCCCCCACCTGGTGTCGCGGCTGTAGGCGCATCCCCCCATGGAGCGGAAGATGAGCGGCGTGCTGCGGCGGGCGATGCGGTTCCTGGGGCGGGAGGGCGCGGCGCCGCCCCCGCCGGGCTCGCTGGAGGGGCACCTGGCCGCGCTGTTCGCCGCGCTCGCCGTGGACTGCGTGCTGGACGTGGGGGCCAACGACGGCCAGTACGCGCAGATGCTCCGCCGCATCGGGTACCGGGGGCACATCGTTTCCTTCGAGCCGGTCCCCGCCAGCGTCCGCGTGCTCCGCTCCCGGGCCGCGCGGGACGGGCGGTGGACGGTGCTCCCGTACGCGCTGGGAGCCGCGGACGGGGAAGCGGTGATCCACGTGGCGCGGGAGTCGCAGCTCAGCTCCCTGCTCCCCGTCAACGACTTCGGCGCGCGGACCTTTCCGGGGCTCGCGGACACCGTGGCGCGGGAGCCGGTCCGGGTGAGGAGGCTGGACGCCGTCTTCGGCGAGCTGCCCGGCGCCGCGCACGGCCGGGTGTTCCTGAAGACGGACACGCAGGGCTCCGACCTCGCCGTGCTCGGCGGCGCCGCCGGCTGCCTGGAGCGGATCTCGGGGCTGCAGATGGAGATCTCGCTGAAGCCCGTGTACACGGGGGCGCCGGACTTCGCGCGGTCGATCGGGGCGATCCGCGACGCCGGCTTCGAGCCCACCGGGCTGTTCCCGGTGGCGCCCAGCCCGTCGCGCCCGCTCATCGACGTGGACTGCGTCGCGCGCCGCGGCCTGTAGCCGTTCCTCACCCCCCGCACCCGGACCACGAGCCTTGTCGATCTTCGACCGCGCCTTCCGGCTGGCGGCCCGCGTGCGGCGCCGCCTGGCCGGCCGTCCCGCCGCCCCGCCCCCGCAGGCGGAGGTGCGCGACCTGCTGCACCCGGAGGTGATGCAGGACCCCTATCCGTACTACGCGGCGCTGCGCGAGCGGGGGCCGGTCCACTTCCTCCCCGAGCGCGGGCTGTGGCTGGTGCTCGGCTACGACGAGGTGTCGCAGGCCTTCAAGAGCCCGGCGCAGTTTTCCAGCGCCCGGCCGCAGGTGCGCTTCGACCCCATCATGAACGAGGCCGACCCCCCCCACCAGACCCGGGTGAGGCGGGCCGTGGCCCCGTACTTCACGCCCGCCGCCGCCGAGGCGCTGGAAGCCCCCGCCCGCGCCGTCGCCGCGGAGCTGCTGGCGGAGTGCGCGGGAAGGGCGGAGGTGGAGATCGTGCGCGAGTACGCCGTCCCGCTGGTGGAGCGGGTGGTGGGGAGCTTCCTGGGGCTCACGCGCGACGAGTGCGAGTCGCTGCGGGCGCGGCTCGGGCGCTTCGGCGACGAGGAGCAGGAAGCGAGCTTCCTGGAGCTGCACGCGTGGGCGGGCGAGCAGGTCGCCGCCGCGGCCGCCGGCCCCCCGACCGGTTCCATGGCCGGGCGGCTCTTCCGCGCGCAGGACGGCGCCGCGCACACGCCGGAGGAGGCGGCCGGGCTGCTCAAGCTCTTCTGGATCGCGGGGACCACCACCACCAGCCGCCTGGTGGCCGCGGCCGTGCTCCACCTGCTCCGCGACCCCGGGCTCCGCGCCCGCGTCCAGGCGGACCCCGCCCTGGTCCCCGCGCTGGTGGAGGAGGCCGCCCGCCTGGATCCGCCGGAGATGCTCCTGTGGCGCCTCGCCGGGCCGGGCGCCGAGCTGGCCGGCGCCGCCATCCCTGCCGGCGCCGAGGTGCGGCTGGTCGTCGCGGCGGCGAACCGCGACCCCGCCCGCTTCCCGGAGCCCGACCGGCTGCGGCTGGACCGTGCCCCCAACCCGCACCTCGCCTTCGGCTCCGGGCCCCACGTGTGCCCCGGGTCGCGCCTGGCGCGCCTGCAGGTGCGCGTGGCGCTGGAAGCGCTGCTCGCGGCGTGGCCGCGCTTCCGCGAGGCGCGCCCGCTGTCGGCGCTCACCTACGCCCCCTCCCCCAACTACCGCGCCCTCGGCGAGCTGTGGGTCTCGCCCGGCGAAGGGGCCGCGCGGTGAGCGGAGCGGAATCGCCCGTCGCCGTCGCCGGGCTTTCCAAGAAGCTGTGCCGCGAGCTGCGGCGGGCCCAGTGGTACGGGCTCCGCGACATCGCGCGCGAGGTCCTGCGGCCCGGCGCCGGGGCTCCCCCGCCGGAGCTGCGCCGCGGCGAGTTCTGGGCGCTGCGCGACGTGTCGTTCCGGGTGGCCCCGGGTGAGTCGCTGGCCGTCGTCGGGGCCAACGGCGCCGGGAAGAGCACGCTGCTCAAGGTGCTGTACGGGCTGGTGAAGCCGGACGGCGGGGAGGTCCGCCTGCGGGGGCGGGTGGGTGCGATGATCGAGCTGGGGACCGGCTTCGACCCCGCGCTCTCCGGGCGCGAGAACGTGTACGTCAACGCCGCGCTGCACGGCTTCGCCCGGCGCGACACCGCGCGGCTGATGGACGAGATCACCGACTTCGCCGGGCTCGGCGAGGCGATGGACGTGCCGCTGCGCTACTACAGCTCCGGGATGCAGGCGCGCCTCTCGTACGCGGTGGCGGCGCACCTCCAGCCGGACGTGCTCCTGGTGGACGAGGTGCTCGCGGTGGGCGACATCACCTACCAGCGCAAGTGCATCACCCACATGCAGAAGTACCTGGACGCCGGGGGCGCGCTCGTGTTCGTTTCCCACAGCCCCCACCAGATCCAGGCCATCTGCCGCAGCGGCATCCTCCTGGAGGCCGGGCGGCTCACCCACGCCGGCACCGCCGTGGAAACGCTGGCGTGCTACCTGGAGACCCAGCAGCGCGCCGCGGCCGCGTCCGGGGGCGGCGCCGTCCCGCCGCCCGACGACGCTCCCGTGGTCATCACGGGAATCTCCGCGCGCTCCGCGGACGGCGGCGAGATCCGCACCGGCGCCGACCTGTGCCTTTCGCTGGCGTACGAAGCCCGCGAGCGCGCCGAGGTGGAGTGGGCGTTCACGATCTGGACGGGCGACCAGTGGGTGTGCGTGACGGGGGCCCGCGACTCCCGGCGGCGCACCCTGGTCCCGGGGACGGGCGAGGTGCGGTGCGTGGTCCCGCGCCTCCCCCTGGTCGCCGGGCAGTACGTCGTGCGCGCCATCGTCAGCGACGCGGCCACCCACTACCCCCTCGCCACCTACGGCTGGACCGGGCCCCCGCACCCCTTCCACGTCCGCACCGAGCCGTCGCGCGCGAGCAACACGGCCATGTCCATGCACCAGCTGACGACGATCGATGTGGAATGGGAGTGAGACGGTGACGGACGGGGCCGTGGCCGCGGCGGCGGAGCGCGCCGCCGCCTTCCTGCACCGCAGCCAGCTCCCCTCGGGCGAGTTCAGGTCGTACCTGTCCACCGACCACGAGCTGGAGCGCGACCGCGTCTTCGACAGCTCCCCCTTTCCCACCGCGCTGATCGCGTACTCGCTGGGCTTTTCCGGCTCGCCGCGCGCCCGGGAGATGCTGGACCGGGCCGTGCGCTTCTTCCTGGCGGAGATGGAGCCGCCCGGGGTGTGGCGCTACTGGACCCGCGGCCACCGGTACCGCGCCATCATCCCCGCCGACCTGGACGACGTGGCCTGCGTGTCGTACGTGCTGCGCCGGGAGGGCGCCTCCTTTCCGCCCAACCGCGACCTCGTCCTCGCCGCGCGCAGCCCGGAGGGGCTGTTCTACACCTGGCTGGCGCCGCGCTGGCCCGCGCCGCGCAGCGCCGCCTACTGGCGCGTGGCGCTGCGCCACTGGGCAAACCCGGTCAAGGCGTACTACTTCTGGAAGATGAACGAGTCGGCCCCCGGCGACGTGGACTGCGTGGTCAACGCCAACGTCCTCCTGTACCTGGGCGATGGCCCCGACACCGCCGCGGTGGCGGACTACCTGACCGGCGTGTTCCGGAGCGGCAGGGAGGGGTGCTGCGACAAGTGGCACCTCAACCGCTTCATGTTCCAGTACGTGGTTTCGCGCTGCTTCGGCGCCGGCGTGGCGGCGCTGGGCGCCATCCGCGACGAGTCCGTCGCCCGCATCGCCGCCGCCGCCCGCCCCGACGGCTCCATCGGGGCGAGCGAGCTGGAGACCGCGCTCGCCGTGTGCGCCCTGCTCTCGTGGCGCGCCGCGCCGCCCGAGCTGGAGCGCGCCGTCCGCTTCCTGCTCGCCGCGCAGCGCCCCGAGGGCGACTGGCGGGCCACCTCGCTGTACTTCGGCGGCCCCGAAAAGTACTTCGGCTGGGGCTCCGAGGAGCTGACCACCGGCTTCTGCCTGGAAGCCCTCTGCCGCTACCCCGCGAGCCCGTCGCCATGGCCCAGCACCTGATCCACGTCGGCTATCCCAAGTCCGGCTCCACCTTCCTCCAGGCGTGGTTCGAGAAGCACCCGGACTTCTGCTACGCGCCCGGCGGCGTGGGCGGCTTCCCCGACGTGTACGCCATGTGCCGCATGCCGGACCCCTCGTACCGCTACTACGTCACCAGCTCCGAGGGGCTTTCCACCCCGCACCGGAGCACGGGCGGGCTCCAATTGGAGGGCGGCGGCGAGCGGGGCGGGCTCCCGGAGCGCATCAAGGACGCCCAGGCCGACGTGTGCGCCCTGCTGAAGACGCTCTTTCCCGGGAGCCGCATCCTCGTCGTCACGCGCGGCTTCCGCGACATCATCCTGTCCGGGTACTCCCAGTACGTCCGCTCGGGCGGCACGCAGCACCTGGACGGGATGATCCGCGACCTCGCCGACCGGCTCGCCGACGACACCGGCCACTACTACGACTACGACTACCTGGTGGGGCTGTACGCCGCGGCGTTCGGCGCGGACAACGTGATCGTGCTCCCGTACGAGCTGCTGCGCGACGACCAGCCGCGCTTCCTCCGGGTGCTGGAGGAGCGGCTGGGGCTCCCGCACCACGAGGTGCGCGTGGGCCGGGTGAACGCGTCGCTCTCGCCCGAGGAACTGTACTGGTACCCGGTGATCTCGCGCGCCGTGTCCGCCGCGGCGTCGCGGCTGGGGGGGCGGCGCTCGGCGCGGGTGTACCGGTGGTACGTGCGTGGGACGTTCGAGAACCGGCTGCGGCCGCTGGTGCGGGTGCTGGCGCGGGCGAGGCCGGGCCGTGCCGTCACGGATGCGGACTTTCCGGAGGAGTTCCTGCGGCACTGCGTGGGGAGGGCGGAGCGGCTCCGCGGTGATCCGCTCTACGCGCCGTACGCGGCGGAGTACCTGTGGGAAGGGACTACGGCTTGAACTGCTTGGTTGGGCGTGCCCCCGGCTGGCGCCGGGGTCGGGCTTCGGCTCCGTAACGCACGAAACAACCGTGCGTAACGGAGTCGAGCCCGCGCAAACAGCCGCGCGGTCTCGCCCCTTCGGGCCGAAA
>JBEVLE010000421.1:0-12445 GCA_040509335.1 Longimicrobiaceae bacterium | reverse complement strand
TTGCGCGCTCCCCGCTTTTTCAGCTACACTACGGCGTCTCGCCCGCTTCCCGCCGGATCCGCCGGATCTCCGCCTCCAGCAGCTCGGGCGTGGGATCCACTCCCAGCTCCCAGAGCGCCTCCTGGGCGCGCCGGAGGAGGTCGGGAGCGGTCCGCCGCAGCACGGCGGAGGAGGCTTTGCGGAGCGGACGGGGGCGCACGGCCCGCTCCAGCTCCACGCGGAACGCTCCGCCCCCGGAGTCCAGGGTGAAGTACGACACCAGCGAGCCGCGAAGTGCCTCCAGCATCGCCCCCACCTCCCCCCGCAGCACCGGCGGCCCCGCCGAGCGCGACCCGCGCCCGGTGACCACCCGCGCCGTGCGCACCCCGTCGCGCTGCAGTGCCCGCAGCCACGCCTCGGCGCGCCTCACCGCCTCGTCGGCCGTGTGCCCGTGCAGGTCGAGCGTGGGGTGGACCTCGCCCCACGCTTCCGGCGCGAGCGAGGGGGTTCCGGGAGTGCGTCGCTTCCTGCGGGACATGGACGGGGCGAAAACGCGAGAGAGCCACGGCGAGTGGGGCCGTGGCTCTCGGTGCTGCTCGGGAGCGCCGCAGGGTCAGGCGCCGATGGAATCCTTCAGCCCCTTCCCCGGGCGGAACGCCGCGCTGGTGGAGGCGGCGATGTCGATTTCCTTGCCGGTGCGCGGGTTGCGGCCCTTGCGCGCCTCGCGGCGCTTGGTCTCGAAGCTGCCGAACCCGGTGATCTGGACCTTGTCCCCGCTCTTCAGTGCCTGCGAGATGATGCCCGTGTCCACTGCGAAAAGCGCATCGACGGCCCGCTGGGCGTCGGCACGGCTGATGTTGGCCCGGCTGGCCAGCTGCTGGACGATCTCGGACTTGTTCACCGAGCGACTCCTGAAAAGGGGTTGAGTACACGGAAAACCCTAACGGTCGCGCCGTTCCCTGGTACGTTAGGCGCCGCCTTTCGATCCGTCAAGAGAGAAACCCTTGGACCAAGCGACTTTTCTCCCCCCTTCCGGCTCCGATTCGCTGGCCGTCCGCGAGCTCCAGGCGGCCCGTGAGATCGCCCACGCGTTCCTCACCGCGGACCGCCCCACGGAGGTGTACCGGCTGGCGCTGGAGCGCGTCGCCGTGCTGGTGGGAGCCGCCTTCGGGTGCGTGTTCCTGCAGGAGGAAGAGGCCGACGGCGCGCTCCTCCGGGTGGTGGCCGCGTACAACTGGCCGCGGGCGTACGCCTCCTACCTGAGCCAGATGCGCGTGCGGGTCGGCAACGGCCCCACGGGGCAGGCGGTGGCCGAGAACCGCATCGTGGAGGTGTTCGACCTGTACGCCGACCCGGCGCTGGAGGACTGGTGGGACTCGGCGCGGGAGCTGGACTTTTCCTCGTCCGTCGCCCTCCCGCTCAGCTGCCGGGGGCGCACGGTGGGCGCGATCACCTTTTACTTCCGCGGCCGCGACGGGCTGTGCGAGGCCGACCGCAGCCTGCTGCGCCTGGTGGCCGACCAGCTTTCCGCCACCTCCGAGAAGGCGCACCTGATCGAGGACCTGCAGCGCGCCAACGCCCGCCTCCGCGAGCAGAACGTGGAGCTGGAGGCGCGCTACCACGAGGCCGAGGAGGCGCGCCGCCTCAAGGGCGAGTTCCTGGCCAACGTGTCGCACGAGCTGCGCACCCCGCTCACCGCCATCCTGGGCTACACCTACCTGCTGCGCGAGGGGCTTTCCGGCGAGCTGAGCGGCGAGCAGGGGACCGCGGTGGAAAAGATCGAGGCGGCGGGGACGGCGCTGATGGGGCTGATCAACGACCTGCTCGACCTCACCCACCTCAAGCTGGGCCGCACCCCCGCCGAGCCGGAGCGCTGCGACGCCGTGGCGCTGGCGCGCGCCGCCATCACCACCCTGTCCCCCGCGCCGCACCTGGAGGTGAACACCGAGTTCCCGCGGGAGCCGGTCCCCGTGCACACCGACCCGGGGCACGCCGTGCGCATCCTCCGCAACCTGCTTTCCAACGCCGTCAAGTTCACCCCCGAGGGAACGGTGGCCATGCGGGTGCGGCGGGTGGACATCGGGCCGCGGCCGGAGAGCGCGGGCGCGGCGCCGGAGGAGCGGGGCTTCGTGTCGTGGGAGGTGGAGGACACCGGCATCGGGATCGCGCCGGAGGAGCACGAGCGCATCTTCGACGAGTTCCGGCAGGTGGACGGCTCCGCCACGCGCCGCTACGGCGGGACCGGGCTGGGGCTCGCCCTGTCGCGCGCCATGGCGCGCCAGCTGGGCGGCGACATCACCGTGCGCTCGGCGCCCGGCGAGGGCTCCGTGTTCACGCTCACCCTGCCGGCCGGGATCTCGCGTGAGGGCTGAGCAGGGCTTCACGGCGGTGGTGTTCGACTGCGACTCCACCCTCGCCGCCCTGGAAGGGATCGACGACCTGGCGGGGGAGCACGCGGGGGCCATCCGCGCCATGACCGAGGAGGCCATGCAGGGCCTCGTCCCCCTGGAGGAGGTGTACGGCCGGCGATTGGAGCTGATCCGCCCCTCGCGCGAGCGCATGGAGGCGCTGGCGCGCGCCTACGTGGCCGGGCTGGTGCCCGACGCGCGCGGGACCGTCGCCGCGCTCCTTTTCCTGGGCAAGGACGTGCGCGTGCTTTCCGGCGGCCTGCGCCCGCCGGTGGAGGCGCTGGCGCGGGAGCTGGGGATCGCCCCGGAGGCCGTGGCGGCGGTGGGCGTGGACTTCGCGGAGGACGGCGCGTACCGCGGCTTCGAGCGCGCTTCGCCGCTGGCGCGGAGCGGCGGCAAGGAGGCCGTGCTTCGCGCCTGGGCGCTCCCCCGCCCCGCCCTGATGGTGGGCGACGGCGCGACCGACCTGGAGGCCCGCCCCGCCGTGGACGCCTTCGCCGCGTACATGGGCGTGACGTTCCGCCCCGGGGTGGCCGCGGGCGCCGACGTGGTGCTGCGCGACCCCAGCCTCGCCCCCGTGCTGGCGCTCGCCGCCGGCCCGGAGGACCGGGCCCGCCTGGCCGGCTCGGCGTGGGCCGGCCTGCTCCGCCGCGGCGACGAGCTCCTCGCCCGCGGCGTCCCGACACGACCGATTCCCGAGCCTGGATGACCGATATCCCCCCGTTCGGCCGCTTCTTCCTCACCGGCCCCACCGAGGTGCACCCCGAGGTGCTCCGGGCCATGGCGCGCCCCGTGATCGGGCACCGTGGCCCGGAGATGACCGGGCTGCTGCGCCGGGTGGACGCGCCGCTGCGGGCGGTGTTCCGCACCTCGCGCCCGGTGTACGTGTCCTCCTCCTCCGCCACCGGGCTGATGGAGGCCGCGGTGCGCTGCGGCGTCCGCCGCCGCGCCCTGGCGCTGGTGAACGGCGCCTTCAGCGGCCGCTTCCGCGACCTGGTGAGCGAGTGCGGCCGCGAGGTGGCCACCTACGACGCCGAGTGGGGCGCCGCGCACGACCCGGAGGAGGTGTTCAAGCGCCTCCGCGCGGGCGGCTTCGACGCGGTGACGGTGGTGCACTCCGAGACCTCCACCGGCGTGCTGAACCCGCTCCGCGAGATCGCCGACGCCGTGCGCGCCGCCGAGCGCGCAAGCGGCGAGGAGATCCTGCTTCTGGTGGACGGAGTCACCAGCGTGGGCGGGGCCGAGGTGGAGGCCGAGGCCTGGGGGCTGGACCTGCTCCTCACCGGCTCGCAGAAGGCGCTGGCGCTCCCGCCGGGGCTCGCCTTCGCAACCGCCGCGGCGCGCTTCCTGGAGCGCGCGGCGACGATCCCCGGGCGCGGGCAGTACTTCGACCTGGTGGAGTTCGACCGCGCATGGGCCAAGCACCAGACGCCGAACACCCCCGCCGTCAGCCTGGTGTACGCGCTGGTGGAGCAGGTGGGGCGCATCGAGGCGGAGGGGATCGGGGCGCGCGTCGCCCGGCACCAGGCCATGGCGGAGCGCTGCTGGGAGTGGGTCGCCGCGGAGGGGGCGCGCTGGGGGCTCCGGGTGCTGGCACCGGAGGGCCGGCGCTCCCCCACCAACACCGCCGTCGTGCTCCCGCCGGAGCGGCGGGGGACGCAGGTGGCGGCGGCGCTGGAAGAGCGCGGCTGGACGATCGCGCCCGGGTACGGCAAGCTCCGGGACGCGACGTTCCGGATCGGGCACATGGGGGACCACACGGTCGCGGAGCTGGACGCGCTGCTCGCCGAATTGGAGGAGGTGCTGGGATGACGGCGGACGGACGCTTCCGGGTGATGGTGACGGACGAGGTGGACCCCGAGGGGATCGCGCTGCTGCGGGGGAGCCCGCGGATCGAGGTGGTGGAGCGCCCCACGCTCCCCCCCGCCGAGCTGCTGGAGGAGATCGCCGGCTACGACGCCCTGATCGGCCGCAGCGCCACGCGGATCACCGGCGAGCTGCTGGAGCGCGGCGAGCGCCTGCGGGTGATCGGCCGGGCGGGGGTGGGCGTGGACAACATCGACCTGGAGCGCGCCACCGAGCTGGGGATCGCGGTGATCAACGCCCCGGGCGGCAACACCGTGTCGGTGGCGGAGCTGTTCTTCGGCGTGCTGATCTCGCTGGTGCGCCACCTGGGCGAGGCGGACGCCTCCATGCGCGCCGGCCGCTGGGACCGCTCGCTGCTGGGGGGCACCGAGCTGCGCGGGCGCACCCTCGCCATCGTCGGGCTGGGGCGCATCGGCGGCGAGGTGGCGCGCCGTGCCCGCGCCTTCGGGATGGCCGTCATCGCCTGCGACCCGTACGTGTCCGCCGCGCGCTTCGAGGAGCTGGGGGTGGAGCGGGTGGAGCGCCTGGCGGACGCGCTCGACCGGGCCGACGTCCTCACCCTGCACGTTCCCCTCACCGACGAGACCCGGGGGATGATCGGCGCGCCGGAGCTGTCGCGCCTGGGGTCCCGCGCGCTGGTGCTCAACCTGGCCCGCGGCGGGATCGTGGCCGAGGACGCGCTGGTGGACGCGGTGCGCGCCGGGCGCATCGGGGGGGCGGCGCTGGACGTGTTCGCGCGCGAGCCGCTGGCCCCCGACCACCCGCTGCGCACGCTCCCCGGCGTCCTGCTCACCCCGCACCTGGGCGCATCCACCAGCGACGCGCAGCGCAGCGTGTCCATCGAGGCGTGCGCCGCCGTGCGCGACGCCCTGGTGAGCGGCGACCTGAGCGGCGCGCTGAACGCCGCCGGCGTGGGCGGCGCCGGGTGGGCCGAGCTGCGCCCGCTCATGGCGCTCACCGAGCGGCTGGGGCGGCTGGGGCGCTGCCTCCTCCCGGCGGGGCTCAGCGGGGTGGAGCTGCGCTACTCCGGCCCCCGCGAGGAGGCGCCGCGCGCGCTCCTCCTGGCCGCGCTCCAGGGCGCGCTGCGCGACGTCATCGACCGGCGCGCCATCAACCTGGTCAACGTGCACCACGTGGCCACCGAGCGCGGCATCGAGACGGCGTGGGCGCAGGTGGCCGGCCGCGGCGAGCTGGGCGACGAGGTGGAGCTGCGCCTGGACGGCGGCGACCGCAGCGTCCGCGTGGGCGGCGCGCTCCTGGGCGAGGCGCACGGCCGCATCACCCGCATCGGCGCCTTCCGCGTGGACGTGGCGCCGCGCGGGACCCTGGTGGTGCTCCGCAACCACGACGTCCCCGGCGTCATCGGGCGGGTGGGGACGGTGCTGGGCGAGGCCGGGGTGAACATCGCCGAGTACCACCAGGCGCGCCTCCAGGCCGGCGGCGAGGCGCTGGCCGCCATCTCGGTGGACGGCCGCGTCCCCGCCGAGGTGCTGGAGCGGCTGGGCTCGCTCCCCGAGGTGCTGGACGTGCGCCAGGTGGACATGGAGTAGCGTCCGGCACGCTCCCTGCTGATCCACGCCGGCGCCGGACGCGGCACCCCGCCGTCCGGCGCTTCGCATTTCGGTCGTCCACGCGCGTGAAGGGGAGGCTGATGGGGATCCGGTACTGGCTGAAGCGGCGGATGAGCGGGCCCGATGGGGGGGATGACCTGCCGCCCAACGCGTCGATCATGGACGCCCTCTTCGGCCGCGACAACCCGCCGGCGCACGCCATGGGCGATTTCCGGGCGGACACGTACCCGGCCGATCTGACCGAGCTGCTCCGCCGCCGCCAGCAGGTGGCCGACGAGCTGCTGGAGATCGACGTGGCCTCCGCGCAGGCGCGCGTCGAGGCCATCCCGCGCCTGCGCGAGCTGCTGCGCGTGTACCCGCACGCGCTGGTGTACGAGATGCTGATCACGGCCTACATGGACGCCGGCCGCTGGGACGAGGCCAAGGGCGTGGCCTTCGCGGCGCGCGAGCGCCGCGCGGAGTGCCTGCGCTCGCAGCTCCCGGAGCTGCGCGCCGAGGTCTCGTTCCTCCACGAGTGGTCGCCCGAGGAGGTGGACCGCCTGCGCGAGGACCGCGCGAAGCGGTAGCCGCGCCGCCGCCCCCGAGCTCAGAAAGCCCCCGCCGCTCCGTGGAGCCGCGGGGGCTTTCGCGTCGGCCGGGCGGGCTCAGGCCGGGGTGGGGATCTCGCCCGAGCAGTCGCAGTCGCGCGCCCAGGGGACCAGCTCCAGGCGCTCGAAGGGGATCTCCCCGTCGCAGTCGCGGCACCGGCCGTACTCCTCCGGCCGCTCCACCAGAAGGGCGAGCGCGTCGTCGATCTCGGCGAGCAGCCGGCTCTGGCGGCTCGCCTCCGCGAACTCCATCTCCTGGTCCAGCGTGTCCGTCCCCTCGTCCGCCGGGTGGAGCGGGTAGGCGGACAGGTCACCGTCCTGCTCCAGCTGCGAGCGGGCCGACTCGCCGCGGAGGCGCGCCAGCGAGCGCTCCACCCGCTCCCGCTCCTCGCGCAGCCGCCCCTCCAGGTGGGTCCTCTGCTCCTGCGTCATGCCTCCTCCTGGCATCCGGGAAGATTTTCCGTTCGTGCAGCCTACACGATCCCCGCCGCCGCGAGCGACGCCCACGCCGTTTCGGGGGAAACGATGTCGCTGTGCGCGCCGGCCGGAGGCCGGCCGTGGATGATGACCTTGTTGCCGTCCAGGTTCAGCCACGTCCCCTTGCCGAACGGATAGGAGGTTCCCGGCGGGGCGAGCTTCGCCGAGGCGGCACCCACGGCCTGCGCGCCGTCGTTCCCCATCGCACCCCAGCGCCTCGACTGCTCCTCGGCCGCGGCGGCATCGTCGCCGTTGACGAACGAGGCGGCCGGGTAGGTGACACCCACCGCGTAGTCCCGGAGCGAGTGGGTGGTGAGCAGCGGACCGTCCACCCGCGCCGCCACTCCCTTCAGCGCCCCCGACCGGCTCATGTCGTGCGGGAGCCGGTCCGAGAACGCGTAGTGCGAGAACGCCCCCTGGAGCAGGAAGAGCGACTTGACCGGCGAGCCCGCCCCCGTCATCACCGCCGGGAGCCCGGAAAGCGAGAACGAGACCAGCCGGGCGCCGAACGAATGGCCCAGCAGGTGGATCCTGACCCCGGGCGCCTCCTGCGCCAGCCGCGACATCACGGGCGCGAGCCCGGCGCGGCCCACGATCCCGGCGCGCTGCTTCATCTGCCAGTACGTGGTGATGCGCATCGCGTTCTTCGCGCCCTCCCACAGCTTCTTGAACGGGTTGCCGAACCCGACGGCGCCGCCGGCCGAGCCGCGCTCCTCCGCGCTCTCGGCGAGGATGTCGAGGAGCCGGCGCCAGTCCCCCGGGCCCAGCTCCGTGATCGCCGCCTCCGCCAGGTCCGGGCGCTTCTTGTCGACGACTTCCCCGGCCGGCTCGCTCGCCAGGAGCTGTGCGAGCTTCGTCCTGAAGGTGTCGATCGCCGCCTGGCTCTCCGGCTGTTCGGCGAGGAGCGCGGTGAGCTCGTCGATGAGCCCCTGCTGCCCCGGGTCGTACACTCCTTTCAGCGCGCCGTTGATCTCCGCGGGCTCGGCGGTCTTCGCCGGCGCGGCGGCCGGACCGGACATGGACGCCGCCCCCCCGCCCCCGGGAGCCGGGAGCACCGGGGCGGGCCCCGGATCGGGCGCGTCGTCCGGCCACAGGATCGAGGGCCAGAGCACCCCGGCCACACCGATCTTCGCCGCCTGCTTCTTCGCGATCCCGGGGTCCTGGAGCAGCCTGGCCACCTCGCCGAAGAATCGCTCGTAGAGCGACAGCGCGTCGGCGTGGTCGTTGTTCCAACCGTGCGAGAAGACGAAAACGTCCGAGAGACCCAGGGACTTCACCTCCGCCACGAACCGGTCGATCGCACCGGGCGCCCGCGCGGTGCCGTCCTTTTCGAACTCCAGGCTCCAGAAGGGGAAACCGCTCAGCGTGTCGGGCATGGCGCACTCCTCGCTTGGAGGGAGGGGGGACTTCAGACGCTCTGGATCGCGCGCATCAGGTCCACGAGCCCGTGGCCTTCGAAGTACCGCTCGCGCCCCAGCGAGGTGGCGCTGTCCAGGAAGATGCGCTTCACCTCCTCCGGCCGCTGGATGAACTCGCGCCGGATCGACAGGAACGCGGCGATCGCCCCCGACACGTGCGGCGCGGCCATGCTCGTCCCGCTGTCGTCGATGTACGCGGCGACCTCGCCGGCCAGCTCGATCCCCAGCTGGAGGCGCTTGGCCATGGCGGCGCACGAGGTGATCCGCTCTCCGGGAGCGACCAGGTCCGGCTTGAGGCGCCCGTCGCCCGTCGGCCCCTTGGACGAGAAGTAGGAGACGCCGAACGTGTGCGGCGAGTCGCGGTGCGTGGAGCCCACGGTGATGGCGAGGGCGGCGTTTCCCGGATCGTTGATGGTGTTGGAAAGGCCCGCCTTTGCGGACCGCTGGTCGGCGTTGATCTTCCCGTAGCCGGTGTTGCCCGCCGCCGTGACCACGACGACGCCGCTCTTGACCAGCCGGTCCACCTCCACGCACAGCGGGCTCTGGCCGCACGCGAACATCTGCGCGTCGAAGTCGTACCCGATGCTCAGGTTCACACCGTGCACCCGCAGCATCTTGGGGTCGTCGTTCAGGTGCTCGCGGACGTACACCAGCGCGCGCATCACGTCGCTCACCCGCCCCTCGCCCGCCTGGTCGAGCACCTTGAGGCTGACGAGCAGGCACTCCGGCGCGACGCCGTGCAGCGCGTCGGAGCGCCTCACGTAGCGGGGGACGGGGACCTTCCCGTTGAAGATGCGCTTGCCCTCCGGGTCCGCCTCGAAGACCTGCTCGAAGGCGGCGTAGCGCACCGCGTCCCCCGGGGGAGCGGCGCCGGCCACCGGGGCGCGGCCGGGAAGCGGGAGCTGCGCCGCCCCGTCCGGGAGGCGGCCGGCGATGATCCCGGCCACGTGCGTGCCGTGGCCGAACCCATCTCTGAGCGCCTCCACGTGGGCCCGCGCGTCGTGCTCCTGCTGGCTCTTTTCCAGGAACTCGACCAGGGCGGCCGCGTCCAGCCCCGGCGGGGGCTCCACGATGGGGCGATCCAGGGTGAAGTCGTAGTGCAGCTCGGCGACGTCCGGATGGTGGATGGTGCTTTCCAGCGCCCGCTCGACCCGGCCGAAGTGCGGGTGAATGCCTTCGATCCCCGAGTCGATCACCGCCCAGGTGATCCCCGCGCCCGTGGCCAGGTACGCCCGGACGGCCGCGTCGGCCTTGACGGTGGCCACCGACCGGTCGATCAGCGCCTTGACCTTGAAGTCGGGCCACAGCTTGTAGATCACGCGGCGGCTGGGGTCCGTCGCGGCCTGCTCCTCGTCCTTCCTGAGGAGCTTGCGCCACTGCTCGACGCTCATCAGGCACTGGTAGTAGCTCTTCGAGATCTCCACCGGGGGGTGGGTGATCGCGTAGGTCTCGCCGAGCACCTCCCTGTACAGGCCCCTGAACGCGATCGACGCCGCCCTCAGGCCGCCCCGGTACTGGATGTTCAGCTCGATCATGTACCGGCCGGGCACCGTCGGATCGGCCGGTACCCCCATCTCCTCGCGCCGCTCCTCGTCGTGCAGCACCGGCGGCACCACGCCCCGCCCGATCATGGAAAGCAGGTCCGGGGCGGACGTGTCACGCGTCTCTTCGCGCGCGGCCCCGGCCGTCTTCGCCTTCTTCCCCCTTGTCCGGGCGGGCTCCGACGGACCGCGCCCGGACGCCCGCTTCCGGGGCGGCGGCTCGGCACGGTCGGGAACCTGTGCATCGTCGGGCCCGGAACCGTTCGGATCTCGCGGCGGGGACATGGTGGAGTTCCGGCTGGAGGGGCGTTCGCACACGGCGGCGGACGGAGACCGGCTCCCGCTAATCTGTGGCTGAAGCCGCGGCGGGCGCCAGACTCTTGCCCCCGATCGCACGTCCGTCTTCCGACAGCTCGTGAACCGGGCGAGCCCGGTACCCGGAACGCAAAACGGCCCTGGCTCACCGAAGTGAACCAGGGCCGCGAGCGGTTTCGACAACAGCGGAGGCGGAGGGACTCGAACCCCCAAGCGGTTGCCCGCGCCGCATTTCGAGTGCGGTGCCTTACCAGTTAGGACTACGCCTCCAACTTCAGTCGGGACGGCCGGATTTGAACCGGCGACCCCTCGCTCCCGAAGCGAGTGCTCTACCGGGCTGAGCCACGTCCCGAAGTTTTTACGGTCCCAGCCGGTGGACCGTCCTGCCCGACCCGTCACCACGGTACTGCAAGCAGCGGACCGGGTGGGATTCGAACCCACGAGGGCTATTAACCCCACACGATTTCCAATCGTGCTCCTTAAGCCGCTCGGACACCGGTCCTTAGCAAGGAGCGGAGAGGGCGGGATTCGAACCCGCGTCTGCCTTTTGGGCAGGACGGTTTAGCAAACCGTTGGTTTTAGCCACTCACCCACCTCTCCCCTGCAGTTGCCCCTCCAGGATTCGAACCTGGAATACCTGAGTCAGAGTCAGGCGTGTTGCCAGTTACACCAAAGGGCAGAAGAACGAGCGGGAGACGGGGCTCGAACCCGCGACCCTCAGCTTGGGAAGCTGATGCTCTACCAACTGAGCTACTCCCGCGCTCGGACAGCGAAGATAATCGCCCCGCGACCGAATTTCAACCTCAGGTCGACCAGAGCCACCGGTCGGATTTGAACCGACGACCGCTCGATTACGAATCGAGTGCTCTACCCCTGAGCTACGGTGGCGCCCGTCTGGTCCCAGTGGAGCCGAGGGGAGTCGAACCCCTGACCTCTGCAGTGCGATTGCAGCGCTCTCCCAACTGAGCTACGGCCCCGGCGACGCACGAGTGGGCGGTACAAGACTCGAACTTGTGACCTCTACGATGTCAACGTAGCGCTCTAACCAACTGAGCTAACCGCCCGATGCATCCAAAGAGTGGTGGGGGTAGGATTCGAACCTACGTAGGGCGAAGCCCGGCAGATTTACAGTCTGCTGCCATTAGCCACTCGGCCACCCCACCAGCATTTCCGTCCATACGAATGGAGCCGAGGGGAATCGAACCCCTGACCTCTTGAATGCCATTCAAGCGCTCTCCCAACTGAGCTACGGCCCCAGACACGACCCGAGTTGTCAATTTTCCAGCGAGCGGGGCCGACGGGACTCGAACCCGCGACCTCCGGAGTGACAGTCCGGCACTCTAACCGACTGAGCTACGGCCCCTTCACCGCCCGACCGGCGGTGCAGAGCGGGCAACCGGACTCGAACCGGCGACCTCAACCTTGGCAAGGTTGCGCTCTACCAACTGAGCTATGCCCGCGTACAGATCCCCAATCTAACCACACCCGGCCGGTTTTTCCAGCCCTCCGGCCAACTTCCCTGCCGCCGAGGAAACCTCGGCGCGGGACCTGATGGCGCTCCCACGGGGAGTCGAACCCCGCTCTCCACCTTGAAAGAGTGGCGTCCTAACCGATAGACGATGGGAGCTCACTCCTTGAAGCTCACAATGGGATTCGAACCCATGACCTCTTCCTTACCAAGGAAGTGCTCTACCGACTGAGCTATGTGAGCGCCACGAATCCCAGCCGAGTACCGCTACGGGGATTCGAACCCCGGTTTCCGCCGTGAGAGGGCGGCGTCCTAGTCCCCTAGACGATAGCGGCGTCGAGACTGTCAGCACGGCAGGAGGGAATCGAACCCCCAACCGCCGGTTTTGGAGACCGGTGCTCTACCAATTGAGCTACTGCCGTCCGTGCTGCCATGGCCAGGGAGGGAGTCGAACCCCCGACACCACGATTTTCAGTCGTGTGCTCTACCAGCTGAGCTACCTGGCCGAACGCCTCCAGCCCAACAAAAATCCGCCCGACTTCGGCGGAGGGTCCTGCATAGCGGGGGCGGGATTCGAACCCGCGACCTTCGGGTTATGAGCCCGACGAGCTACCAGGCTGCTCCACCCCGCGACAAGGAGAATGATGATAACGCAGGCCAGGCCGTCCGTCAACCCTTTCGTGCGCCCTTCTCCGCCCGCGCCGGACCGCCCCGCCGCGAGCCGACGAATATAAACGTCCGGCGGAATTCCGGTACCCCCCACGCGCACTCCGGACAGAAAAAGAGCGGGAGCCGCACCCCCGGCGGGGGTGCGG
>JBEVLE010000420.1:0-3354 GCA_040509335.1 Longimicrobiaceae bacterium | reverse complement strand
CCGGCCCAGCTCGACGGCCTCGGCGCGGCGCGCCTCCAGCGTCGCCTCGGCGGCGCTGCGGCCGGCGCGGGCCGCCTGCTCGTCCCCGGCGAGCGTCGCGCGGCGGGAGGCGGCCTGCGCCAGCGCGGCGGTGAGCGACTCCACCTCGCCGCGGGCGACCGCCACCTCCAGGTCCAGGCGGCGCGCCTGGAGCTCGGCGTGGCGCTGGGCCTTGCGGCGCTGGCGGGCCAGCGCGCGGGTCTTGCTTTCCACCTCGGCCACCAGGTCGCCCAGGCGCTGCAGGTCGCCCTCGGCCTGCTCCAGGCGGCGCTGCGCGGCGCGGCGGCGGTCCTTGTACTTGCCGATCCCGGCCGCTTCCTCGAAAAGGGCGCGCCGCTCCTCGGCGCGCTCGCTGAGCATGGTGTCGATCATCCCCGCCTCGATCACCGAGTAGGCGTTGGCGCCCAGCCCGGTGTCCCGCAGCAGGTCGTGGATGTCGCGGAGGCGGCAGGAGTTGCGGTTCAGGGCGTACTCGCTCCCCCCCTCGCGGAACACCTTGCGGGTGATCTCGATCTCGCTCTGCGGGAGGGGTACCTGGCCGTCCTCGTTGGAAAAGACCAGCGAGACCTCGGCGAAGTTGAGCGGCCGCCGCTTTGTGGTGCCCTGGAAGATGACTTCCTCCATCTTGGCGCCGCGGACCACGCTGGCCCGCTGCTCGCCCATCACCCAGCGGATGGAGTCGGCGACGTTGGACTTGCCGCAGCCGTTGGAGCCCACGACGGCGGTGACGCCGTCGCGGAACTCGATGCTGGTGCGGTCGGCGAACGACTTGAAGCCGTGCAGGCGGAGGGAGCGGAGCTTCATTCCCGCGGGGTGGGCTGCGTCCCGACGCGCTCCACGAGGCGCGCGTCGATCCGCCGGTCGGACAGGATGCGGCGCATTCCCTCGGCGCTCACGCTGTCGCGGAAGGCGCCGCCGTACACGCGCCAGCGCTCGCCCCCGCCGGGGCCCGGGAGCGGCACGGCGTACGCGGGGACCTGGCGGCGGAGGAGGGAGTCGGCGTGGGCGCGGGCGGCGGCGCGGTCCGGGAACTCGCCCAGGTCGAAGGCGAGCGGGGTGAACTGCACCAGGCTCCCGGTGCCCTCCTGCGCGTCGGACGCTTCCACCAGCCTGGCGTACACCAGCTGCTGCTGGAGGCGGGACGCCTGCGCGGTGTCGGGGAGGGTGCCGGCCATGACCTTGTAGTACAGCACGTTGCCCACCAGCTCGGGCGACACGTACAGGGGCACGCCGGAAAGCCGCGCGGAGTCGCCCTCCAGCATCTGGCGGGCGGCGCGCAGCGAGGCGAAGGCCTTCGCCTGCACCGAGTAGGGGAGCGCGACCCCGGCCGCGGCCGGTGCGGGCGCCGGAGCGGCGGCCGCGGGCGCGGCGGAGGCGGAATCGGCGGCCGGGCGGGCGGCGCCGCCGCCCAGGATCCAGGCGAAGAACCCGGGGTCTCGGCGGTTGACGATGTACGCGGCGGCGTACACGACCACGGCGCCCAGCAGCACCAGCAGCAGGGCGGGCAGCCAGTTCCGCTTGGGCGCCACGATCACGCGCTCCGCGGCCATGGCGGGAGGCGGGTCGCGCAGGTCGGCCTCGCGCGTCTTCACCGCCCCCGCGGGGAGGGTGCTCGCCGGGATCCCGTCGGCGTACTCGCCCAGCAGCCGGTCCTCGCGCTCCTGGTACGGGTCCGTCCAGGGGATCACCTCGGTTTCCGGCGGCGGGGGCTCCTCCGCCTGGACGAGGGTGGCGTCCTCGTCCGGCCCGGCCGTCGGTGCCGGGGGCTCCCCGGGGATCTCCTCCGGCACGGCGGGCCCGGCCGCGGGAACCGGGGCGGGCGCGAGCCCGGGAGGGGCGGCCGCGGCGTGCACGCGCAGCCCCGCGGGGAGGCGCGCGGCGTCCGGCTCGCCCAGGAGCACCGCCGCGGAGGCCCACTCCGCCAGCGAGGCCAGGCCGGCGGAGGCCGCCGGGACGAACAGGAGGAGCGTGGCCTGCGCGTCCGCGAAGCCCGCGGCGATCCGGGGCCAGCGCGCGTGGCGCAGCACGGCGTCCGGGTCCTCGGTGTAGGTGCCGGCGGAGATCAGGTAGAAGCCGCGGCCGGGGACGGGGCGCGCCGTGCGCGACAGCGAGGCCCCGTACAGGAACACGTCCACCACCCCGTCCAGGTTGGGCTCCCCCAGCCGCTCGTGGACCAGGGCGTCCTGCAGGTGCAGGTCGGCGAGAACCACCCGCCTCCCCGCGCGCGCCCACCCGGTGGCCAGCGCCACCGCCGCGTCCGCGGCCCACGCGCGGTCCTCCGCCGCGTCCACCAGCAGCACCACCGGCTCGCCCCGCCCCGCGGCGCTCCACTCGAGCGCGGACGGGAGCGGGCCCGCGGCCGGGTCCAGGTCGGTGGCGGTCGGCAGCGCCGGGCCGCCGGCGGGGTGCGGAGGAAGTTCGCTCATGTCGGTACGGAGGTCCCTTTCGGGGAAAAGGGTGCGGACACCGCTACGGGACGCGTGGCGACGAGGGGGCGCGAAGCTGTGAAACGGGGAAAGTTAGGGACGGACCCGAGCCCCCCGCAAGCGGTTGCGCGGGCTTGGTGGACAATCGGGAGCTTTTGCAGTTGTCGTTGGAAGAGCCGGGACACGCTCCGGCGCCCGCGTGAGGGATGCGAGCGCGAAGCGGCGAGACCGCGCGGCTGTTTGCGCGGGCTCGCCTCCGTTACGCACAGTTTTATCGTGCGTTACGGAGCCGCAGCCCGACCCCGCGCCAGCGGGGGCACGCCCGAACCCGGCAGCTGCCGTTCAGCGGGACGTCAGAGCGACGCCGACTCGGCGCCCGCGGGAGCGACGTGGTGCTGCGGCGCGTCCCCCCAGAGCCGCTCCAGCTGGTAGAACTCGCGCGCGGCGGGGTGGAACACGTGCACCACGAAGTCGAAGTAGTCCACCAGCACCCAGCGGCCGCCGCGCAGCCCTTCGACGTTGACGGGGCGGATCCCTTCCTTCTTGAGCTCGTCGATCAGGTTGTCCGCGATGGCGGTGACGTGCGTGTCGGAGCGGCCCGTGGCCACCAGGAACCAGTCCGTGGCGGTGGACAGCCCCTTGAGCTCCATCACGACCACGTCCGCGGCCTTGCGGTCGAAGAGTGCGTCCACGGCCCGCCGGACCTGGGGCGGGAGATCGAGGCTTTCGGGCGCGACTGCGGCTTCGCTCATCCGGTCTGTGAGTGCGTGCGTTGACTTGGAACCGCGTCCCGCCGCAAAGGTGCGGGACGCGCGTGCGAACGGCAAGAACGGGACCCGCGGGCGGGCCGCAAGCGGCGCGGGGGAGCCGCCCCGTGGACGGCTCCCCC
>JBEVLE010000419.1:0-4395 GCA_040509335.1 Longimicrobiaceae bacterium | reverse complement strand
CCGGCAGCTCCGCCAGCGCGGCCACGGTCCCGGGATCGTCCAGCCGCAGCGATTCGAGCTCGGCCGGCAGGCGCGCGCCCGAGTCCCCGTGCGTCACCACGAGCGAGACGCCGGCGTCGTGGAACACCTCGCGAAGGCGCTCGGTGGGGTTGCCGGGCTCCAGCGGCACGTAGGCGCCGCCGGCCTTGAGGATCCCCAGCAGGGCGACGGCCACCTCGACGCCGCGCTCCATGAGGAGCCCCACGCGCGACTCGGGGCCTATGCCGCGCGCGCGGAGCAGGTGGGCCAGGCGATTGGAGCGGCGCTCCAGCTCGGCGTAGGTGATCTCCACGTCCGCGGCGAGCACGGCCGCCGCGCCGGGCGTACGCTCCGCCTGCTGGGAAAAGAGCTCGTGGATGCAGGCCCGCGGCAGCTCGGCCGCGGTGTCGTTCCAGGCCCGCAGCACCTGCGCGCGCTCCGCTTCGCGCAGCGGCGACACCTCCCACAGGCGCCGCCCGGGCTGTGCGGCCACCGTTTCCAGCACGGTCTCCAGGTGCCCGGCCAGGCGCTCGGCCGTTGCCGCTCCCACCCGCGCCCCGTCGTAGCGGATCTCCGCCCTCAGCTGTGCCGCCGCCTGCGCCATCAGGACCAGCGGGAAGTTGGACTGCTCGCGCCCCCCGGTGGAGCGAACCGTCAGCTCGCCCAGCGCCTCCGACGCCTCCCCCGCCGCCTCGTCCACCGGGTAGTTCTCGAACACCGCCAGGCTCTCGAAGAGCGGCTCCCCCGCGGGCACCTCGCTCCACCTCTGCACGTCCACCAGCGGCGTGTACTCGTACTCGCGCGCCTCCACCTGCTCCTTCTGCAACTCCTGCAGCCACTCGCGCAGCTCGGCGGCCCCGCCCGCGCGCACCCGCACGGGGAGAGTGTTGATGAACAGCCCGACCGTCTCCTCCACCCCCGGCAGCTCCGCCGGGCGCCCGGAGACCGTGGCCCCGAAGACCACCTCCTCCTCCCCCGCCCAGCGCGCCAGGAGAAGGCCCCACGCGCCCTGCACCAGGGTGCTCATGGTCACGCCCCACGCCCGCGCCTGCTCCTGCAGCGCGCGGGTGCGCTCCACCGACAGCCGCAGCCTCGCCACGCCCGGCCTCGCCTCGCCCTCCTCCCTCGCCCCGGCCCTCGCGCCCGGCAGCGGGGTCGGCGTGTCGAAGCCGGCCAGCGTCCGCCGCCAGAAGAGCTCGGCCCGCGCGCGGTCCTGCCGCGCCAGCCACGCCGCGTAGTCCCGGTAGCGCCGGCCCTGCCCCTGCTGCGGGGTCCCGCCGCGCGCGTGCGCCCCGTAGGCAGCCAGCACGGCCCGGAAGACCAGCGACAGGCTCCACCCGTCGACCACCAGGTGGTGGTGCGTCCACACCAGGTGGTGCTCCGCCTCGCCCAGACGGAAAAGCGCCAGGCGCATCAGCGGCGCGCGCTCCAGGTCGAAGCCCGCGGCGCGGTCGGCCGCCATGTACGCCTCCAGGCGCTCCTCCTGCCCGGCCCGGTCCAGCCCCCGCCAGTCCTCACGCAGAAAGGGCAGCCGGGTCTCGCGGCGCACCACCTGCACGGGGCGCGGCAGCCCGTCCCAGGAGAAGCCGGCCCGCAGCGCCTCGTGGCGCGCGACGGCGTTCTGCCACGCGCGCTCCAGGGCGTCGGCGTCGAGCGGCCCCTCCAGCACGAAGCCGAACTGCCCCACGTACACGCCGGAGCCCGGCGCGTACAGGGCGTGGAAGAGCATCCCCTCCTGGAGCGGGGAGAGCGGGTACACGTCCTCCACCCCGCGCTCGCTCCCCAGCAGCGCGTCCAGCGCCGCCTGGTCCAGCCCGGCGAGCGGAAAGTCGCTGGGCGTGTAGCCGCCCGCCCCGGACGAGGTGCAGTGGGCGATCAGCGAGCGCAATTCCTCGCCGTACGCCTCCGCCAGGCGCTCCACCGTTTCCCGCTGGTGGACGGCGGCGGAGTAGCCGACGCGCAGCTCCATGCGCCCGCCCTGCACCGACCCGCCCACCTCCAGCCGGTACGGGTGCGGGCTGCGCCGGTCGATGGAGTGCCCGGCCGACTCCGGCGCAAAGCCGAAGAACGCCTCGCCCGAGACCGCCTGGTCGAACTGGCCCAGGTAGTTGAAGCCCACCTCGGCCTCCGCCGCCCCGGCCAGCTCCGCCGCGGTCTCGCCCCCGCCCAGGAAGCGCAGCAGCCCGTAGCCGATCCCGCGCCGCGGCACGGCGCGCAGCTGCTCCTTGACCGCCTTCAGCGCCGCCCCGGCATCGTCCCCACCGGGCAGCTCCAGCACCACGGGATAGGCGCTGGTGAACCACCCCACCGTGCGGGAAAGGTCCGCGCCGCCGACGGCTTCCTCCTCGCGCCCGTGCCCCTCCAGCTCCACGCGGATGCGCCGCTCCCCCGTCCAGCGGGCGAGCGAGCGCGCCAGGGCGGTCAGCAGCACCTCGTCGATCTGCGTGCGGTACGCCGCGGGCACCTCGCGCAGCAGCGCGGCCGTCTCGTCCTCCGTCAGGCGCACCGCCACGCCGCGCCGGTGCGCCAGCGTGTTCTCGCCCGCGGGGTCGTCCACGGGCAGCGGCGCCACTTCCTTGCCGGCCTGCGCCGACCAGTAGGCCGCCTCCTCCGCCAGCTCCCCGGAGCGGGCCAGCTCGGCCAGGCGCTCGGCCCACGCCTTGTACGACGTGGTCTTGGCCGGCAGCTCCACCGACTCCCCGCGCGCGAGCTGGGTGCAGGCGCTCTCCAGGTCCTCCAGGAGCACGCGCCAGCTCACGGCGTCCACGGCCAGGTGGTGCACCACGGCCAGCAGCCGCCCCTCCCCGCCGCCCAGCTCGAACCAGCCCATGCGCAGCAGTGGGCCGCGCTCCAGCTCCAGGCTTCGCTGCACCTGATCGGCGGTGGCCTCGATCACCACCCTGCGCTCGTCCGCGGGCAGCTCCGAGAGGTCCCAGACGGTCAGCGGAGCGTGCGCGCCCGGCTCCGCGTGAGACTGCGTCCAGCCTCCGTCCTCCTCCCGGCGGAAGCGCAGACGCAGCGCGTCGTGGTGCGCCTCCAGCACCGCCGCCGCGCGCGCCAGCAGCCCCGCGTCCAGCGCCTCCCGGGGGCGCAGCAGCAGGCTCTGGTTGAAGTGGTGCCTCGCCGGCTGCTCCGTCTCGAAGAAGCGCTGCTGCACCGGCGTCAGCGGCGCCTCGCCCGTGACCGGGCCCTGCGCCGCCCCGGTGGCGTCCCCGGCCACCCACTCGGCCACCTCGGCGAGCCCGGCGACCGTGGGACGCTCGAAGACCTGCCGCGGCGTCAGCTTGAGCCCGCGCTGCCGCGCCCGCGCGACCACCTGGATGGAAAGGATGGAGTCGCCGCCCAGCTCGAAGAAGTTGGCCTCCACCCCCACCCGCTCCAGCCGGAGCACCCCGGCCCACACCTCGCACAGGATCGTCTCGGCCCAGGTGCGCGGCGCGACGTGGTCCTCGCTCGCGCCCCCGCGCTCCGGCGCCGGGAGCGCGCGCCGGTCCAGCTTGCCGTTTACGCCCAGCGGCAGCTTGTCCAGGACCACGAAGGCGGACGGCACCATGTAGTCGGGGAGCCGCTCCGCCAGGCGGGCGCGCAGCCCGGGCGTGGCGAGCTGCGCGCCCTCCCGCGGGACCACGTAGGCGGCCAGCCGCTTCTGTCCCGGCGCGTCCTCGCGCACCACGACCACGGCCTCGTGCACGCCCTCCTGCTCCAGCAGCACGGTCTCGATCTCGCCCGGCTCGATGCGGAAGCCGCGGATCTTGACCTGCGTGTCGACCCGGCCCAGGAACTCCAGTTCCCCGTCGGCGCGCCGGCGCACCCGGTCTCCCGTCCGGTACAGGCGCGCACCGGACACCCCGGAGAACGGGTCCGGCACGAACACCGCGGCCGTCACGTCCGCGCGGCCCAGGTAGCCGCGCGCCAGCCCGGCGCCCGCCAGGCACAGCTCGCCCGGCACCCCCGTGGGAAGCAGGTTTCCGGCGGGGTCCAGCACGTGCATCGCCACCCCGGGGAGCGGACGACCCACCATCTGCCAGCCGTAGCTCGCCTCCCGCCGCAGCGGCGTGGCGGAGCTGAGGATGGTGTTCTCGGTGGGGCCGTACATCACCCACAGCCGGGCCGCGGGGAAGACGCTCCGCATCTGCTCCAGCAGGTCGGGCGGGACGGCGTCGCCGCCCACGAAGACCCTGCGGATGCCCGGCAGCGTCTCCGGCCCGGCCTGCACGCGCGCCACCACCTCGCGCATCAGCGCGGGCACCGCGTGCACCGCGTCCACCCCGGCGAGCTCCTCCACCAGGCGCTCGGCGTCCTGCACGGTCTCGCGGGGCAGCAGCCGCACCTCGCCGCCGGTGAGCAGGGAGGTGAAGACCTCGAAGCCCCAGATGT
>JBEVLE010000418.1:0-14439 GCA_040509335.1 Longimicrobiaceae bacterium | reverse complement strand
AGGCGAGGGAGGAGGGGCTGGCGGGGGGGATCGGCTACAGCACGGACCTGTTCGAGGCCGACACGATCGCGCGCCTGGCGGAGCACTACCGGGTGCTGCTGGAGGCCGCCGCCGCCGGGCCGGGGCGGCGCCTCTCGGAGCTGCCGCTGCTGGGCGAGGGCGAGCGCCGGCAGCTCCTCGTCGAGTGGAGCGCCGGGGGAGCGCCGCACGCGGCGGGGTGCGTGAACGAGCTGTTCGAGCGGCAGGTGGAGCGCACCCCCGGGGCGGTGGCGCTGGTGCACGGGGAGGAGCGGCTCAGCTACGCCGAGCTGGACCGGCGCGCGAACCGGCTGGCGCACGCGCTGCGGGCGCGGGGCGTGGGCCCGGAGGCGCGCGTCGGGATCCTGCTGGAGCGCGGCACCGAGCTGGTCGTCGCCCTGCTGGCGGTCCTCAAGGCCGGCGGCGCCTACGTCCCCCTGGACCCCGCCTACCCCCCCGAGCGGGTCGCCTACATGCTGCGCGACTCCGCCGCGCGGGTGCTCGTCACGCGCGCCGCGCTCCGGGCGGCGGACTCCGCCGATCTCCCGGGAGGGGCGCCGCGCGTGGTCCTCGTGGACGAGGAGCGCGCGGCCATCGCCCGCGAGCCGGACCACGCTCCCCCCGGGAGCGGCGTCACGCCGCAGAACCTGGCGTACGTCATCTACACCTCCGGCTCCACGGGGGCGCCCAAGGGGGTGATGCTCCAGCACGGCGGCGCGTCCGTGCTGCTGCACGGGATGCGCGGGATCGTCCCGGAGGAGGAGCGCGCGAGCGTGCTCGCCTCGACCTCGGCGACCTTCGACGTGTCGGTGGCCGAGATCTTCGGCACGCTCTGCTGGGGCGGGAAGCTGGTGCTGGTGGAGAACGCGCTGGAGCTGGCGGGCGTGCCCGCGGGCGAGGAGGTGCGCCTGGGGGTCATGGTGCCCGCCGCCGCCGCCGAGCTGCTGCGCACGGGCGCCATCCCCGGGAGCGTGCGGGCCCTGAACCTGGCGGGCGAGGCGCTGCCGGCGGAGCTGGCGGCCGGCCTCCACGCGCATGGGGTGCGGACGCTGCGCAACCTGTACGGGCCCACCGAAGACACGGTCTACTCCACCTGGACGGTCGTGGAGCCCGGGGCGGAGCGGGTGACCATAGGCCGCCCGCTGCCGGGGTCGCGGGCGTACGTGCTGGACGCGTACGGGAGCCCGGCGCCGGTGGGGGTGCCGGGCGAGCTGCACCTGGCCGGGGCCGGGGTGGCGCGCGGCTACCTGGGGAGGGCGGAGCTGACCGCGGCGAAGTTCGTCCCGGACCCGTTCGCGGCGGAGCCGGGCGGCGGCGCGCGCATGTACCGCACCGGCGACCGGGTGCGCTGGCTGGCGAAGGGGGAGATCGAGTACCTGGGGCGCATCGACCAGCAGGTCAAGGTGCGCGGCTTCCGCATCGAGCCGGGGGAGATCGAGGCCGTGCTCCGGACGCACGGGGAGGTGCGCGAGGCGGTGGTGGTCGTGCGCGAGGACGCGCCGGGCGCCGGAGGGCCCGGCCTCGTGGCCTACCTCGTTCCCGCTCCGGGCCACGACCCCGGGGCCGCCGAGCTGCGCCGGCACCTGAGGGCACGCCTCCCGGAGTACATGGTCCCCGCCGCCTTCGTCCGGGTGGAGCGGATCCCCCTTTCCGGCAGCGGCAAGGTGGACCGGCGGGCGCTCCCCGCCCCCGGGCCGGGAGGGACGGGGCAGGAGGGGTACGTGGCCCCGCGGACGCCCGAGGAAAGGACGCTGGCCGGCATCTGGGCGGAGGTGCTGGGGGCCGGGCGGGTGGGGGTGCACGACTCGTTCTTCGACCTGGGCGGGCACTCCCTCCTCCTCCCGCGGGTGCAGGGCCGGGTGTCCGAGGCGTTCCGGGTCGAGCTGTCCATGCTGGACCTGTTCCGGTACCCCACGGTGGGCGCGCTCGCGGAGCACCTGCGCGGCGCGGGCGCGGAGCCGGCGGACGTGGACCCGTCGCTCCAGCGGCTCGCCGCGGGGCGGGCACGCCTGAGACGCCGGCACGCGCAGCACCAGGGGGTCGACGGATGAGCGTCCCGGAGGGGGGCTTCGAGCCGACGGGGCTGGAGATCGCGGTGGTCGGGATGGCCGGGCGCTTCCCCGGTGCCGGCGACCTCCGGGCGTTCTGGCGCAACCTGCGGGACGGGGTGGAAGCGATCTCCTCGTTTTCCGACGAGGAGCTGGCCGCCTCGGGGGTGGATCCCGCGCTCGTCCGCGACCCCGGCTACGTCCGGGCGAGGGGGATCATGGAGGGGGCGGACCTTTTCGCCGCCTCCTTCTTCGGGTACTACGCCCGCGAGGCCCAGGTCATCGACCCGCAGCAGCGCGTGTTCCTGGAGTGCGCCTGGGAGGCGCTGGAGGACGCGGGCTACGACCCGCTCTCGGGCGGGAGGTCGATCGGGGTGTTCGCCGGGGCGGGGAACAACCAGTACCTGGCCCACCTCCAGGCGAGCGCCGAGATCCTGGCCTCCGTCGACAATTACCAGCTCCACCTGGGGACGGCCAAGGATTACCTGGCGACCCGGGTCGCGTACAAGCTGAACCTGGACGGCCCCTGCATGACGGTGCAGACGGCCTGCTCGACCTCGCTGGTGGCCGTGCACATGGCCTGCCAGAGCATCCTCGCCGGGGAGTGCGCGATGGCGCTGGCCGGCGGGGTCGCGATCACCGTCCCGCAGCGGATCGGCTACCGCCACGTGGAGGGGGGAATCCTGTCGCCCGACGGCCACTGCCGGGCCTTCGACGCACGGGCACGCGGCACGGTCAGCGGCGACGGGGTGGGGATCGTGGTGCTGAAGCGCCTGGAAGACGCCCTCGCCGACGGCGACGGCATCCGCGCGGTCGTCCGCGGGTCCGCCGTGAACAACGACGGTGCCGGCAAGATCGGCTTCACCGCCCCCAGCGTGGAGGGGCAGGCCAAGGTGATCCGGATGGCGCACGCCGCGGCCGAGGTGCACCCCGACACCATCACCTACGTGGAGGCGCACGGAACGGGGACGTCGCTGGGAGACCCGATCGAGATGGCCGCCCTGACCCAGGCCTTCCGCGCCGGCACCGACCGGACGGGGTTCTGCGCGGTGGGCTCGGTGAAGACGAACATCGGGCACACCGACGCGGCGGCGGGAGTGGCGGGGCTCATCAAGACGGTGCTCGCGCTGGAGCACCGCGCCCTGCCGCCCAGCCTCCACTTCGAGCACGCCAACCCCGAGATCGACCTCGACAACAGCCCGTTCCGGGTCTGCGCGCGGCTGCGCCCCTGGGAGCGGGACGGGGCGCCGCGCCGCGCGGGCGTTTCCTCGTTCGGGATCGGGGGGGCAAACGCGCACGTGGTCCTGGAGGAGGCGCCCGCCCTCCCCCCTTCCGGGTCCCCCGGAGCCTGGCAGCTGCTGAGGATCTCCGCCAAGACCCCTTCCGCGCTGGAAGCCGCCACGGACCGCCTGGCGGACCACCTGGCGCGGCACCCGGAGGCGAGCCTGGCCGACGTGGCGCACACCCTCCAGGTGGGCCGGCACCCCTTCGCGCACCGCCGCGCGGTGCTGTGCCGCGACCCGGAGGACGCCGTGCGCGCCCTGCGGACGCGCGGCTCCCGGCAGGTGTTCTCCGCCGAGAGCGGGGGAAGCCGTCCCGTGGTGTTCATGTTCCCGGGACAGGGCTCCCAGTACGTGGGGATGGGCGCCGGCCTCCGCTTTTCCGAGCCGTTCTTTCGCGAGCAGGTGGACCTGTGCTCGGAGCTGCTCCGCCCCCACCTGGGGCTGGACCTCCGGGACGCGCTCCGCCCGGCGGAGGGGAGCGAGGGCGAGGAGGCCGCCCGCCGGCTGGCGCAGACGGCCATCACCCAGCCCGCCCTGTTCGTGGTGGAGTACGCCCTTGCCCGGCTGTGGATGGAGTGGGGGGTGCGCCCCGAGGCGATGGTCGGGCACAGCATCGGGGAGTACGTGGCCGCCTGCCTCGCGGGCGTGCTCCGGCTGGAGGACGCCCTTTCGCTGGTGGCGGCGCGCGGGCGCCTGATGCAGGCGCTCCCGGGCGGCGCCATGCTCGCCGTGTCCCTGCCGGAAGCCGAGCTCGCCCCGCTCCTGGACGGGGACCTCGCCCTGGCCGCCAGCAACGGCCCCGCCCTGTGCGTGCTCGCGGGGCCGGCGGATGCGGTGGCGCGCGCGCAGGAGCGGCTGGAGGGCGGGGGCGTGGAGTGCCGGCGCCTGCACACCTCCCACGCCTTCCACTCCGCCATGATGGAGCCGGCGCTGGCGCCGTTCGCGGCGGAGCTCCGCCGGGTCCGGCTGGAGCCGCCCCGCGTCCCGTACCTTTCCAACGTCACCGGGACGTGGATCCGGGACGAGGAGGCGACCGACCCGGAGTACTGGGTCCGGCAGCTGCGGCAGACGGTGCGCTTCTCCGCAAGCCTGGAGGAGCTGCTGCGGGACCCGGAGCGCGTGTTCCTGGAGGTGGGTCCGGGCGGTACGCTCGGCAAGCTGCTGGCGCGCCACCCGCGGGGCGCGCCCGGCCGGACCGTCGCCTCCATGCGCCACCCGGCGCAGGCGGAGCCCGACGACGCCTTCCTGCTCGGCGCGGCGGGGAAGCTGTGGACGGTGGGAGTGGAGGTCAGCCGGCCCCCCGGCGAAGGAGCCCGCCGCCGCGTACCCCTCCCCACGTACCCGTTCGAGCGCCGGCGCTTCTGGGTGGAGCCGCCGCGGGCGGGGGGAGTGGCCCCGGTGGTGGGGGATGCGGGACGGGTGGACGCCCCGGAGGCCGTGGCGGAGGAAGGGGCGCGGGAGGCGGCCTCCCTCCCCGGCGACGAGGTGGAGCGGGAGCTCCTCCGGATCTGGCGCGGGGTCTTCGGGACCGAGGAGGTGGGCCCGGGAGACAATTTCTTCGACCTGGGCGGAGATTCCCTGCTGGCCACGCGCCTCGCCGTCCAGGTGCGCGGCGCCTTCGCGGTGGACCTTGCCCTGCAGGCCGTCTTCCAGGCGCCCTCCGTGGCCGAGCTGGCGGAGGCGGTCCGCGCCGCCCGCGGCGCCTCGCCCGGGGCGGCGCCGTCCGCGCCGGGCCTGTCCCTGCGCGCCGAGGCCGTGCTGGACCCCGCCATCGTGCCGGACCCCGGCATCCCCGCCGCCACCGGGGACGCGGCCTTCTTCCTCACCGGCGCCACCGGGTACCTGGGCTCCCACCTGCTCCACGACCTGCTGCGGCACACCCCGGCGAGGGTGCACTGCCTGGTGCGCGCCCCCACCGCCGGGGAGGGAGCGCGCCGCATCCGGGAGCACCTGGAGTCGCACGGTCTCTGGGACGACAGCTTCGCCCCCCGGATCGTGCCGGTCCCCGGCGACCTCGCCGCCCCCCTCCTGGGCCTCGCCGGGCCGGACTTCGAGCGGCTCGCCGGCGCGGTCGACGCCATCTACCACTGCGGCGCCCGCGTCCACTTCGGGCAGCCGTACGCGGCGCTGAAGCCCGGCAACGTCCTGGGGACGCAGGAGGTGCTCCGCCTGGCCGTCCGCTCCCGCCTCAAGCCGGTTCACCACGTTTCCACCACGGCCGTCCTCGCCGCCGCGGAGCCCGCCGACGGCGGGGTGCGCGAGGACGACCCGCTCCCGGCCGCGGAGCGCCTCGCCACCGGGTACGCGCAGAGCAAGTGGGTGGCCGAGGAGCTGGTCTCCATCGCGCGCTCGCGGGGGATCCCGGTGTCCGTGTACCGGCCGGGGGCGGTGACGGGGCACACCCGGACCCGGCGGAGCCGCACCGACGACTTCCTGTGGCGGATGGTCATCGGGTCCGTGCAGCTCGGCAGCGCGCCGGAGCTCGACTTCCCGCTGTTCGGGGCGCCGGTGGACTACGTGACCCGGGCCATCGTGCAGCTGTCCCGCGAGCCGGAGGCGCTGGGCGGGACCTTCCACCTGGTCGCCCCCGAGGCCGTGCGCTGGAGCGACCTGTTCGAGCACCTCCGTGCCGCGGGGTACCCGCTGGAATCGCTCCCCTTCGCGGAGTGGAGGGCGGAGCTGATGAGGGCGGCCGCAAGCTCCACGGAGAATGCCCTCTACCCCGTGGTCCACCTCCTGGAGCGCGACGACGGGTTCGCCCGGGGGGAGGCGGAGATCCGGCGGATCGACTGCCGGAGCGCCGTGCGCGGGCTCGCCGGGAGCGCCGTCGCCTGCCCCCCGCTCCGGGGGGAGCTGCTGGACGGCTACCTCGCCGGGCTGGTCCACGGCGGCTTCCTCCCGGCTCCGCCCGGCAGGGCGGAAGGCCGCTGACCGACGCGGGGGCGCCCGGGCTCCCCCGCACGTGCCCCCGTCCGGGCGCACATGCCGTTCGTCCACACACAGGGAGACAGAGACATGCAGGAAAAGACGCAGGTACTGGTCATCGGGGGCGGTCCCGCCGGGTCGACGGCCGCGACGCTGCTCGTCCGGCAAGGGTTCGACGTGGTGCTGCTGGAGCGCGACTTCTTCCCCCGGGAGCACATCGGGGAGTCGCTCATCCCCGCCTCCATCCCCATCTGGGAGCTGACGGGAGCGCGCGAAAAGGTGGAGGCCTACGGCTTCGTGAAGAAGTACGGCCTGCACTTCAACTGGGGGCCGGACGCCTGGTCTTCCGTGTGGGGCGTCCCCGGCGAGCCGGACGCCAGGCACGCGTACCAGGTGGTCCGCGCGGAGTTCGACCAGCTCCTCCTGGAGCACGCGAAGAGCGAGGGGGTCAGGGTGCGCGAGGGCGTCGAGGTCACCTCCCTCGCCTTCGACGGCGACCGCCCGATCAGCGCCGCGTGGAAGGAGCGGGCGGTGGAGGAGCGCTCCGGCGAGGTGTCCTTCGACTACCTGGTGGACGCCTCGGGGCGCACGGGGATCATGTCCACCCGCTACCTGCGCAACCGGCGCTTCAACAAGGCGTTCCAGAGCGTCGCGGCGTGGGGCTACTGGAAGAACGTGCAGGCGCCGCCCGAAACGCCGGTGGGGGGAGTGACCATCGGCGCGGTGCCGGACGGCTGGGTGTGGGGGATCCCCCTGCACAACGGCACCATGAGCGTGGGGCTGGTGCTGCACAAGGAAACCTTCAAGGCCAAGCGCGAAACGAGCGGGACGCTGGAGCAGACCTACCTGGACGGGATCATGGAAAGCCCGCTCTTCGAGAAGGCGCTCCGGGACGCGGAGCAGGTCTCCGGGATCCAGGCCGAGCAGGACTTCTCGTACGTTTCCGAGGAGTCGTCCGGACCGGGGTACTTCATGATCGGCGACGCGGCCTGCTTCCTCGACCCCCTGCTTTCCAGCGGCGTCTTCCTGGCCACCTACAGCGCGCTGCTCGCGGCGGCGAGCATCTCCAGCCTGCACCGCGGCGAGGTCACGGAGGAGGAGGCCAGCTCCTACTTCCACCTCACCTACCGGCAGGCGTACGTGCGCTTCATGCTCGTGCTCACCTCCATGTACCAGAACTACCGGGGAAAGACCTCCCTGTTCTGGCAGATCAAGCAGCTCACCCGCGAGGACGTGCACGACACGGACATCATGCAGGCGTTCGAGCGGCTCGTCACGGGGGCGGAGGACGTCCGCTTCGCCCGGGAGGGCTCCGGCACGCTGCACGTGGAGCAGGTGCAGCAGTTCGTCAACCAGGCGTTCCACCGGGCCAGGGGATCCAGCCGCAAGGCCGTGATGCAGATGCCCGACGAGCTGCGGGAGCAGCGCATCGCGGACGTGAACGTGATCAACTCGCCGCTGGAGATGTCCCTGTCCCCGGACACGGCCATCGGCGGGCTGTACGTGCGCACGGAGCCGACGCTCGGGCTGTCCCGCACGGAGGCCGCCTCGGCGCTCGAAGCCACCCCCGCGTAGGCGCCCGCGGCGAGGACGGGACACCCAACGACGGGGACATCCAATGAGCACCAAGGGACCGGAGCAGCCGGGGAGCGCGTCGGCCTTCCTGCTGACCTGGCTGGGACAGGTCGTTTCGCTGATCGGGAGCGGGCTCACCCGCTTCGCGCTGGGGGTGTGGGTATACGAGCGCACGGGGTCGGTCTCGCTCTTCGCCCTCATCCTGCTCTTCGGCGCGCTGCCGGGGATCCTGGTCGCCCCGTTCGCGGGCACGCTGGTGGACCGCTGGGACCGCCGCCGGGTGATGATCCTCAGCGACTCCGGAGCGGCGCTGGGCGTCCTCGCCCTTTTCGCGCTCTTCCTCACAGGGCGGCTGGAGCCGTGGCACGTCTACGCCGCCGTGGCGGTCAGCTCCACCATGGAGGCGTTCCAGGCGCCCGCCTACATGGCGGCCATCACCCTGCTGATCCCCAGGCGGCACTACACGCGGGCGAGCGGGATGGTGCAGTTCGCGCACGCCGCGTCGAACATCGTCGCTCCCCTGCTGGGCGGCGTCCTGGTGGTGACGATCGGGATCCGGGGCGTGCTGCTGGTGGACCTCGCCACCTTCCTGTTCGGCGTGGCGATGCTGCTCGTGGTCCGCTTCCCGGGCCTCCCGCGGCGCGCCGCGGGAGCGCCGCGCGCGTCGATCTCGGCGGAGATCCTGGAGGGGTGGCGCTACATCGCGGCGAAGCGGGGCCTGCTGGGGCTCCTGCTGGTGTTCGCCGCCAACAACCTGTTCTCGGGGATGGCGCAGGCCAGCTTCACCCCGATGATCCTGGAGTTCGCTTCCCCGGACGTCCTGGGGGTGATCTCCGGCGCCGGGGGGGCGGGGATGCTGGCGGGGAGCCTCCTGATGATGACCTGGGGAGGGCCCCGGCGGCGCGTGCGGGGGATCCTGGGCTTCGGCTTCCTCCTGGGCGTCTTCACCCTGCTGACGGGGCTGCGGCCCTCCCCGGTGCTGGTGGCGGCCACCACCTTCGGGATGTTCTTCACCCTCCCGTTCATCGGCGGGTGCGACCTGGCGATCTGGCAGGCGAAGACCGTCCCGGCCATGCAGGGGCGCGTCTTCGCCACGCGGAGGATGGTGGCCCTTTCCTCCGTCCCGGTCGCGTACCTGGCCGCCGGCCCGCTGGCGGAGCGGGTCTTCAAGCCCCTCCTCCTCCCGGGCGGTCCGCTTGCGGCGAGCCTGGGGCCGGTGTTCGGCGTGGGGCCCGGGCGGGGGCTGGGCCTGCTCTTCGTGGCGGTCGGGGTCGCCGTGATGCTGGTGAGCTCGCTCAGCTACCTGGTCCCGCGCATCCGCGACGTGGAGGAGAACCTCGCCGACGCCGTCCTCCAGCCGTCGGGGGCCGAGCCGGCGCAAGCGGTCCCCACGCCGGCATGAAGCCCCTCGACGCCACCCCGGAGACGCGAGATCCAATGACCGTAGCGACGCACGAGACCGCCGGCCCCGGCGACACCGCGGCCGACCCGTTTGCCGGAGCCCGCCTCCGCCTCCCCGACGGGATGACGGTGGTGGCGCAGAGCCGGGTGGAGGCCGAGCACTTCTACGAGGACCTCTTCGAGAAGCGCATCTACCTGCGCCACGGCCTGACCCTGGAGCCCGGCGACTGCGTCTTCGACGTGGGCGGCAACATCGGCATGTTCGCCCTGTTCGCCCACCGCCACGCGCCGGGGGCGCGCATCTACACCTTCGAGCCGGCGCCCCCGCTCTTCCGCCTGCTCCGCGCCAACCTGGCGCTGAACGGCGCCCCGGCCCGCGCCTTTCCCTTCGGGATCGCCGAGGCGGAGCGGGTGGCGCGCTTCACCTTCTACCCCAACAGCTCCGGGATGTCGTCGTTCCACGCCGACGCGGAGGAGGAGCGCGCGGTGCTGCGGGCGATGCTGGACCGCCGGCGCGGCGAGGAACCGGCGGAGATGGACGCGCTGATGGAGTACACGGAGGAATTGCTGGAGGAGCGCTTCCGCGCGGTGGAGATGGAGTGCCGGCTGCGCCCGCTCTCGGCGGTGATCCGCGAGGAGGGGGTGGAGCGCATCGACTTCCTCAAGATCGACGTGCAGAAGGCGGAGATGGACGTGCTCCGCGGGATCGAGGACGGGGACTGGCCCCGCATCCGGCAGATCGCCATGGAGGTGCACGACCTGGACGGCCGCCTGGGGGAGGTGACGCGGCTCCTGGAGCGGCGCGGCTTCCGCGTGGCGTGGGAGCAGGACGAGGCGGTGGAGGGCTCCATCCTGTACAACCTGTTCGCCCTGAACCCCGCCGTGCCGCCCCGGGAGCGGGATCCCCTGCGCCCGCGGGCCGCGGACGCGGTGGCGGACGCCACGCCACGCTCCGTCGTCTTCCTGTTTCCCGGCGTGGGCGAGCAGTACCCCGGCATGGCGCGCGGGCTGTACGACGCGGAGCCCGTCTTCCGCGCGGAGGTGGACCGCTGCGCCGAGCTGCTGCGCCCGCACCTGGGGCTGGACGTCCGCGAGCCGCTCTTCGCGGCGGACCGGGGAGCGCCGCCCTCCGGTCCGCCCGGGGGCGGGCTGGACCTGCGGCGCATGCTGCGGCGCGCGCCCGCCTCCGCGGCCGCCGGGCGCCTCAGCCGCACCGAGGCGGCGCAGCCGGCGGCGTTCGTGGTCGGCTGGGCGCTCGCCCGGCTCTGGGAGTCGTGGGGCGTGCGCCCCGACGCCCTCCTCGGCCACTCCCTGGGGGAGTACACCGCCGCCTGCGTGGCCGGCGTCTTCGCCCTGGAGGACGCCCTGGAGCTGGTGGCGCTGCGCGCCCGCGCCATCCAGGCGCTCCCCGGCGGCGCCATGATCGCCGTCCCCCTCGCCCCCGGGGCGCTCGGCCCCTGGCTCGGCGACGGCGTGGCGCTGGCGGCGACCAACGCGCCGGAGCTGTGCGTGCTGTCGGGGACGGAGGAGGCGATCGCCCGCGCCGAGCGCGATCTCGTCCGGCAGGGACACGCCGTGCGCCGCCTGGCGGCCACGCACGCCTTCCACTCGCCGCTGATGCGGCCGGTGGCCGAGCGGGTGGCCGGGCTCGCCGCCGGCATGCGGCTGGAGGCCCCGCGCATCCCCATGCTTTCCAACGTCACCGGCGGCTGGCTCACCGCGGCCGAGGCCACCGACCCGGGCTACTGGGCCCGGCACCTCACCGGCACGGTCCGCTTCGCCGACGGCGTGGCGGAATTGCTGGCGGAGCCGGGTCGGGTGCTGGTGGAGATGGGGCCGGGCGGCTCGCTGGGCGCCTTCGTGGGCCAGCAGGCCGTGGCGAGCGGGGTCCCGGCGCCGCACGGCGTGGCCTCGCTCCCGCACGAGGCCGACGACACCCCCGAGCCGGCCTTCGTCCTGGAAGCGCTGGGGCGATTGTGGGCGGCGGGGGTGCGTCCGGACCGGAGCGCCCCAGGGGTTGGCCCGTTCCCGTTCCCGCTCCCGGACGCGCACGAGGCCCCCGCGGGCGCCCCGGAGGACGCGGGGAGCGACGGCGCGGGCGGGACCGCGCGGGTGCTGGCCGGCGTGTGGCGCGAGCTGCTGGGGGTGGACCCGCGCGAGGACGACGACTTCTTCCTGCTGGGCGGACACTCCCTGGTGGCGACGCGGCTGATCGGGCGGGTGCGCGAGCTGTTCGGGGTGGAGATGCGGCTGCGGACGCTGTTCCGGACCCGCACCCTCGCCCGGATGGCCCGCTGGATCGACGACGCGGCCGGGAGCGGCGCATGACCATGGCGTATCCCCTCACCCCTCTCCAGCAGGGGATGCTCTTCCAGGCGCTGCTCGCCCCGGCCGGGGGGGTGGACGTGGAGCAGGTGGTCTGCCGGCTCCCGGAAGCGGTGGACCCGGAGCGCCTGCGGGCGGCGTGGTCCCGCGTGGCGGCTCGCCACGACGTCCTCCGCGCGCGCTTCCGCTGGACCGACGTCCCGGAGCCCGTGCAGGAAGTCGTCCCCGGCGCGGAGCCGGAGTGGGCGCGCCACGACTGGAGCGGGCTCGCGCCCGCGGAGCGGGAGGCGCGGCTGGAGCGCTGGCTGGCGGAGGACCGCGCCCGGAGCTTCGACCTGGCGGCGGCGCCGGCCATGCGCCTGGCGCTCTTCCGGCTGGCGGCGGACGAGCACGTGCTGGTGTGGACCTTCCACCACGCGATCCTCGACGGCCGCTCGGTGGGCCACGTCCTGGGCGAGGTGTTCGCCGTCCACGACGCGGCCGGGAAGGGGAGGGAAGCGGAGCTCCCCCGGCGGCGCCCCTTCCGCGAGCACGTCGCCTGGCTGCGCGGGCGCGACCCCGCCGCGGACGAGGCGTACTGGACCGCCCTGCTCCGGGGCGCCGGCGCGCCGGCGCGCGTGCCGGGCGTCAGGCGCGCCCCGCGCGACCCGGCGGCGGAGCCCCCTTCCGGCGAGCGCGAGCTCGCGCTGTCGGCCGGCGACACCGCCGCGCTGCGCGCCTTCGAGGCGGCGGAGGGGGTGTGGCTGAACACGCTGGTGCAGGGGGCGTGGGCCCTCCTCCTGGGGCGCTACACCGGGAGCGCCGAGGCGGTGTTCGGGGTGGTGCGCGGGGGACGCGGGGGGGCGGACGGGGCGGAGGAGATGGTGGGGCTGCTGATCAACACCGTCCCCGTGCGCGTCCCCCTCCCCCCGGACGCGCGAGTCATCGACTGGCTGGAGGAGGTCGGCGAGCGGACGGCGGCGCTCGCCCTCCACGAGCACGCCGCCCCGGCGGACGTCCGGCGGTGGAGCGGCCTCCCGCCCGGCGCCGAGCTCTTCGACACCGTCCTCAACTTCCAGCCGCGGCCCTTCGACGCCGCCCTGCGCGCGCGGGGCGGGAGGTGGGAGGGGCGGAGCTTCCGCGTCCTCCGCCACCCGGGGCTCCCGCTCGTGCTGGAGGTGGCCGCCGGGGAGCGGCTGCGCGCGCGGCTCCACCACGACGCCGACCTGTTCGACGCCGCGGCGGCCGACCGGATCCTGGACCACTTCGCGCGGCTGCTGCGGGCGATCGCGGCGGATCCCGGGGCGCCCCTGTCGCGCCTCCCGCTGGTGGGGCCGGGGGAGCGCGAGGCGCTGCTGGCGGCGGGGCGGGCCGCGCGCGCCTTTCCCGTGGCGGAGCGCATCGAGGCGCGCTTCGCGCGGCGCGCGGCGGAGCGGCCGGACGCGCCCGCGGTGACTTCCGGGGGGAGCACGCTGACCTACGGCGAGCTGGACGCGCGCGCCGGCCGCCTGGCGCGCCGGCTGCGCGCCCTGGGCGTGGGGCCGGAGACGGGGGTGGGGATCGCGCTGGAGCGCTCGGCCGGGCTGGTGGTCGCCATCCTGGCGACGCTCAAGGCGGGCGGCGCGTACGTCCCGCTCGACCCGGCGTACCCGGCGGAGCGCATCGCCTGGGTGCTGCAGGACTCGGGAGCGGCGGTGCTGGTGACCGCGAGCGGGCTCCTCCCCCGCCTCCCGGCCTTCCGGGGCGCCGTGCTCTGCATCGACACCGACGAAGGCGCCGCCCCGGAGCCCGGCGGGGATCCGGCGGCGGCGGCGGGGCCTGATTCCCTGGCCTACGTCATCTACACCTCCGGCTCCACGGGCCGGCCCAAGGGGGTGCAGGTCACGCACCGCAGCGTGCTGCGGCTCTTCGACGCCACCGACCCCTGGTTCGGCTTCGGCGCGGACGACGTGTGGACGCTCTTCCACTCCGCCGCCTTCGACTTTTCGGTCTGGGAGCTGTGGGGCGCCCTGCTCCACGGGGGCCGCCTGGTGGTGGTCCCGTTCGCGGTCTCCCGCTCGCCGGAAGACTTCCACCGCCTGCTGGTGGAGGAGGGGGTGACGGTGCTCAACCAGACCCCCTCCGCCTTCCGCCAGCTCGCCGAGGCCGACCGCGTGTCGGGCGTGGACCCGCGCGCCCTGCGCCTGCGGCACGTGGTCTTCGGCGGCGAGGCGCTGGATCCGCAGGCGCTGCGCCCCTGGCTCGACCGGCACGGCGACCGTCGGCCGCGGCTGGTGAACATGTACGGGATCACCGAGACCACCGTGCACGTCACCTTTCGCGTCCTGGGGCGCGCCGACCTGGAGCGCGGCGGGAGCCCCCTCGGCGCGCCGATCCCCGACCTCGCCCTCCACCTCCTGGACCGCGGGCTGGAGCCCGTCCCCCCCGGCGTCCCGGGCGAGATCTTCGTGGGGGGCGCGGGGGTGGCGCGCGGCTACCTGGGCCGCCCGGAGCTGACCGCCGAGCGCTTCGTCCCCGACCCGTTCGGGAGCGAGCCCGGCGCGCGCCTCTACCGCTCGGGCGACCTGGCGCGGCGGCGCGCGGACGGCGAGCCCGAGTACCTGGGGCGCGCCGACCGGCAGGTCAAGGTGCGCGGCTTCCGCATCGAGACCGGCGAGGTGGAGGCCGCGCTGTCCGCGCACCCCGGGGTGGCGGCCGCCGCGGTGGACGCGCGCGAGGACGCCGCGGGCGAGCCGCGGCTGGTGGCCTACGTGGTCGCCCCGGCCGGCGCCCCGGCCCCGCCGCCGGCGGAGCTGCGCGCGCACCTGGCGGCCTCGCTCCCCGACTACATGGTCCCCGCCGTCTTCGTCGTCCTGGACGCGCTCCCGCTCACCGGCAACGGCAAG
>JBEVLE010000417.1:0-6888 GCA_040509335.1 Longimicrobiaceae bacterium | reverse complement strand
CCCGCGTGAGGGATTTCGGCCCGAAGGGGCGAGACCCGGCGGGGCTGTTTCCGCCGGGGCTCGACTCCGTTAGCCCGCGTTGTTTGCGGGCTTACGGATCCGAAACCCGACCCCGGCGCCAGCCGGGGGCACGCCCGAAACCGCAGTTCCGGAGCCGTAATAAAGCCCCGCCGCAGCCAAGCGCGACGGGGCCTCTTCGACGTCCGGCAAAAAAACTATCTGCCCCGCAGCCGCTCCACCCTCAGCGTATACGGTCCGGTGGCCTTGGAGATCGTGTTGACCCGCAGCACGTACTGGCCGTCCTCGGGGAGCGACACGGCCATCAGCGAGTCGTTGCCGCCGCCGCGGTCGTCCTGGGCGTCCATGTAGGTGAAGGTGCCCGCGCCGGCCTTGCCGAACTGGAGGTACGAATCGAACGCCTCGGAGCGCATGGTGATCACGATGCGCTCGCCGGCCCGCCCGGTGTAGAGCCAGTCCTGGTAGTAGGTGCCGTCGCTGTCCTCGGGGTCGGTGGCCCGCAGCGAGTCGCGCACCGTCTGCCCGGCGCGGATGACGCGCGCCTGCGGGTGCAGCGGCCGGGCGGCGGTGCCGTGGTCGTCGTGGCCGCCGTGCTCGTCGTCGTCGTCGCCCGAGCTCGCCACCACGCCGGAGTCCAGCTGGATGGTGTACGCGCCGGTCTTGTCGCCGTACAGGCTGTTCACCCGCAGCGTGTACGTGCCGGCCTCGGGCAGGGTGGCGGAGACGCGCGAGTCGTTCCCGCCGCCGCTGTCGTCGTCGGACTCGATCTCCTCGAAGTCGTCGCCGCGCATGCGGCCCAGCACCAGGTAGGCGTCGAAGGCGGAGGAGCGCAGGGTGGCGGTGACGCCGTCGCCGGCGCGCGCCTGGAAGGTGTACAGGTCGTAGAAGGAGTTGTCGTCCAGCTTGGGGTCGGTCCCCCCCAGGTCGCCGCTGAGCGTCTGCCCCACGGCGATGGGCCGGAGCACGGCCGGCGCCGGGGCCACCCCCTGCTCCACCTGGAGCGTGTAGGCGCCCGTGGGGCCGGCGTTCAGGGTGTTCGCGCGGATGGCGTAGGCGCCGTCGGCGGGGAGCGTCAGCTCCACCTTTGCGTCGGTGCCGCCGGCCCCGTCGTCGTCGGTGTCCAGGCTCTCGAAGCCGCCGCTCTTGTCGGTGCGCCCCACGTTGAGGTAGGCGTCGAAGTCCTTGGAGCGCATGGTGAAGCGGACGCGCTCGCCGCGGCGGCCGGTGAAGGTGTACAGGTCGTAGAACGACTGGTCCTCCGGGGCCTTTCTGCTCTCGGTGGTGAGCCGGCCTTCGACGGTCTGGCCCACGCGGATGGGGGTCTGCGCGTGGGCGGCGGCGGTGCACAGGAGGAGCGCGAGCGGAGCCAGCGCGATGGACGTGCGTACGGGTTGCATCGGTCGGGATCCCGGGACGGTGTGTGCGTTGGGGAGGGTGCTTCGGAAGGAGGATCGCCCTGCGGCAGACAAGATGCGCGCGGGCGGGGGGGGCGGGCAAGCCTCGTCTCCGCCGCGCGGAGGAGCCGGGTGGCCGCCGCCTTTGCGCATCCGGCCGCGCGCCCCCAACTTGGTGCATCGCCGCCCACCCGCGAGGGATCCCATGACCCGCTCCTCCACGCTGGCCCCCGCCGCGGCCCCCCGCCCGGCGGAGGCCGTTCCGCCCGCCGCGCTCCCCGAGCGGCTCCTGTCGCTGGACGTGTTCCGCGGCATCACCGTGGCCGGGATGCTGCTGGTCAACAACCCGGGGAGCTGGTCGCACGTGTACGCGCCCCTGCAGCACGCGAAGTGGCACGGGTGGACGCCCACGGACCTGATCTTCCCCTTCTTCCTGTTCATCGTGGGCGTGGCGATGGCCTTTTCCTTCGCGGCGCAGGAGGCGAAGGGCGCGGCCCGCGGGGAGATGATGTGGAAGGTGGCGAAGCGCTCCGTCGTCCTGTTCCTGCTGGGGCTGACGCTGGCGGCCTTTCCCTTCTACGGCCTGGACCTGGCGACGCTGCGCATTCCCGGGGTGCTGCAGCGCATCGGCGCCGCGTTCCTGCTGGCCTCGGCGATCGTGCTGCTCGCGGGGCCGCGGGCGCAGGCGGCGGCCGCGGCGCTGCTCCTGCTGGGCTACTGGGCGGCGATGAAGCTGGTGCCGGTGCCGCGGTACGGCGCGGGGAGCCTGGAGCCGGACGCCAACCTGGCGGCGTACGTGGACCGCGCGGTGCTGGGGACGGCGCACCTGTGGAAGTCGTCCAAGACCTGGGACCCGGAGGGGCTGCTGAGCACCCTCCCCGCCGTGGCGACGGTGCTGCTGGGCGTGCTCGCCGGGCGCTGGCTGCGGTCCGCCCGGTCCCCCGCGCGGAAGACGGCGGGGCTGCTCGCCGCGGGCGCCGCGGGGATCCTGCTGGGGCTCGCCTGGGACCGCGTCTTTCCCATCAACAAGAACCTGTGGACCAGCTCGTACGTGGTGTTCACCGCGGGGGCGGCGCTGCTCGCGCTGGCGGCCTGCTACTGGCTGGTGGACGTGAAGGGGCGGCGCCGCTGGGCGTTTCCCTTCGTCCTGCTGGGGGTGAACGCCATCGCGGTGTTCTTCCTGTCGGGGATCATGGCGCGTGTCCTGGGGCTGGTGAAGTGGGCCGGCCCGGCGGGCGACGTCACCCTCAAGGGGTGGATCCACGAGCACGCGTTCGCCTCCTGGCTGGCGCCGCTCGACGCTTCGCTCGCCTTCGCGCTGTGCTTCGTGCTGTTCTGGGTGGGTGTCGCGTGGGCGATGTACCGCGGGCGGATCTTCATCAAGGTGTGACGCCGGTCCACCGCGGAGTGCCGTTCGTCCCTGTCCCCCGGATCCTGAAGGACCGCTTGAATCGCCACCGCATGTCCAATCCCCGGCTCGCCGGCCTGCTCGTCCTGCTCGCCGCCCTCCTGACCTCGGGGAGCGGCCTGCGGGCCCAGCAGCCCGCGTCCGTGCGGCCGGGCGATCGCGTGCGCGTCACCGCCCCGGAGCTGCACCGCAGGATCGGCAGGGTGGTCGCGGTGCGCGCCGACACGCTGGTGTTCCAGGCGCGGGGCGCGGACCGGCCGGTGGCGCTCCCCCTCCCGGGCGTTTTGCGGCTGGAGGTGGCCCGCGGGAGGCACAGCCCCTTCCGGGGAGCGCTGATCGGCACCGGGGTCGGGGCGGTCGCCGGGTACGGCGCCGCCCTGGCGATGGTCGCGGGCCAGGAGGCGTGCAGGGTCAGCGACTGCCTGACCGGCCGCGACATCGCAGCACTCTTCGTGTGGGTGGGCGCCACCGCCGCGGGCGCCGTCGGCGGGGCGCTGATCGCGGCGGACACCGAGCGCTGGGTGTCCGTCCCGCTGGCGTCGCTGGCGCCGGCGGGGGCCGTCACCCTCCCGGCCGGCGTCCCGGGCGGGGCGCTGGTGCGGGTGCGCGGGCCCGCGGCGGCGCGGCCCGTGGTGGGGCGCGTCGTGGGGGTGCGCGGCGACTCGCTGGTGCTGCGCGGGCGGGGGGATCGCGGGGAGACCGCGGTGGCGCTCGCGGAGGTGCGGACGCTGGAGATCGGCGCCGGCCGCGCCCGCACCGCCTCCACGCTGCGGGGCGCCGCCGTGGGAGCGGTGGTGGGCGCCACGGTGGTCGGAGCGCTGGCCTACCGCAGCGCCCGGCACGACGAGTTCCTGGTGGAGAACGGCGAGGTGGGGCGCAACGTCCTGTGGGCGGCCGGGCTCGGCGGGGCGCCGCTGGGCGCGGTGGCCGGCGGGCTCGTGGGGTACGGGATCGGCACGGAGCGCTGGGTGCTCCTCCCGCCGCTGGCCGGGGTGACGGTGGCCCCGGGACGGCGGGGCGGCCTCGCGCTCGGCCTCACGCTCCCGGCCCGCTGAGGCTCACCCGACGCCGTCCGCCCTCGCTCCACAGGTCGTTCGGATGAAGGGTCTCAGCCCCGTTCCCGTAATTCCCAGGCGCCGAGGAAGTCGCGCCTGCCGTGGATGAATCCGAGCACGTGCACGTCTGTCCCGACGACCTCGTAGATCAGCCTGTGGCCCCGTACGGGCGCTCCCGGAGAGGCTCACCGGGAAGCTCCGGGACTTCGTGGCCACGCGCGGCGAAGGTGGAGAGCGATGCCGCCATCTCCCGGGCATCTGCGACGAGTGCGAGGGCAGCTTCGACCGATCCGCCGGCGAGGAAGTCGGCTGCCGCTTCGAGGTCCGCCGCGGCGCTGGCGGTCCAGCGCACCTTGTAGGCCAACCGTCGCTACTCGGCCGGGCCGGCAACGCCGAACCGCGACAACCGGCGATCCAGCTCAGCCTCGCTCACGAACCGTCCCGCCTTCGCGTCTTCCCGGCCCTGCGCGATCTTTTCCCGCACGTAGATCTGGTAGCGGATCTCCTCGGAAGACGCATCGTCCGGAAGCTCCTCCACCAGCCTGAGGATCCTCTCCTTTGCAGTACCCATTCGTTCCTCGGTTCGTGAGGTGTCAGCACACTCCCAACGCTACATCCACTCGGACCGGATTTCCAGGCTGATGGCTCGGCCTCACGCTCCCGGCCCGCTGAGGCTCACCCCGCGCCGCCGCCCTCCTCCCCACTCCGGCGCGCCGCCAGGTCCAGCAGCAGCGCCGCGCTCGCCGCCACCCCGATCCGCTCCAGCGCCTCCAGGTCGTCCGGCGTGAGCACGGCCTCCGCGCGGCGGCCGGGGCTCTCCACCAGCTGCCGCAGGTGCGCCCGCAATTCCGGGGGCCGGTCCGCCAGCGCCCGCTCGAACTCGAGCACCGGGTCCAGCTCCGCCAGCCACGCGCCGGCGCCGGCGGCGGCCCGCGGCTCCCCCGCCGGCGGCGCGGCCGCCCCCATGGCGTCCCCGCACTCCCGCATCAGCGCCGCGCCCACCCGCCCGAGCCTCGCCCGCCCCTCCGCGAAGTCGCCCCCGCCCAGCCTCTGCACCACCTCGCGCAGCGTGCCGCGCCCGTCGCGCTCCGCCTCCTCCGCCAGGAACGCGTACATCAGCCCCAGGAACCCCGCGCGCCCGCGGTACGCCGGGTTGGGCGCGCCCAGCACCGGCCCGCCGTCGTCCTCGCCCGCCTGCGACAGCTCCGTCAGCACCTCGCGCCCCGCCTCGCCGGGGCCCGGCCCGGTGGTGCGGCGCAGCGGGATCTCGCGGATCAGCAGCGTCGCCAGGAACGCCAGCCCCACGAAGGGGAGCCCCGCCACGAACACCGGGTGCAGCGCCGCCGCCAGCGCGTCGCGCAGCCCCTCCACCGCCGCCGCCGGGAGGCGCGCCAGGACCGCCGGGTCCAGGATGGACCCCGCGTTCAGCTCGCCGCCGCGCACCGATCCCGCCATCCCGGCCAGCACCTCCGGGGGGAGGTGCCGCGCCGCCTCGCGCGCCATCCCCTGCGTCATCAGCGTCCCCAGCACCGCCACGCCCACGCTGGACCCCACCGAGCGGAACAGCTGCGTGGTCGCCGTCGCCACGCCCAGGTCCTCCCGCCGCACCGCGTTCTGGACGATGATCACGTACGTCTGCATCGCCATCCCCAGCCCCGCGCCGATCAGCACCATGTTGCGGACGATGGCCCCGTACCCGGTTCCCCGGTCCATCCGCGTCAGCAGAAAGAACCCCGCCCCCACCAGCGCGATCCCCACCAGCACCGGCAGCTTGTAGCGCCCCGTGCGCGAGACGATCTGCCCGTTCACGGCGCTCATCACCACCAGCGAAAGCATCATGGGCGTGAGCACCGCCCCCGACTGGCTCACGCTGGCGCCGATCACCCCCTGCACGAACACCGGGATGAAGTAGATGGAGCCGAACATGGCCATGGCCACGCACAGGATGGCCAGGTTGGAAAAGGTGAAGATGCCGCTGCGCCACAGCCGCAGCGGGATCACCGGCTCCTCCGCGCGCGACTCCGCCCACACGAACAGCCCCAGCGACACCGCTCCCAGCGCGTACAACCCCAGGACCTGCGGCGACGTCCACGGGAAGGTGCTCCCGCCCCAGGTGGTGGCGAGCAGCGTCGCCGTGAGCCCCACGGACAGCGTCACGAACCCCGCGTAGTCGATGCGGTGGGGGCGCCGCTGGTGCGGGAGGCGCATGAACGGCACGATGAAGCCCAGCGCCACCAGCCCCACCGGCAGGTTCACGAAAAAGAGCCAGCGCCAGGTGAGGTGCTCCGTGATGTAGCCGCCCAGCAGCGGGCCGATCACCGACGCCAGCCCGAACACCCCGCCCAGGTACCCCTGGTACTTGCCGCGCTCCCGGGGCGGGATCAGGTCGCCGATGATGGCCTGCGACAGCGGCATCATGGTGCCCATCCCCAGCCCCTCCACCACGCGCGCCACGATGAAGGTGTTGAAGTCCCGCGCCATCCCCGCGATCACCGACGAGGCCAGGAAGACCAGGATCCCCGCCACGTAGAACGCCTTGCGCCCGTACAGGTCCGAGAGCTTGCCGACGATGGGGACGATCACGGTGGAGGCCAGCAGCGTGGACACGGCGATCCAGCTGTAGTGCTCGATGCCGCCCAGCTCGGCCACGATGCGCGGCATGGCCGGCGAGATGATGGTCTGGCTCACCGCCGCCAGCAGCATCCCCAGCATCAGGCCGATGAAGACCGTGGTGACGTTGCGGCGGTCGTCTTCGGGGCGGATCGCGTCCGCAGTGGTGCTCATCGCTGGTTCCCTGCCCCCTCTTGAGAGTGATTCAGGGGTGAAGGGGTTTACAAGGGTCGTGCCGCGCGGGGAGGAAAAGCTTTGAACGGCGGGTTTGGGCGTGCCCCCGGCTGGCGCCGGGGTCGGGCTTCGGCTCCGTAACGCACGAAACAACCGTGCGTAACGGAGTCGAGCCCCGGCGGAAACTGCCCCGCCGGGTCTCGCCCCTTCGGGCCGTAATCCCTCACGC
>JBEVLE010000416.1:0-10429 GCA_040509335.1 Longimicrobiaceae bacterium | reverse complement strand
GGGCGTGCCCCCGGCTGGCGCCGGGGTCGGGCTTCGGCTCCGTAACGCACGAAACAACCGTGCGTAACGGAGTCGAGCCCCGGCGGAAACAGCCCCGCCGGGTCTCGCCCCTCCGGGCCGAAATCCCTCACGCGGGTTCAGCACTAGCGTCCGCGAGGGGGAGCACGACAACGACGCACCGAAACGCGAGGGTGAGGAAGCCCTCCCCCAGAATTGGGGGAGGGTGGCGAGCCTAAGCGAGCCGGGTGGGGGCCCTCCCGACGACGCAGCGCCGTGTATGCCCAGGGCACGAAAAAAGCCCCTCCCCTGCTTGCGGGGGAGAGGTTGGGGAGGGGGCCTGCCGGGGCGCCTTCCGCACTCCGTGCTTCGATACCGCTGATGCTCGTTGCCGTTTCAGGCTGTTCCCTGTTCCCTATTCCCTGTTCCCTATTCCCTGTTCCCTGGCTTTTCCGCCGCTTCCTCCACCGCGCGCCGGTGCCGCGGCCACACCGCGGTCGCGTAGCGCAGGAAGTTCGCGCGCTCCTCGGGGAGGTCCGCGAGGCACGACCAGGCGGCGCGGGAGCCCTTGCGCGTGTTGCAGGCCGCGCAGGCGGTCACCAGGTTCCCGGGCGTGTTGTCGCCCCCGCGCATGCGGGGCTGCACGTGGTCCAGGGTCAGCTGCTCCGCGGGGAAGAACCGGGCGCAGTAGACGCAGCGGAAGCCGTCGCGCGCGAACACCTGCTCGCGGCCGGCCGCCATCTCACCCGCGCCCCACCGCGTACCCCTCGCGGGCCAGCACCCGCACCAGCTCCGCCACGTGCTCGCGGCCCCGCGTTTCCAGCGCCAGGTCGATCTCCGCTTCCGTCAGCCACAGCCCCTGCACCCCGCGCCGGTGCTCCAGCGTCAGCACGTTGGCGCCCTGCGCGGCCAGCAGGGCGGTGAGCGTCGCCAGGGCGCCGGGACGGTCGTCCACCCGCACCCGGAGGTGGGCGAGGCGGCCGTCGCGGATCAGCCCCCGCTCGATGATGCGCGACAGCAGGTTGACGTCGATGTTGCCCCCGCTGATCACCATCACCACGTTCTTCCCTTCCAGTCCCGCCACGTGCCCCCCCACCACCGCAGCCACCCCGCTCGCGCACGCGGCCTCCGCCACCGTCTTTTCCCGCTCCAGCAGCAGCAGCACCGCGCCGGCGATCTCCTCCTCGTCCACCGTCACCAGCTCGTCCACGTAGCGCTCGATCAGCCCGAAGGTGTTGTCGCCGATTCGGCGCACCGCGATCCCCTCCGCGATCGTCTGCGCCGGGGGAATGGTCACCGGCTCGCCCGCCTCGCGCGCCCGCAGCGCCGCCGGGAGCACCGACGCCTCCACCCCCACCACCCGCACCTCCGGCCGCAGCTCCTTGACCGCCATGGCGATCCCGGAGATCAGCCCGCCGCCGCCCACCGGGACCACCACCACGTCCATCTCCGGCACCTGCTCCAGCAGTTCCAGCCCCACCGTCCCCTGCCCGGCGATCACCAGCGGGTCGTCGAAGGGGTGGATCAGCGTCTGCCCCTCCGTCGCCATCATCCGGCGGGCCTCCGTCATGGCCTCGTCGTACACCGAGCCGTGCAGCACCACCCGGGCGCCGTAGCGCTCCGTGTTGGCCACCTTCACCAGCGGCGTCCGCTCCGGCATCACGATCGTCGCCGGGATCCCCAGCGCCCGGGCGTGGAAGGCCACCCCCTGCGCGTGGTTGCCCGCGCTGGCCGCGATCACCCCGCGGGCGCGCTCCTCCGCGGGAATGGCGAGCATGCGGTTCAGCGCCCCGCGCTCCTTGAAGGACCCGGTGCGCTGCAGGTTCTCGAACTTGAACCAGGCGCTCCCGCCGAACATCTCCCCGAACGCTTCCGACGGGGTGCAGGGGGTGTGGACCACGTGGCCCGCCACGCGCTCGCGGGCGTCGCGGATGTCCTGGAGAGTGAGCATGGCTGCCGCCCGAGGGTGCCGCTGGTGGATTGCCGTTGCGAGCCGAATGTGATAACCTCCCGTCTCCCGGCGGGCAAGAGACCGGCCCGTCCGGGCCGCCCCGTTCCCAGACCGCCACGGCCCGAGTGCACGACCCCCGGCTGCAGCTCATCCGCGACGCGCTCGCCCGCCGCCCGGGGCGCCGCGCCGCGGCCGCCGCGGGGACGCCGCGCGCCTCGGTGGCACTCGTGTTGCGGCCCGCCCACGCGGGATTGGAGCTGCTGCTCATCAAGCGCGCGGAGCGGGAGGGCGACCCCTGGTCCGGGCACATGGCCCTCCCCGGCGGGCGGAGCGACCCGGGAGACCCGGACGAGGAGGCCACCGCCGTGCGGGAAACGCTCGAGGAGGTGGGGATCGACCTCGCCGGGCGCGGGCTCGCGCTGGGGTCGCTGGACGACCTGCTCCCCCGCGGGGGGGCGCCGCGGATCGTGGTCTCGCCCTTCGTGTTCGGCGCCCCCGCGGGGACCGTCGCCACCCCCAACCTCGAGGTCGATGCCGCCGTGTGGATCCCGCTGCGCGAGCTCGCGCACCCGGACGCCGCCACCGAGTTCCTGCTGGAGGCGGTGACCGGCGAGGCCTCGCCGCCGCGCCGCTTCCCCGCCATCGGGACGCGCGGCTACGTGATCTGGGGGATGACGCACCGCATCCTGGACGACTTCCTCGCCCTGGCGCTGCCGCTGGTGGAGCCCGGGGGCGCGGAATGAGCGCCCCGCGCGCCCTGGTGCTGGGGTGCGGGTACGTGGGCCGGCGCCTGGCCCGTGCCCTGGCAGGGCGCGGCATGGAGGTGGTGGGAACCACCCGCAACCCCGCGCGGGCCGCGGAGGTCGCCGCCGCCGGAGCGCGCCCCGTCCTCGCCGACGTGATGCGCCCGGAAACGCTGGCCCCGCTGGTGGGATGGCGGCCCTCGGTGGTGTTCGACCTGGTGCGCCCCCAGGTCGCCGGCGAGGACGCCTACAGCGTGGAGGGGACGCGCAACGTCGCGCGGGCCTTCGCCGACGACGCGCCCGGCGCGCTGGTGTACGTCAGCAGCACCTCCGTGTACGGGCGGCGCGGGGGGGAGTGGACCGACGAGGCCACCCCCGTGAACCCGTCGTCGGCGGTGGGCGAAGCGCGCGTGGAAGCCGAGCGGGTGTACCTGGACGCCTGGCGAGGGCGGGAGTTCCCGGCCCGCATCTGCCGCGTCCCGGGGATCTACGGCCCGGGGCGGACGCTGCGCGAGCGGCTGGAGCGCGGCGCGTACCGCCGGCTGGACGACGAGGACCACTGGGTGTCGCGCATCCACGTGGACGACCTGGTGGAGGGGCTGATCGCCGCCTGGGAGCGGGGCCGCCCCGGCGAGACCTACCTGCTGTGCGACGACGAGCCGGTCACCGGCGCCGAGTACGCCGAGCTGACCGCGGAACTGCTCGCGCTCCCGCTGCCGCCCGCGGTGTCGCGCGCCGACATCCGCGAGGAGCTGTCCGGGAGCGCCTTCGAGCGCCGCATCGGGTCGCGGCGGTGCTCCAACCGGCGGATGCGCGACGAGCTGGGGGTGGTCCCCCGCTACCCCTCCGTCCGCGAGGGCGTCCCCGCCGCCCTGCGCGAGGAAGGAGCCCTGTAGATCCATGGCGAGCGAGCGGCTCACGCTGTCCCTCACCCCGCGCCAGGCGGAGGCGCTGCGCGCCCTCGCGGCGCTGGAGGAGCTTCCGCCGGAGGTGTACGCCGCGGAAGTGCTGGTGAAGCACCTGTACCACGCCTACACCCCGGAGGTCGCCCGCCGCGCGGCGCAGGCGTCCGCGGCCTCCACGACTCCCGAGGACGGCGCGGGGGCACGCTAGCCCCCGCCGGCCGGTTCGGCCCGGGACCCCGATACCCGATCCACACCGCATGGAAGACAGCTCATTCGAGTTCCTCAAGCGCCTCCTGGACGCCCCGGGCCCCTCCGGCTTCGAGGTGGTGCCCGCGCGCATCTGGCGCGAAGAGGCGGAGCGGATCACCGGCGCCGTGGTGGCCGACGTCGCCGGCAACTCCGCCGCGACCCTGAACCCCGGGGGCACCCCCCACGTGATGCTGGCCGGCCACATCGACGAGATCGGGCTGATGGTCACGCACGTGGACGACGACGGCTTCCTGTACTTCGACGGGATCGGCGGGTGGGACCCGCAGGTCCTGGTGGCGCAGCGCATCCGCGTGCTCACGCGCCGCGGCGAGGTGCTCGGGGTCGTCGGCAAGAAGCCCATCCACCTCCTCAAGGGCGAGGAAAAGGAAAAGGCGGCGAAGATCTCCGACCTGTGGATCGACGTGGGCGCCCGCAGCCTCGCCGAGGCCACCGAGCGGGGAATCCGCGTGGGCGACCCGGCGGTGGTGGACGCGCGCCTGGTGGAGCTGGGCAACGGGCTGATCGCCTCGCGCTCCGTCGACAACCGCATCGGCGCCTTCATCGTGCTGGAAGCGCTCCGCCTCCTCCAGGGCGGACCCGCCTTCGCGGCGCAGGTGACCGCCGCGGCCACCACCCAGGAAGAGATCGGCTTCAGTGGCGGCGGGGCCCGCGTCTCGGCCTACACGCTGGACCCGCAGGTGGCGCTGGTGGTGGACGTGTCCTTCGCCACCGACTGCCCGGGGATGGAAAAGAAGGAGATCGGCTCGCACCGGCTGGGGGGCGGCCCCATCCTGGCGCGCGGCTCGGCCATCCACCCGCTGGTGTTCGAGCGCCTTGCCGAGACGGCCGAGGCGGAGGGGATCCCCTACACCATGCAGGCGAACCCCAGGCACACCGCCACCGACGCCGACGGCATCTACCTGTCGCGCGCGGGCGTCGCCACGGGGGTGGTCTCCATCCCCAACCGGTACATGCACTCTCCCAACGAGATCGTGTCGCTGGACGACCTCGCCGCCGCCGCCCGCCTGATCGCCGCGTTCTGCCGCGGGCTGCGGGGCGGGGACGAGTTCGTCCCGCGGTAGGAGCGCCCGTCCCCCGTACTTCAACCCCCGTGCACGGAGGCAGCGCCATGAGGCGTCGCTGGATGCTCGTCCTCGCCGCTCTCTGGGCCGCGCCGACCGTGGGCGCGGCCCAGCAGTACACCCTCGACCCCTCGGCCGGGATCACCGACGACAACTTCCGGAACTTCATCACCGGGTCCGTCGACGGCTTCGGCAGCCGCTTCGAGGACGGCGTGATGGTGGAGCGGGGCGGCTTCGGGGAAACCTTCACCGTCGACGCGGGAAGCACCCTGCTGTCGTGGCGCCTGGACCACGAGCGCTGCCAGACGTACCCGGAGGGATCGGCGGCCTACGCCGGCCAGTGCGTGTTCCGGGCCTTCCTCGCGGGGTTCGACGCGGCGAGCGGCGCGGTCACCGGCGTGCTGTGGGCGAGCCCCGCCTACACCCCGGTGCTCCATTCCTCCCCCTGGCCGTTCACGCCGGGGATCTGGCTCGACCCCGGCAGGTACGTCGGCTTCGTGCTGTGGGAAGGCACTCCGCCGGAGCCCGGCTACACCGGCGTGGCCGTCCAGGACTACTCCCAGCTGTACCCCTTCGGCGGCCAGGCGCCGGCGTCGCCCGGGATGGAGCTGGTGACGCTGTCCAGCCGCGACCCCCGGCTCGGCCCGGGCGAGACGGTGTGGAGCGTGGCTCCCACCCGCGACGCGCAGGGCTTTGCCGCCACCCTGGACACCACCGTCACCCCCGAGCCGGCCACCCTGGCGCTCCTGGGCACCGGCCTCGCGGGGCTGGCCGGCGCGCTCCGCAGGCGCCGCCGCGGGGAAGGCGCGGCGGAGTGATCCCCGCCGGGCCCGCCGCACCCCGCCCCGACCCCGGAAGCCGCGCGTGTACACCGTAGACGAGATCACCATGCGCGCCCCCGTGGCGGCGTGCTTCCGCGCCGGCGCCGACGTGGAGCGCTGGCCGGAGTGGCTCCCGCACTACCGCTGGGTGCGCTTCCAGCGCAGGGACGGCTTCGGCACCGGGCGCGTGGAGATGGCCGCCCGCCGCGACTTCGGCCCGCTCCCCTACCCCGTCTGGTGGGTGTCCGAGATGCACCTGGACGAGGCCCGCCCCGCGGTCATCTACCGCCACGTGGACGGCGTCACCACCGGGATGGACGTGGAGTGGACCTTCGAGGACCGCGCCGACGGCACCACCCTCGTCCGCATCGTGCACGCCTGGGACACCGGCCCGCGCTGGCCGCTCCCGGCCCCGGCGCGCCGCGCGATCGGCAGCGCCGTGATCGGCCCCGTGTTCATCCACCACGTGGCGAGCCGCACGCTGGCCGGGATCCGGAGGGCGGCGGAGAGGGAACAGGGAACAGGGTTGTAACGGTGCACGCGTAGCGTGCAGCGGCACAGGGAATAGCCTGCAACGGCGTCGTCGGGCTGGCTGTTCCCTGTTCCCTTGGGAGGCGGAAGGGCTGTGTAGGGATTCCCTGTTCCCTTTTCACCTGGAACGTAGTGCGGACTCGTCGGTACCGATGCCGGCGAGTCTTCCGTTTTTCTTGGGCACACGGCGAGCAAGGACGCAGGGAGCGCATGAGGGGCACCACCCGGGATCCGTCGGACGAGAACACCCCGCGCCGCGTCGTGGTGACGGGGATCGGCTGCATCACGCCCATCGGCACGGGCGTGGAGGGGCTGTGGGAGGGGCTGCAGCGGCGCGAGTCCGCGGTGCGCCGCATCTCGCGCTTCGACCCCACGCCCTTCCGCTCGCACATCGCCGCGCAGGTGGACGACTTCGAGCCCACCGACTACATGGACCGCGGCCGGGCGCGGCGCATGGAGCGCTACGCCCAGTTCTCCGTGGCCTCGGCGCGGATGGCGCTCGCGGACGCGGCGCTCGATCCCGCCTCCGTGGACCCCGACCGCGTGGGCGTTCAGATGGGGAGCGCGCTGGGCGGGGTGGCGTACGGCGAGGGGCAGTTCAACTCGTACCTCACCCACGGCGTGCGCGGCGTGGACCCCATGCTCGCGCTGGCGGTGTTCAACGGCTCCGCCTCGTGCAATGTGGCCATCGAGTTCGGCTTCACCGGGCCCAACTCCACCAACGGGATGAGCTGCGCCTCCGGCGCCATCGCCGTCGGCGACGGGTGGCGGCTGATCCGCGAGGGCGAGGCGGACGTGGTGGTGTCCGGCGGCGTGGAGGCCCCGCTGGCGCCGCTGTGCTACGGCGCCTTCGCCATCATCCGTGCCATGTCCACCCGCAACGACGACCCGGAGCGCGCCTCGCGCCCCTTCGACGCCGGCCGCGACGGGTTCGTGATGGGCGAGGGCGCCGCCACGCTGGTGCTGGAGGAGCTGGAGCACGCCCGCCGCCGCGGGGCCCGCATCTACGGCGAGGTGCTGGGCTACGGCACCTCCAACGACGCCCACCACATGACCGCCCCGCGCCCCGACGGGAGCCAGGCGGCACGCGCCATGCGGTCGGCGATGCGCACCGGCGGGATCCGGCCGGAGGAGGTGGACTACGTCAACGCGCACGCCTCGTCCACGCCGCTCAACGACTCCACCGAGAGCCGGGTCATCCGCGAGGTGATGGGCGAGCACGCCGACCGCGTGGTGGTGAGCGGGACCAAGGGGTACCACGCCCACTGCCTGGGGGCAACCGGCGCGATCGAGGCGGCCATCTCCATGCTGACCATCCAGCGGGGGTGGATCCCGCCCACCCTCAACCTGGAAAGCCCGGGCGAGGGGTGCGATCTCAGCTACGTGACCGGCGAGGGCGCCTGCGTCCCGGTGCGGCGCGCGGTGTCCAACTCCTTCGGGTTCGGGGGGATCAACGCGGCGCTCGCGTTCGGCAGCCTGTCGTAGGGCGCGGGAACGTTCCCGTTCGGGAACAACGGCGTTAGATTGGGGTGACAGAGGGACCGTCCACGACCGGCGACGGACCGGGCACAAAAAGTTTGACTTTCAAGGGGGGGCGGCTTACATTGCTCGGTTATGAATTTGTCTTTTCTAGGACAAGACGCCGGCACCGGTTGATCTGAGAGCAGAGGGCCTCGCACGCCAACGAGGCTCCTGCTCTCATCTTTTTTTCCCTGGATGAGCCGAACCCATGTTCCTGAGCTCCCGTGCGCTTGACTCCTTCGACCAGTACCTGCACGACGTCGAGAAGTACCCGCTGATCGACGATCCCGCCGAGGAGCGGGCGCTCGCCCGCAAGGCCAGGGCGGGCGACAAGGAGTCGGCGGAGCGCCTGGTGACCGCCAACCTGCGCTTCGTGATCTCCTACGTGAAGAAGTACCAGGGCCGCGGCCTGGGGCTGGCGGAGCTGGTCTGCATCGGCAACGAGGGCCTCCTCAAGGCCGTCAAGAAGTTCGACCCCGACAAGGGGGTGAAGTTCATCTCCTACGCCGTGTGGTGGATCCGCCAGACGGTGCTCCAGGCGCTCGCCGAGCAGACGCGCTCGGTGCGCATCCCGCTGAACCAGAACTCCAACCTGGTTCGCCTGTCCCGGGTGGACACCGCGCTGACGCAGTCGCTCGGCCGCTCGCCCACGGACGAGGAGATCGCCAACGAGATGGGCGAGCCGGTGGACACCATCCGCGCCCTGCGCCGGGTGGCCGCCAGCGAGCTTTCGCTGGACGCCCCGCTGGACCGCGGCGACCGCGACTCGGCTTCCTTCGGGGAGCGCTTCGCCGGCGCCGAGGCGGACGAGATCGAGGAGGAGGTGGAGTCGCAGGCGCGCCGCGAGTTCCTGGAGCGCATGTTCGAGAAGTACCTCACCGAGCGCGAGCGGAAGATCCTCTACCTGTACTACGGGCTGGACGAGGGCGAGGAGCGGACGCTGGAGGAGATCGGGTCGCTGCTCGGCGTCACCCGCGAGCGCATCCGCCAGATCCGCAACCGCGCCTTCGAGAAGCTCCGCGAGAGCCCGGACGGCGCGGCGCTCGAAGGGTTCTGGGCCGTGTCCTGAGCCGTCGTCCTCGAAGCCGCCGGAGCAGTTCGAAGAGGGAGGGACCCGCCGCGGGTCCCTCCCTCTTTCGTCGCCCCCGGCGCGGAGGGTGGCGGCCGGGTCCGCCGCCGCGGTAAGATGTGGCTCCCCCTCTCCACCCGATCACCCGTCGCACGGTCGCACAGCGCATGAACGAGTCGTTCGCGGAATCCGTCCGGTCCCACTTCCCGGTGTTCGAGCGCCGCTTCGACGGCCGGCCGCTCGCCTTCTTCGACGGCCCCGGCGGGAGCCAGGTGCCCGGGCAGGTGGCGGACGCCGTGGCCGCTACGCTGCTCCTGCACAACGCCAACGTGCACGGCTCCTTTGCCACCAGCCGGGAGGTGGACGCCATCCTCGCGGCGGCGCGCGAGGCCGCCGTGGACTTCCTGGGCGCGGGCGGGGCGCGGGAGATCGCCTTCGGCGCCAACATGACCACGCTCGCCTTCGCCTTCGCGCGGTCGCTGAGCCGCGGCTGGGAGCCGGGCGACGAGGTGGTGGTCACCGACCTGGACCACCAGGCCAACGTGGCGCCCTGGCGCCGCGCCGCGGAGGACCGCGGCGCCGTGGTGCGCAGCGTCCCCTTCGACCCCGCGACCATGCAGCTGGACCTGGGCGCGCTGGAAGAGATGCTCGGGCCCCGCACCCGGCTGGTGGCGGTGGGCGCCGCGTCCAACGCCGTGGGCACCGTCAGCGACGTGGCACGGGTGGCGGAGATGGCGCACCGGGTGGGCGCGCTGGTGTTCGTGGACGCGGTGCACTACGCGCCGCACCGCCTGGTGGACGTGCGGGCGCTGGAGTGCGACTTCCTGGCCTGCTCGGCCTACAAGTTCTTCGGGCCGCACGCGGGGCTGCTCTGGGGAAAGCCGGAGCACATGGAGGCGCTGCTCCCGTACAAGGTGCCGCCCTGCGCCGACACCCTCCCCGAGCGCTGGGAGACCGGGACGATGAACCACGAGGGGATGGCCGGGGTGGCGGCGGCGATCGACTGGATCGCCTCGCTGGCGCCGGAGCCCGCGCCCACCCGCCGCGAGGCGCTGCGCGCCGCCATGGAGCGCATCGGCGAGCACGAGACGCGCATCTTCGGCCTGCTCCTGGACGGGCTGGAGGCGATCCCCGGCGTGCGCGTCTTCGGGCCGCCGCGGGGCGCGCCCCGCACCCCCACCGCCGGCTTCACGGTGCGGGGCGTGCACGCGGACGAGGTGGCGCGCCGGCTCGGCGACGAGGGCGTCTGCGCGTGGAGCGGGAACTTCTACGCGACCGGCGTCACGGAGGGGCTGGGGATCGTGCAGGGGGGCGGGCTGGTGCGCGCCGGGGTGGCGCCGTACTGCAACGAGGACGACGTGGCTCGCCTGGTGGAGGGTGTTTCTCGGATCGCAGGCGGCGGACGAGGGGACTGAACTGCGGGGTTTGGGCGTGCCCCCGGCTGGCGCCGGGGTCGGGCTTCGGCTCCGTAACGCAGCAAACAACGCTGCGTAACGGAGTCGAGCCCCGGCGGAAACAGCCCCGCCGGGTCTCGCCCCTTCGGGCCGTAATCCCTCACGC
>JBEVLE010000415.1:0-5071 GCA_040509335.1 Longimicrobiaceae bacterium | reverse complement strand
AGGGAGACAGCCGGGCAGTTTCGGCTGGCTCCCGGAGCCCGCGCAGGAGACGGACGGCAGTATCGTCCGGCTCCGGAGCGGCCCCCGCCCAGACACTACTGCATGGACTGCAGCTCGACCGTCACCGGCTGCCCCTGCGGCGCCTGCTTGAGCGTGATGTGCGGTGCGTCCTTGCGCACCCACAGCGTCGCGGTCGTGGGGCCGGTGAGCTCCACCTTGTAGGCGTCGAAGGTCCCCGCGGGCACGGTCACCTTCTCCTCGCCCACCACCTTGAAGGCGACCGCGGTGGCGGCGCCGGTCTGCGGGCTGAAGGTGCCGAAGCCGATGGTCTTCCCCGGCGACAGGTCGGAAACGGCGAGCATCCAGGGCTCCATCCCCGGCAGCCGGGTCCCCGCCGCCACCTCGGCGTCGATGGTCTTGTCGCCGCCCATCTGCGCGGGGAGCTTGGCGCTGCCCCGGATCCGCCCGCCTTCCAGGCGCACGTCGCTTTCCATGGCCATGGCGCCGGCGGTCATGCTGGTCTTGCCCGAGACCGGGGTGAAGTCGCCGGTGAATCGCGCCTCGGTGCGCGTGCTGGTGGGGCCCGCCTGCACCGTCTGGGTGGCGACCCAGGCCGCTCCGTCGCGGGCCAGCGTGGTGGTGGCCGTGCCCACCGTGTTCCCCCCGGCGACGATGGCGTAGGTGAGCGTGGCCGGCCGCAGGCGCGACCCTTCGAAGCGGTCGGCGGAGGCGCGCACCTCCAGCGCGGAGCGGTCCAGCGGACGCCCCTCCACGTCCACCAGCGTCACGGGGGCCACCGCCTCCAGCGGCTTCAGCACCTGCGTGGCGTCGCCCACCACCACGATGACGGCGCGGTCGGGGTGAAGGTACTGCCGCGCCACCCGCTGCACCTCCGCGGGGGTGACGGCGGCCACCTTTTCCGTGTACTGCTGCAGGCTCCCGATGGGAAGGCCAAGCAGCCGCACGCCGGCGATCTGGCCGGCGGTGGCGGATGCGGTCTCGAAGCGCAGCGGGAACGAGCCCACCAGGAAGTTCCTGGCGGCGTCGAGCTCGTCCTGCGCGACGGGCTCGTCGCGGATGCGGCGGAACTGGCTCAGCATCTCCACCAGCGCGCTGTCCGTCACCGGGTTGCGGACCTCGGTGTAGCCCACGAAGGTCCCGGGCCCCTCCGGCCGGTTGAACGACGAGCGGGCGACGTACGTCCAGGCGTGCTGGCTGCGGATGATCCGCTCCAGCCGCGAGGTGGACACCGCCCCCAGGATCGTGTTCAGCACCTGGAGCGAGTAGTAGTCCGGGTTGTCCGGGGTGATGCCGGGGTGGCCCACCCGGATGCTGGACTGCACCGAGCCGGGGCGGTGCACCAGCACGATGCCGGCGCGGTCGCGCAGGGCGGGCGCCGTCAGCGTGGGCTCGGGGGCGGCGCCGCCCTGCCACGCGCCGAAGTGGCGGCGGGCCAGCTCCTGCACCTGCGCCGGGGTCACGTCGCCGGACACCACCAGCCACGCGTTCCCGGGGGTGAAGTGGGCGCGGTGGAACTGCACCAGGTCGGCGCGGGTGATGGCCCGCACCGTTTCCGGGGTGGGCGCCACGCCGTACGGGTGGTCCGCGCCGTAGATCTCGCGGGCGATGCGCCGCTGCGCGATCTGGCCCGCGTCGCCGAGGGCCACCTGCAGCCCGGAAAGGACCTGCCGGCGGCTGGTCTCCAGCTCGTCGGCGGGAAAGGAGGGGCGCAGCGCCACGTCGCTCACCAGGTCGAAGGCGAGCGGGAGCTGGTCGGCGAGGACGCCGGAGGACACCGACACGGCGTCGGCGTCGGCGCCGGTGCTCAGCGTGCCCCCGACGCTCTCGATGGCCTCGGCGATCTGCCGGGCGCTGCGGCGGGCGGTGCCGTTGTCCAGCAGGTCGGCGGCCAGCGACGCCAGCCCCAGCTTGCCGCGCGGGTCGTTGGCGGCGCCCGACTCCACGTACAGGCTCACGTTGGCGACCGGCAGCCGGTGGTTCTCCACCACCAGGAGCCGCAGCCCGTTGGGGAGCGCGGTCTCGGTGTACTGCGGGAAGCGGATGGCCCGCGCCTCCATGGGCGCGGGCGGGGCCACCCTCGCCGGGGCGGCGGGCGCCGCGGGCGCGGTGTCGGCGGGCGCGGCGGCCGGGGCCGGAGCCGCCGCGGGGGCCGGGGCCGTGGAGCAGGCGCCCAGGGCGGCCAGCGCCCCGAGCGCGAACAGGCGTGCGTTGAATGGCTTCACGTTCGGCTCCTTAGCGGCTCGCGGCGCGGGCGGGGGCGGTGACGACGACCAGGCGGTTCTGCGGGTCCAGGTACCTGCGGGCGACGCGCTGCACGTCCTCGCGCGTGACCGCCATGTACTTGTCCAGGTCGTTGCGGATCATCGAGGCGTCGCCCAGGAAGAACTCGTAGCGGTTCAGCGCCTCGGCCCGGCCGATGGACGTCTGCAGCGCGCGGATGTTGCGCGCGCGGAGCTGGTTCTTGGCGCGCTCCAGCTCGGCCGCCGTGACCCCGCCGTCGCGGACCCTGGCGATCTCCTCGTCCGCCAGCTTCTCCAGCCGGTCGGCCGCCACTCCCTGGTTGGCGACCGCGAACACCACGAACAGGCCGGGGCCGCGCCGCTGCTGCGCGCCGGCGCTGGCGCCCTGCGCCGCCTTTTCGGTGCGCACCAGCCGCTGCTGGATGCGCGAGCTCTCGCCGCCGCCCAGGATGGAGCCCAGCAGCTCCAGGGCGTAGCTGTCCGCGTGCGAAGCCTCCACCGTGCCGTACACGGCCTGGTAGGCCGGCAGGCTCGCGTTGGGGTCGCGGATGGTGTCGCGCGCCGGGAAGCGCGAGAAGGGCTGGGTGCACTGCACCGTGGGGGCCTGCCGGGGCGAGCGGGGGATGCTCCCGAAGTACTCCCGGATCATCTCCTTCGCCTGCGCCGGGTCGAAGTCGCCCGCCAGCGTCAGCGTGACGTTGTTGGGCGCGTAGTAGGTGCGGAAGAAGTCCTGCACGTCCGTCAGCGTGGCGGCGCTCAGGTCCTCCATGCTCCCGATGATGGTGTGCCCGTACGCGAAGCAGCTTTCCGGGCTGTAGGGGCCGGTGTAGCGGGCGTGGTACACGGAAGAGACGTAGGGGACGTTGTCGATCCGCATCCGCTTCTCCTCCTTGACCGCCTCCTGCTGCACGCGCAGCTGCTCGGCCGTCACGTTCAGCGAGCGCATGCGGTCCGCCTCCAGCCACAGCGCCAGGTTGAGGCGGTTGGGCGGGACCACCTGGTAGTAGTTGGTGCGGTCCTCGTTGGTGGTGCCGTTGAGGTCCGTGGCGCCGGCCGAGCGCAGCAGGGCCACGTGGTCGCCGCGGGCCACGTTCTGCGACCCCTCGAACATCATGTGCTCGAACAGGTGGGCGAAGCCGGTGCGCCCCTGGCGCTCGTCGCGGCTGGACACGTTGTACCACAGGTCCACCGCCACCGTGGGAAGCGTGGAGTCGGGGGCGAGGATGACTTCGAGCCCGTTGTCGAGCGTGTACTTTTCGAAGGGGATGTCCACCGACGTCCGCTGCTGCGCGGCCACGGGCGCCGCCGCGAGGGCGAGCGCGGCGGCGAGCAGCCGTCCCGTACGATTGGGTTGAAGCATGACTCCTCCACAGGGGAAAAGGGTGCAGCGCGCGGCAGCTCCCGCGGCACCGCGGAACAACGTCGGGTCACGAACCGAGCTTGCCTGGAGACCGGGGTCCGGCGGGGGGGGCGGACACCGTGGCCCGGTGCCGGCGGGAAGGCTACCCCCCGGCCCGTGGGCCGTCAAGAGTTTACGGGTTCTTTTCGCCGCGCCGCCGCCAGCCCCACAGCAGCGCCGCCCCGAAGAGCAGCCCGGTGGCGACGCCCGCCAGGGTGTCGCCGTAGCGGTCCGGCACCACGCCGGCCCCGGCGAGCTGCGCCGCCGCCAGCACCGCCGCCGTCGCCGCGAGCCCCAGCATCAGGCGCCGGCGCAGCGGCGGGAGCGGGACCCCCCGCAGCGTTTCGCGCTCCCGCGCCTCGTCCTCGGCGTCCTCCACCGGGTGGTCCGGCTCCGTCCAGGCGATCACCGCCGGCGGAAAGGAGACCAGCAGGTAGCAGGCGATCGCCAGCAGCCCCGCCCAGTCGCGGTGGTCCGCCGGCATCCACCCCCACCCCCAGCGCGTGGCGGCCCACGCGTACGCCAGCCCCCCGGCCACCAGCCAGCACGCCATGCCGTACGCGCGCCGGTACGCCTGGTCGCGCACGGCCAGCCCGCGCTCGTCCAGCAGCGCCGGCGGGTTGGTGCGCGAGTGGTGGGTCAGGTGGAGCAGCACCAGGTACGCCGCCACGGCCGCCAGCAGGAGCACGGTGGCCGCGCCCCCCAGGAACGTCCCGCTGGCCCCGCGGGTGGAGCGCACGGCGGCGACCGACGCCGCCAGGCTCAGGTACGACACGGCGACGAGCGCGCGGCGCCGGGTGCGGGTGGTGACGTGGCTCGCGGCCTCGCCGATCAGAGTCGCCATGGGTGGTTGCGGTGGGTTCGTGTGGAGGAAGTCCCGCGGGTCAGGTGCCGGTGGCCCGGCCGTAGACTTCCTCGCTGAGGGGGCGGAACGGGTCGCGGGAAAAGATGGCCTCGATGGGGAGGCCGAAGTGCTCGCTGATGCGGAAGGCCAGCTCCAGGCTGGGGTTGTAGTCCCCGCGCTCCAGGTAGCCGATGGTCTGGTAGTTGACCCCCAGCGCCTCCGCCAGGTCCTGCCGCGACTGTCCCCGCTCGGCGCGGAGCACCGGGATGCGGTTGTAGATGGTGGACCCGTCCCCGGATCGTGTGCTCTGCGAGCGGCCCTTTGCTTTCATGGCGCGGATAGTAGCATTAATACAACACACTGTCAAGCACCGGTGTGTGTCGAGGTGCTCTGGAAGGGATTTGCTGCTGGAAGGAACGGATGAGGGCGGGTTCGGGCGTGCCCCCGGCTGGCGCCGGGGTCGGGCTTCGGCTCCGTAACGCAGCAAACAACGCTGCGTAACGGAGTCGAGCCCCGGCGGAAACAGCCCCGCCGGGTCTCGCCCCTTCGGGCCGTAATCCCTCACGC
>JBEVLE010000414.1:0-6508 GCA_040509335.1 Longimicrobiaceae bacterium | reverse complement strand
CGCGGCGGGTGGACCCCTGGCTGCCGGGCGCCGCCGCGGTCACCCGCGCGGCTCGCCCAGGACGCGCGCGACCTCGCGGGCGACCACCCGCGGGTCGACCGGCTTGGCGAGGATCCCCTGCGCCCCCGCCGCGGCCGCCATCTGCGCCATGTCGCCCGCCACGGAGGCGGTGAAGAAGAGCACGGGGACCGCGGCGGTGCGCGGGTCCGCCCGGAGGGCGCGGCACACCGAGAAGCCGTCCATGCGCGGCATGGCGACGTCCAGGAGGACCAGGTCGGGCGGGGCCTCCACGGCCACCGTGAGGGCGGCCGCACCGTCCGGCGCTTCCCGCACCTCGTATCCCAGGTGGGTCAGCATGGCGCGCTGGATGGTGCGCTCGTCCGGCTGGTCGTCCACGACGAGAATGGTCCGGCGCCCCTCACCCACGGGGGCGCCGTGGCCCGCTAGTCGTCGTCGTCATCGTCTTCGAAGCCCTCGAAGCCGCCGCCCTCCTCCTCGATGAGCTCGGTGAGCTGGGCGCCCCACGAGCTTTCCATCAGGCGGCGGACGCGGGGGAAGCGCTGGATCACCTCGGCCATCTCCGGCGTCACGAACAGCTCGGTGACGTCCTTGCGCTCGTAGCTCCCACCCTCGTCCTCGAGGAACGTCTTCAGCTCCTCGATGAGGTCCTGGAGGTCGCTCAGCAGCTCGCTCGGAAAGTGACCCGCGTCCAGCGCCACGGCGGATTCCACCCAATCGTGGACCTGCGCGACGAGCGCGTCGAAGCGCTCGTCAGCCTGTGCGCTCTTCATCCCCTTCTGTCTCCTGATGCACGTGATCTCCTGGGCCGCGTTCGCGGGCCCGGGGAGTGTGGGCGGCACGCGGCCAAAGCGCAACCCCCGTGCCCCGCGCGACGCGAGGCCGGCCGCGAGCCGCCCACGCGGTGTCCGCTTATGGGACGCGGATTCCCACAGGCGGGCAAAACGGCCCCCTCCCACCCGTGGCGAAACCCGCCCAAACCGCCCGGCGACAGGTACTTGCGCGATCCCTCCAGCGGGCACGCTACTTGTCCTGTAGAGGCGCGACCGCCGACCGGCCGAGCGGGGCGCCCGCCCCGCCATGCAGGGGCCGACGGCGCCCGGACCCTCCCGACCACTCGACCACGCCACGCCCGGAGAACGGACGATGCCGGACTTCAACGTAGACCTGACCGCCCTCGCCGCCATCTGGATGGGGGGCTCCGTGCTCCTGGTGCCGCTGGCGGGGATCACCGCCCGCTACGGGATCCGCCCGCTGCTGGACTCGGTGGCCCGCGTCCGCGCCGCCGGCGCCCGCGGCGACGCCGACGCGCTGGAAAGCCGTTTCGCGGCGATGGAGCGCGGGCTGGACGACCTGGCGCGGGCGGTGGACCGGCTCGCGGAGGAATCGCGCCGCGGGCGCGCCGCCGCCTGAGCCGCAGCGCACGAACCTTTTTTCAACTCTGTTCATAGAAAGCAGGAGACATCCCCTTGGACGTTCCGCGCAAATCGACCCGCAAGCGACGCCGCTGGATCTTCGGCGGCGTCGGCCTGGCGGCGCTGGTGCTGGTCACGCTCGCGCTTTCCAACCTGAAGCCCGCGGCCCCCTCGGTGGAAGGGGGTACGCTCTGGACCGACACCGTGCGCAAGGGGGACATGCTCCGCCAGGTCCGCGGGCCCGGGACGCTGGCCGCCGAGGAGGTGCGCTGGGTGTCGGCGGTGACGCAGGGACGGGTGGAGCGGAAGCTGATCCAGCCGGGGACCGCCGTGACGGCGGGCACCGTGATCCTGGAGCTGAGCAACCCGGACGTGGACCGGCAGGCGCTGGAGGCGCAGCGGCAGCTGGTGGCCGCCCAGTCGGAGCTGGCGAACCTGCGGGCCACGCTGCAGAACCAGATCCTTTCGCAGGAGGCCGCCATCGCCACGGTCAACTCGGAATACCGCGAGGCGCTCCGGCAGGCGGAGGTGAACGAGGGGCTGTCCTCGCGCGGGCTGGCCGCCCCCATGGACGTGGCAAAGGCGCGCGACCGCGGGGCGGAGCTGCAGACGCGGCTGGAGGTGGAGCGCAAGCGCCTGGGCTTCCTGCGCGAGTCCACCAAGACGCAGGTGGCCGCGCAGCAGGCGCAGGTGGAGATGCTCCGCGGGATCGTGGCGTTCCACCGGGGGCAGGTGACCTCCATGCAGGTGCGCGCGGGGACGGACGGCGTGCTCCAGGACCTGCCGGTGGAGATGGGCCAGTGGGTGAACTCCGGCGCGACGCTCGCCCGGGTGGTGCAGCCGGGCCGGCTCAAGGCGGTGCTGCGCATCCCCGAAACGCAGGTGCGCGACGTCACGGTGGGCCAGCCGGCCTCCATCGACACCCGCAACGGGATCGTGAAGGGGCGGGTGGTCCGCATCGACCCGGCGGCGCAGAACGGCACGGTGACGGTGGACGTGGCGCTGGAGGGGGCGCTCCCCCGCGGCGCGCGGCCGGACCTGAGCGTGGACGGGACCGTGGACATCGAGCACCTGAGGAACGTGATGTACGTGGGCCGCCCGGCGTACGGCCAGCCGGAAAGCACCGTCGGCCTCTTCAAGCTGGTGGAAGGCGGCAAGGAGGCGGTGCGGGTGAACGTCCGGCTGGGGCGCGGGTCGGCCAGCACCATCGAAGTGCAGGGTGGACTCCAACCCGGAGACGTGGTGATCCTGTCCGACATGTCGCAGTGGGACTCGGCCGACCGGGTCCGCCTCAACAAGTAGCCCTCCCAACTCCCTCCCAACCCGAGGAAATCGACCCATGGAGAACCACGAGCAGCCGCTGATCCACCTGGAGGGCGTGAGCAAGGTGTTCCTCACCGAGGAGGTGGAGACGCACGCCCTCGCCAACGTGCACCTGGAGATCCGCTCCGGCGAGTACGTGGCCATCGCGGGCCCTTCCGGCGGCGGCAAGACGACGCTGCTTTCCATCCTGGGGCTGCTGGACTCGCCCACGGACGGGACCTACCGCCTCAACGGCCGCCCGGTCTCCGGGCTTTCGGCGGCGGAGCGGGCGCGGATCCGCAACCGCGAGATCGGCTTCATCTTCCAGGCGTTCAACCTGATCGGCGACCTGACGGTGTACGAGAACGTGGAGCTGCCGCTTACCTACCGCGGGATGTCCGGGACGGAGCGCAAGCAGCGGGTGCAGGAGGCGCTGGAGCGCGTGGGGATGGGCCACCGCACCAACCACTACCCGTCGCAGCTGTCCGGCGGCCAGCAGCAGCGCGTGGCCGTGGCCCGCGCCATCGCCGGGAAGCCGCTGATCCTGCTGGCGGACGAGCCCACGGGGAACCTTGACTCGGTCAACGGCGAGGCGGTGATGGGCCTGCTCCAGGAGCTGCACCGCGAGGGTGCCACCATCTGCATGGTGACGCACGACCCGCGCTACGCGCAGCACGCCGAGCGCTCGGTGCACCTGTTCGACGGCCAGGTGGTGCGCGACGAGCGCAGCCCCGTGGCCGCGGAGCTGGAGCGGCACGGCTTCGAGCTGGCGTGACCTGAGCGCGCGGCGGAATCCCGGCTGATTCGCGGGACGCCGGAACGGTCCGCCCGTGGGACGCCGATCCCACGGGCGGACCACGCGTTGGAGGGACAGATGAGATCCCGGGGCGTTGCCACGCGGCGGCCCCGGGTTTATCGTCCGTGGCACACGCCGCCACCCCGCGTGAGGGATTACGGCCCGAAGGGGCGAGACCGCGCGGCTGTTTGCGCGGGCTCGACTCCGTTACGCAGCGTTGTTTGCTGCGTTACGGAGCCGAAGCCCGACCCCGGCGCCAGCCGGGGGCACGCCCGAACACGCAGCTCCCAACATCCATTAAACGACACGACATGACCACCCTGCTCCAGGACCTCCGCTACGGCTTGCGCGCGCTGCTCAAGAGCCCCGGGTTCGCCGTGACGGCGGTGCTGACGATCGCGCTGGGGGTGGGGGCGACCACCACCGTCTTCACGCTCGTGAACGCGCTGCTGCTGCGCCCGCTCCCGGTGTCGGAGCCGGGGCGGCTGGTGCAGGTGGAGGAGCTGCGGCGGCCGAGCACGGGAGGAGAGTCGTTCGGCGTCACCTCGTACTCGTACCCGCGCTACGCGGAGCTGCGCGACGCCTCGGGGCGGGTGCTGGCGGGGCTGGCGGCGCAGGGGATGGGCGACCTGGCGCTGCGGTCGGATCGCCAGGCGGAGGCGGTGATGGGCGTCTACGCTTCGGGCAACTACTTCGGGGTGCTGGGGATCCGCCCGGAGGCGGGGCGCTTCTTCGGGGCGGACGAGGACCGGCCGGGGAGCCCGGCCGCGGTGGCGGTGATCAGCGAGCACCTGTGGCGGACGCGCTTCGGGGGGGAGCGCTCGGCGCTGGGGCAGACCCTTCACCTCAACGGGCAGCCGGTGACCGTGGTGGGGGTGGCGCCCCGCGGCTTCGGCGGGACGTTCGTGGGGGTGCAGGCGGACGTGTGGGTGCCCATCGCGATGTACCCGCGGCTCAACCGGCAGCCGGACGAGGCCACCTACGGGCGGGGGCGCCACGTGTGGCTGACGCTCTTCGGGCGGCTGAAGCCGGGGGTGCCGCAGGAGCTCGCGGCGACAGCGATGGGCGCGGCGGCGCGCGGGATCGCGCCGGAGCTGGAGCGCGACGCGCCCGCGGTGGGGGTGCGCCTGGAGCCGCTCACGGGGCTGCCCCCCGACGCGCGGGGGGCGGTGCTGGGCTTCATGTCGATGCTGCTGGCCACGGCGGGGCTGGTGATGCTCATCGCCGGGACCAACGTCGCGGGGATGCTGCTGGCCCGGGCCACGACGCGGCGCCGCGAGGTGGCGATCCGGCTGGCCGTGGGGGCGGGGCGCGGGCGCCTGGTGCGCCAGCTCCTCACGGAAAGCCTGGTGCTGTTCGTGGTGGGGGGAACGGGGGGGCTGCTGCTGGCGATCTGGCTGTCGAAGCTGATCTCGGCCTTCCAGCCGCCGGTGCAGCAGCGCATCGCGCTGGACCTGGGGCCGGACCTGCGGGTGCTGGGCTTCACGCTGCTGCTGGCGCTGGTGGCCGGGGTGGGCTTCGGGCTGACGCCGGCGCTGCGGGCGTCGCACCCGGACGTGCTCCCCGCGCTCCGCGAGACGTCCGGCGGCCGGGGGGCGGGGCGCACCCGGCTGCGCAGCGCCTTCGTGGTGGCGCAGCTCGCCATGTCGCTGCTGCTGCTGGTGACGGCGGGGCTGTTCGTGCAGGCGCTGCGCGGCGCCCTGGCGACGGACCTGGGCTTCGAGCCGGACGGGGTGGTGGTGGCCGACCTGAACCTGCGGGCGCAGGGGTTCGACTCGGTGCGCGGCAGGGCGTTCCACGCGCAGGCGGTGGAGCGGCTCTCGGGGCTCCCGGGGGTGGAGGCGGTGGGCGCGGCGCAGTTCGCCCCCATGAGCGGCAACCTGCTGACGACGACGGTGGACACGCGGGAGCGCCCCGTGGCGCCGGACGTGGCGGGGCGCCGGGAATCGAACACGAACTACATGGAGGTGGACGCGGGCTACTTCCGCGCCCTGCGGATCCCGCTGCTGGCCGGCCGGGGCTTCACCGCGAACGACCGGGAGGGCGCCCCGCCGGTGGTGGTGGTCAACCAGACGCTGGCCCGCCGCTGGTGGCCGGGGGAGAACCCGGTGGGCAAGCGGCTGCGGGTGTTCGACGAGGAGCACGAGGTGGTGGGCCTGGCCCGCGACGGCAAGTACCAGGAGCTCGGCGAGGACGCGGTCTCCTACGTGTACCTGCCGATGGCGCAGCAGGACGTGGACCGCCTGACGCTCTTCGTGCGGTCGCGGACGGAGCCCGGCTCCACCCTGGCGGCGGTGCGCCGCGAGATGGCCGCCCTGGACCCGGACGTGCCGCTGCAGCAGGCGATGCCCTTCCCCGCGATGGTGGGGATGAGCCTGTTCCCGCAGCGCATCGCCGCGGTGCTGGTGGGGGTGTTCGGGCTGCTGGGGCTCGTGCTGGCGGCGGTGGGGATCTACGGGGTGCTGGCGTTCCACGTGGGGCAGCGCACGCAGGAGATCGGGGTGCGGATGGCGCTGGGCGCCACCGCCGCCGACGTGGTGCGCCTGGTCCTGCGGCAGGGCCTGGTGCTCGTGGCCGTGGGCGTGGCGCTGGGCCTGGCCGCCGCCTTCGCCGCGACGCGGCTCCTCGCCAGCTTCCTCCACGGCGTCAGCGCCACCGACCCCACGACCTTCCTCGCCGTCCCCCTCCTCCTCGCCGCCGTCGCCCTGCTGGCGAGCTGGCTCCCCGCGCGCCGCGCCTCCCGCGTGGACCCGATGACGGCGCTGCGGACGGAATAGGGGACAGGGGACAGGGGACAGGGGACAGGGGACAGCCTGCGAATGGCAACGGCGGGACGAGGTCCCGTGAGGTGTCCGTTTGCGGGACGGTGAATCCCACGGGCGCACATCCCGCCGAACGAGGAAAATCCCAGGTCGTTGCGACGCAACGGCCTGGGATTTTTCGTGGAGGGCACGTACCTCGCTTTTGGTGCGGCGCG
>JBEVLE010000413.1:0-4903 GCA_040509335.1 Longimicrobiaceae bacterium | reverse complement strand
GCGTGAGGGATTTCGGCCCGAAGGGGCGAGACCCGGCGGCAGTTTGCCGGGGCTCGACTCCGTTACGCACAGTTTTATCGTGCGTTACGGAGCCGAAGCCCGACCCCGGCGCCAGCCGGGGGCACGCCCAAACTCGCAGTCAAGCCGTCAAAGAATCCGTCGTCCAGCCGCGTCGAACGCTTCCACCACGGCCTCGTGGGCGGGCGACCCGGGAAGCTCGTCGGCGAGCAGCCCCCAGACCATGGTGTCGCGCGGCCCCCCGTCGGGCGCGACGGCGTCGGCGCGCAGGGTGGCCTCGTGCCGGAAGCCGAGCTTTGCGGGGATGGCGGAGCTGCGCGTGTTCAGCGGGTCGCAGCGGATCTCCAGGCGCCGCACCCGCTCCACCTCGAAGGCCACCCGGGTGAGCGCGGCCGCGGCCTCCGTGGCGAGCCCGCGCCCCACGTGGTCGGCGTGGATCCAGTAGCCGATCTCGCGGCGCTCCCCGGCGCGCGTGTGCAGCCCCGTCCCGCCGAGCACCCGGGCCTCGGCGCGGTCGAAGATGCCGTACATGAAGTCCTCGGCCAGGTCGAAGTTGCCCCGGAAGCGGCGCAGGTCGGCGATGCGCGCGTCCAGCCCCTTGGGCTCGGCGGCGGCCCAGGGCATCCAGGCGCGCAGGTGCTCCAGGCTGGCCTCCACGGCGCCGCTCAGGAGCGCCGCGTCGCGCGGGTCCCAGCAGCGCACCACCAGCCGCGGGGTGTGGACGCGGTACGCGGGGCCGGGGACGCTCACGCGGCGCCCTCCCCGGCGGCGGGCGCGCCGGAGCCCACCAGGAAGTGCTCGCCGGTGGTCCCCACCTCCACTTCCCACCCCAGGCCGCACAGCCTCGCCCGCAGCTCCGCCGGGTCGTAGAAGACCTTGACGATACGGAACGCGCGCCCGTCGCCCAGGGTGCGCACCGCGACGATGCCGCCGCTGCCGTCGGGGTCGGCGGGGGTCTCGGGCCGCAGCGAGTCCAGGAAGAACACGCGGCCGCCGGGGCGGAGCGCGGCGCGGACCGTGTCCCAGAAGGCGTCGAAGCGCTCCGGCGGCACGTGCGACAGCCAGAAGCTGAAGAACACCGCGTCGTAGCGGCGGTCGGGGCGCCAGGAAAAGATCTCGGCCCGCAGGTGGCGGACGTGGGCGCCCCCCACGCGGGCACGGTTCAGGGCCAGCGTCTCGGGCGAGGCGTCCAGCGCGGTGACGCGGTCGGCGTGGCGGGCCAGCTCGGCGGTCCACCACCCGGTGCCGCAGGCCAGCTCCAGCACCTCGCCGGCGGGGCGGAAGCGCGCCAGCGCGTCGCGCGCGGCCTGCACCTCGGCGCGCCAGCAGGCGTTCCACCCGGGGCCGTGGTCGTAGCGGCCCCGCCGCTCCCACCACTCGTCGTACTCGCCGGCACGGGCGCGGTAGTAGTCGACCTGCTCGCGGAGGAGCGGCCCGGCGGGGGCGTCGTGCGTCATGCGGGGACCTCCGGGTCGTGGGGCGGGGGGGAGGCCTGCGGCGTGGCGTCCGCAAAACTACGGGGCTCCCGCGGAGCCGGCCAGGGGCCGCGGCGCGCGGCTTGCGCCCGGTGGGGGCGGGAACCGCGGGGACCATGGGCGAGGAGGCGAGAATGCTGGAGCACGGGTGGGACGTGACGCCGGTGGAGGCGAAGCGCATCCAGGAGGAGCTGCGCCGCGAGCTGGTGCTGGAGCCGCCGCCGGGCTTCGCGCCGCGGCTGGCGGGAGGGGCGGACATGTCGTTCGAGCGCTTCGCCACCCGCGGGTACGCGGGGGTGGTGGTGCTGGACACGGAATCCATGGAAACGGTGGCGGCGGGGGCGGCGGAAACGGAGCTCGCCTTTCCGTACGTGCCGGGGTTTCTGTCCTTCCGCGAGCTGCCGCCCATCATGGCGGTGTGGGAGAAGCTGGAGCGAAAGCCGGACGTGCTGGTGTTCGACGGGCAGGGGACCGCGCACCCGCGCCGCTTCGGGGTGGCGTGCCACGGCGGGCTCCTCCTGGGGGTTCCCTCCATCGGGTGCGCAAAGTCGGTGCTGGTGGGGACGCACGGCCCGCTCGGCGAGGAGCGGGGCTCCACGGCGGCGCTGGTGCACCGCGGCGAAACGGTGGGGATGGCGGTGCGCACCCGCACGGGGGTGAAGCCGGTGTACGTGTCGCCGGGGCACCGCATGGACCTGGACACGGCGGTGGAGATCGTCCTGCGCCTCGCCCCGCGCTTCCGGGAGCCGGAAACGACGCGGCGCAGCCACCAGCTGGTCAACGACCTGCGCAGAAAGGCGGGGGAGGAGCGCGGGAAGCTGCCGCCAAATCCTTGACCGGGGCCGGTTTTCGCCGCATCCTTCCCTGTGCGCGGGCCCGTCCCTCACCCTGCACCCCACCCCGCCATGAGCGCGCTCCCCGCAGGCTCGTCCCTCCGGCTCCTCGCCGCCGGCCTCGCCGCCCTGTGCTCGCTCGCGGCCGGGGAGGCGCGCGCCCAGCAGGGCTCCTCCGCCCTGGTGGTGTCGGTCACCTCGCAGGGCTCGGGGCAGCCGGTGATGGGGGCGCAGGTGTCGGTGGTCGGCACCGGGATCGCGGCCACCACCGACGCGGCCGGCCGGTTGCGCATGGTGGGGGTCCCGGTGGGGGTGCAGACGGTGGAGGTGCGCCGCCTGGGCTACGCTACCCGGCTCAAGCTGGTGGACCTCCGGGCGGGCGAGTCCACCCCGGTGGCCTTCGACCTGGAGGTGGTGGCGATCCCGGTGGCCGCGATCCGCGTGGACGCCAAGCGGCGCGACTGGGGGGCCGAGTACCTGGAGCGCAACGGCTTCGACCGGCGCCGCAGGAACGGGCTGGGCGCCTTCCTGACCCGCGCCGACATCGAGCGGCGCCGGCCCCACTTCCTGAGCGACGCGCTGCGCTCGGTGTCGGGGCTCAGCTTCCGGCCCAACGGGATGCGCGGCGACGCCTACGTGTCCATGACGCGCACCGGGAGCCGCCCCTGCCCGGTGCAGTACTTCGTGGACGGCCAGCTCATCGGCCCCGGCTTCAACATCGACGAGATCTCCGCCGGCGACGTGGAGGGGCTGGAGGTGTACCGCGGCGCGTCGCAGGTGCCGCCGGAGTTCAACCGCCGCACCTCGGCGTGCGGGGTGATCGCGGTGTGGACGCGGCCGCAGTGAACGGCAGTACGGAGTACGGAGTACGTGACCGAGGGATGATGGGTTGAGGGCGGGTGAGGGGAGCCCCTCCGGACGGGTGGGGCTCTCCGTGCTTCGGCGGGTTCGGGTGCCGCATCGTTCTCCCACCGTCCTGAATGCGCCCTCGCGAGGGGCGCTCCTCCGCGGGTTTTCCTTCCCGGTCGTGCGCATGGCTATCTGCAAGAACCTGGTCCTGGCCGCGGGGCTGCTGCTCGCGGGGCGCCCGCTGGACGCGCAGGCGGTGCGCGGCGAGCTGGTGGAGAGCGTGGGCGGGCGCCCCGTCGCGGGCGCGTTCGTGGTGCTGCTGGACGCGGCGGGAAAGCAGGCGGGGGGCGGCTTCACGGACGCGGCGGGCGCCTTCCTGGTGCAGGCGCCGGGGCCGGGGAGCTACTCGCTGCGGGCGGAGCGGGTGGGCTTCGCCGCGGCGCGCTCCCCGGCGCTGCGGCTGGGCGCGGGGGAAACGGTGACGCACGGGCTGGAGATGGGGAGCCGGGCGGTGCAGCTGGAGGGGCTGGTGGTGCAGGCGGAGAAGCGGCGCTGCGCCGCGCTCGCCCAGGCGGGCGAGGCCACGGCGGCGCTGTGGGAGGAGGCGCGCAAGGCGCTGGGCGCCGCGGCGTGGACGGAGTCGCGGCGGCGCTTCCGCTACACCATCCAGCGGCACGTGCGCACCCTGGACGTGGCGCTGCGGGTGCAGGCGGAGGAGGGGGAGCGCCTCACCGGCTTCGCGGGGAGCCCGTTCGTCAGCGTCCCGGCGGAGCGGCTGGCGCGCGAGGGCTTTTCCCGGCAGGAGGGCGATTCCACGGCGTACTTCGCCCCGGACGCGGCCGTGCTCCTTTCGGACGAGTTCCTGGACACGCACTGCTTCCGCGTGCAGCCGGGCGAGGGCGAGACGCGCGCGCTGGTGGGGCTGGCCTTCGAGCCGGTGCGGGGGCGCGGCCTCCCCGACGTGCGCGGCGCCCTGTGGCTGGACCCGGGCAGCGCGGAGCTCCGCCACCTGGAGTTCGAGTACACGGGGCTGGAGCTGCGCGGGGCCACGAGCCGCCTGGGCGGGCGGGTGGAGTTCGAGCGGCTCCCCTCGGGCGAGTGGATCGTCCCCCGCTGGCGCATCCGCGTTCCCGTGGTGGGGGCGGACACCCTCAAGGTGGGGGCGAACCACTTCGAGCGGCGCCGGATGGCGGGGATCCGCGAGGCGGCGGGGGAGGTGCTGGAGGTGCGCTCGCTGGCGGGGGAGCTGATCCGCTCCACGCAGCGCGCGTCGCTCGCCGGCGTGGTGTTCGACAGCACGCGCCTGGCGCCGCTCGCGGGGGCGCAGGTGCGGCTCGCGGGCACCGCCGTGGAGGCGCGGACCGACGCGGAGGGCCGCTTCCGCATCGCCGACGTGTCGGAGGGGCGCTTCAGCGTGGTCTTTTCCCACCCGCGCGCCGACTCGCTGGAATACTCCGCCCCTCCCATGACCGTGGACTTGCGGCGCGGCGCGGACAACGAGGTGGGGCTGGCCCTTCCCCCGCTGGCCACGGTGCTGGCGGCGCGCTGCTCGCCGGCCGAGCGGCGCGCGGGCACCGGAGTGGTGGCGGGGACGGTGCGGGCGGAGGGAGCGCCGCCGCCCCCGGGGACGCCGGTGCTGCTCACCTGGGGGGCGGCCGGCACGGCGCCGGCGGGCCGCGCGGTGGCGTGGACGGACGCGGGGGGCCGCTACGTGGCCTGCGCGGTGCC
>JBEVLE010000412.1:0-3496 GCA_040509335.1 Longimicrobiaceae bacterium | reverse complement strand
GTCGTGTGGGGCCGGGTTGGCATCTTTAGGTGCACAAACAGCCCTGGCGAAAGCAACCCCCTCCCTCACCGAAGTTTTCCAGGCAATAAGCGTCACAGTACCACTCAGTGCAATTGTCCGCGTTGAGCCCCCCAGGTGGCAAAGGCCACGGGAGCGCCTGGGTGGCTCCGAACCCGAACACGATTGCGCAGGAGGTGCCGAACAGCGCCCGGCGCAGGTGGATGAACGAACGGCTCATGACGTCCTCCGTGTGTGGGGTTGCCCGCTAGGTTGCGGACACAAGTTGGCGAGAGCACGTTAAGCGCCAATCGGGCGAGCGGCAACGGTCCTGCTTTCTCCAAGGAGCACGACACGACCAAACTGAGGACCGTCAGCATGGAAATTTCCCTCCCCCGGCACGGGGGAGGCGAGCCGGGTGGGGGGCCCCCGCGGACGCCAGCGCGAGCCCCGCGTGAGGGATTTCGGCCCGAAGGGGCGAGACCCGGCGGCAGTTTGCCGGGGCTCGACTCCGTTGGGCTGCGTTGTTTGCAGCCCTACGGAGCCGAAGCCCGACCCCCGCGCCCCGCGGGGGGCACGCCCAAACCCGCCGTAAAATGCCTTTTCAACCCCATCAACCCCGTCCCGGAGCACGAACGTTGCGGAAGGGGGCGCATCCACGAGACAGCCCGAACCCCACAACCCGCAGCCTGCGTGCAGACGACCGGCCGATGACGCCACCCGAGCAGCCCGCGCCGCCCGCACCGGACAACGCGTCCGCCCGCGCCGACCAGCTCGGCCGCCAGCTGGAGACCATCGCCCAGAACGCGACGCTGGCGCTCTTCATCATGGACGAGCGCCAGTTCTGCACCTACATGAACCCCGCGGCGGAGCGGCTCACCGGCTACACCCTGGCCGAGGTGCAGGGCCGGCCGCTGCACGACGTGGTGCACCACACCCGCCCCGACGGCTCGCACTACCCGCTGGCGGAGTGCCCCATCGACCGCGCCTTTCCGCAGAACATGCGCGAGCAGGGCGAGGAGGTGTTCGTCCACCGCGACGGGCACTTCTACCCGGTGGCCTTCACCGCCAGCCCCATCCGCGACGGCGAGCGCACCCTGGGCACCATCGTCGAGGTGCGCGACATCGCCGGGGAAAAGCGCGCCGCCGCCGAGCGCGAGCGGCTGCTGCACGAGCTGGAGACCGAGCGCTTCCGCCTGCGCACCGTGTTCCGCCAGGCCCCCGCGTACATCGCCGTGGTGCGCGGCCCGGACCACGTCTTCGAGCTGTTCAACCCGCCGTACGCGCGGCTCATGGACGGGCGCCCGGTGGTGGGGAGGCCCGCGCGCGAGCTCCTCCCGGAGGTGGCCGAGCAGGGCTTCGTGGACCTGCTGGACCGCGTCCGCGAGACCGGGGAAGCGTTCGTGGGCACCGAGGTGCCCATCCGGCTGCGCCGCGAGGGGGCGGCGGAGATGGAGGAGCGCTTCCTCAACTTCGTCTACCAGCCGCTCCCCGACCCGGACGGCACGGTCTCGGGGATCATGGCCTTCGGGGTGGACGTCACCGACCTGGTGCGCGGGCGCCGCCTGGCCGAGGAGCAGGCCGAGGAAACGGAGCACCAGGCCATGCTGCTGGAGGACGCCCAGGCCGAGCTGGAGGCCGTCAACGACGAGCTGCAGATGGCCAACGTGGAGCTGGCCGAGCGCACCCGCGCCGCGGAGCAGTCGCATGCCCTGCTGGACGCCTTCTTCCAGGCCGCCCCCGTCGCCGCCGGCTACCTGGACCGCGACCTGCGCTACCTGCGCATGAACGACGCGCTGGGGGCCATCGACGGCGTGTCGCCAGCCGACGCCATCGGCCGCCGGCTGGAGGAGGTGGTCCCGGAGCTGGCGCCCGTGCTGGAGCCCGTGTACCGCGGCGTGCTGGAAAGCGGCGAGGCGGTGCGCAGCCTGGAGGTGAGCGGGCCGCGCCCCACCCGGCCGGGGGAGCCGGGGCACTTCGTGGTCAGCTACTTCCCCGTGCGCACCCCGGACGGCGAGGTCACCGGGGTGGGGGTGATGGCGCTGGACGTGACCGAGCAGCGCGCCGCCGAGGAAGCGCGCCGCGAGGAAGCCAAGCTGGTGGAAACGCTGCACCGCATCGGCCAGTCGCTGGCGGCGGAGCTGGACCTGGAAACGGTGGTGCAGGACGTGACCGACGCCGCCACCGAGCTTACCGGCGCGCAGTTCGGCGCCTTCTTCTACAACGTGGTGAACGAGGCGGGCGAGGCGTACACGCTGTTCACCATCTCCGGCGTCCCGCGAGAGGCGTTCTCCCGCTTCCCCATGCCGCGCTCCACGCAGGTGTTCGCCCCCACCTTCCACGGCGAGGGGGTGGTGCGCAGCGACGACATCAGGAAGGACCCGCGCTACGGCCACATGGCGCCGTACCACGGCATGCCCCCCGGCCACCTCCCCGTCACGTCGTACCTGGCCGTGCCGGTGGTGTCCCACGCCGGCAACGTGCTGGGCGGGCTCTTCTTCGGCCACGCGGAGGCGGGGGTGTTCACCGAGCGGCACGAGCGGCTGGCGGTGGGGATCGCCGGGTGGGCCTCGGTCGCGATGGACAACGCGCGCCTCTTCCAGGCCGAGCAGTACGCCCGCGCCGAGGCCGAGCGCGCCAACCGGGTGAAGAGCGACTTCCTTGCCACCATGAGCCACGAGCTGCGCACCCCGCTCAACGCCATGATGGGCTACGCCGACCTGCTCCTTGCCGGCATCCCCGAGCCCATCCCCGCCGCCGCCGGGCAGAAGGTGGAGCGCATCGGCATCAGCGCGCGGCACCTGCTGGGGCTCATCGAGGAGATCCTCACCTTTTCGCGGCTGGAAGCGGGCGAGGAGCGGGTGGACGCGGCCCCGGTGGAGCTGGCGCCGCTGGTGGAGGAGGTCATGGCGCTCACCGAGCCGCTGGCCGCCGCGCGGGGGCTCCGCTTCGCCGTGCACGCGCCCGCGCTCCCGGACACGTTTGAGAGCGACGCCCGCAAGATCCGGCAGGTGCTCATCAACGTGCTGGGCAACGCCATCAAGTTCACCGATTCCGGCGAGGTGTCGCTGGCCGTGGAGGAGGTGGGGGGCGAGGTGGTGTTCCGGGTGGCGGACACGGGGGTGGGGATCGCGCCGGAGCACCTGGAAAGCGTGTTCGAGCCGTTCTGGCAGGCGCACACCGGCTCCACGCGCACCGCCGGCGGCACCGGGCTGGGCTTGAGCGTCACGCGCCGGCTGGTGCGCCTCATGGGCGGCGAGGTCAGCGCCAGCAGCGAGGTCGGACGCGGCAGCGTGTTCGTCGTCCGGCTTCCTCTGCGCGCTCCGCCATCGCTGAACGGCGACGGCTGAACGGCTTTATTACGGCGGGTTCGGGCGTGCCCCCGCTGGCGCGGGGTCGGGCTTCGGCTCCGTAACGCACGAAACAACCGTGCGTAACGGAGTCGAGCCCCGGCAAACTGCCGCCGGGTCTCGCCCCTTCGGGCCGAAATCCCTCACGC
>JBEVLE010000411.1:0-5003 GCA_040509335.1 Longimicrobiaceae bacterium | reverse complement strand
GCGTGAGGGATTTCGGCCCGAAGGGGCGAGACCCGGCGGCAGTTTGCCGGGGCTCGACTCCGTTGCAGACGGTTGTTTCGTCTGCTACGGAGCCGAAGCCCGACCCCCGCGCCAGCGGGGGTCACGCCCGGATCCAGCCGTCCATCCGTCCCGCCGCAGATCCGTCAGGTGGGGAAGTCGATGATCCACTGCCGCAGGATCGTGTTCATGGACCTCCACGCGACCGTGTCGTCGCGCACGTTCTTCTCGGTCTCCACGTGGATCCACCGCCCGAAGCCGAAGCTGTTGTTGGAGTGCAGCCCCTGCACGTTGGTGGTGGCCCCCAGCACGCTGTAGCCGGGCGTGACGTTGAACAGCCCCGCCACGAAGCCGCCGTTCACCAGCCGCGTGCGCAGCGCCGGCTCGGCCGTGCCGTACACCGGCGTGCCGCTGGCGGCGGAGGCGCCGTTGCTGAGCACCTGGTCCACGTCGTCCGGCAGGCTGGTGTTGTTGCTTTCGCGGAAGCCGTGGATGGACACCGTGCGCACGTTTGCCGCGGCCACCCGGGTGTGCATCTGGTTGAACACGCTCCCGGCCTGGTGCGCCACGTCCGCGTCGTTGTTGAAGTTGGCCAGGCGGCGCGCCCCCGCCATCATGAACCAGCGGCCGTTGACGTCGCGGAACAGCTCGGAGCCGATGTCCTCGGTGTGCTGGTCGTCGATGGGGTGGTTGACGTGCACGTCCACCCGCCGCGCCGGGGCCGGGTTGAAGATGTACGTCCCCCAGCCGCGCGCCACCTTGGTGCTGCCGGCGGCCTTGCGCTCGCGGAAGACCACCATGGAGTCGCCGCTGGTGGCGTCGCGGATGGAGTACACGTCGTAGGCGTACGGGTCCAGCAGCGAGTCCGCGCCGGCGACGCGGCCGGCGAGCACGCGGTCCACCGCCGTGCGGAAGTGGGTGGTGTGGGTCGCCGTGGGCACGTCGTACTGGTTCGTGGAGTCGGCGATGATGGTGTTGGTGACGGTGTCGATCAGGCTGCGGATGTTGACCGACGCGAGCGCCGAGACGGCGACGTCGGCGCGGGGCGCGGCCGGGGCGGCGCCGGGGGCGTCGGTGACGGCGTCGGCGCAGGCGGCGGCAGATGACAGCATGGCGGCCAGCAGCGCGCCGCGCAGGAGTGCGGTTCTGCGGATCATGGTGCGAATCCCTCCGGTCCGGGAAGATGGGGTCGGCGCGGGCGAGGTCCCGCGCCGGGCGGGAGCTCGTCCCGTCCACCCTGTCATGCGCGGAAACCGGACGAAACCGGACACGCCCCCGAAATCCGCCCCGCCGTCCCCGCTGGCGCGCATGCTGCGGACATGGCCGGCGTCCCGCTCGCTCCCGTGCACCCCGACCCCCACGAGCCCATGCTGCGCCCCGTCGACCCCGACGCCGTCCCCGACCTGTCCGACCGCGACGCCGCTCCGCCCGACGGCGTCCCCGACGGATCCGAGCTCAAGGAGGAGCTCGCCGCGCGGCTGGAGCGCATCGACGAGGCGGCGGCGGCGCTGTACGCGGAGGGGAAGCGGGCGGCGCTGTTCGTGCTCCAGGCGCGCGACACCGGCGGCAAGGACGGCACCATCCGCCGCGTCTTCGGGGCGGTGAACCCGCAGAGCATGGCGCTCACCTCGTTCGCGGCCCCGGCGGGCGAGGAGCGCAAGCACGACTTCCTGTGGCGCGTGCACCGCGCGGTCCCGGGGTTCGGGCAGGTGGGGGTGTTCAACCGCTCCCACTACGAGGACGTGCTCGCGGCGCGCGTCCGGCGCCTGGTGCCGGACGAGGTGTGGCGGGGCCGCTTCGAGCAGATCAACGACTTCGAAAGGATCCTGGCGGGCAACGGGATCGTCGTGGTCAAGCTGTTCCTGCACATCTCCCGCGGCGAGCAGCGCAAGCGTCTCCTCAAGCGGCTGGACAAGCCGGAGAAGCGCTGGAAGTTCGATCCCACCGACCTGCAGGACCGGATGCTCTGGGACGAGTACACGGCCGCGTACCGCGACGTGTTCGCCCGCTGCAGCACGGAGCACGCGCCCTGGTACGTGGTGCCGGCGGACGACAAGACGGTCCGCGACTTCCTGGTGGCGGGGATCGTGGCGGACACGCTGGAGCGCATGGACCCGCAGATCCCCGAAGCGGACCCGGAGGTGCTCGCCTACGCGGACGACCTGCGCAAATAACCGGGATCCCGGGGTGCCCGCGGAGCCATGGCGCGGGGCTGGCGCGCCGCGTAAGATGTTCCTGGCATCCCCCGTACGTCGGCGCGCACGGCCCCCGCGCGGCGATGGCCCGTATTCCACCCGCACGTCAGGGAACGCGATGCGATTTCCCCCGCTGGCGGCCGCGGCGCTCCTGCTCGCGGCCGCGCCGGTCCACGCACAGCTCACCACCCCGCTCGACTCGGCCTCCCTCGCGCTCTTCCGCTGGCGCTCCATCGGCCCCGCCAACATGAGCGGGCGCGTCACCGACATCGAGGGCGTCCCCACCGACCCCAAGACCTTCTACGTCGTCGCGGCGGCGGGCGGGATCTGGAAGACCACCAACCGCGGCACCACCTTCCAGCCCGTCTTCGACCGGGAGGCGGTGATCTCCATGGGCGACCTGGCCGTCGCCCCCTCCGATCCGGAGGTGCTGTACGCGGGGACGGGCGAGGAGGACTCGCGCAACTCCATCTCGCCCGGGGGCGGCGTGTACCGGTCCGCGGACGGCGGGCGGAGCTGGACGCGCGTGGGGCTGGAGCGGACGGAGGCGATCGGCCGGATCGTGGTGCACCCCACCGACCCCAACACCGCGTACGTGGCGGCGCTGGGGCACATCTGGGGCGCAAACCCGGAGCGCGGGCTGTACAAGACCACCGACGGCGGCGCCACCTGGCAGCGGGTCAAGTTCGTCAGCGACCGGGCCGGGTTCGTGGACGTGGCCATGAGCCCGCGCGACCCCAGCACGCTGTTCGCGGCGAGCTGGGAGCGGGTGCGCGGGCCGTACTTCCTGCGCAGCGGCGGGCCGGGGAGCGGGCTGTGGAAGAGCACGGACGCGGGGCGCAGCTGGACCGAGGTGCGGGGCGGCGGCTTCCCGGCGACCACGAAGGGGCGCATCGGCATCGCCATCGCGCCCAGCAACCCGGACGTGGTGTACGCCATGGTGGAGGCGGACACCCTGCCGCGCGCCGAATACCGCCGCGCGGCGGGGGATACGGCGCGCCAGAAGTCGCCCAGCGGGCTGTACCGCTCGGACGACGGGGGGAGCACCTGGCGGCGGATGAACGACCGCAACAACCGGCCGTTCTACTACTCGCAGGTGCGGGTGGACCCCCGCAACCCGGACCGCGTCTACTGGCTGGCCACGCAGTTCAGCTTCTCGGACGACGGGGGGAAGACGGTGCGCACCGGCGGGCGCGGGCTGCACGTGGACTACCACGCCATGTGGATCGACCCCACCGACCCCGAGCACTTCATCCTGGGGAGCGACGGCGGCGTGGGGGTCACCTGGGACCGCGGGGGGACCTTCGACTTCATAAACACCCTGCCGCTGGGGCAGTTCTACGCCGTAAGCCACGACATGCAGAAGCCCTACCGCGTGTGCGGCGGCCTGCAGGACAACGGCTCCTGGTGCGGGCCCAGCCGCACGCGCGACCGCATCACCAACGCCGACTGGTTCAACGTGGGCGGCGGCGACGGCTTCTACACCGCCAACGACCCCACTGACCCGGACGTCGTCTACAGCGAGTCGCAGGGCGGCAACATCTCGCGGCTGGACCTGCGCACCGGCGAGCGCACCGCCATCCGCAGCGGCAACTGGCGCAATCGGCGGCAGATGTTCGAGGACTCGCTGGTGGTCGCCCGCGGCGACACGACGGTCCCCGCCACCCCCGAGGTGAGCCGGCGCCTGGCCGCCCTCCGCGAGCGCGCCCGGGCCGATTCCGCGGGGTCCATGCGCTTCAACTGGAACACCCCGTTCTTCCTGTCGGCGCACTCGCCCACGGTGGTGTACGCGGGCGGGAACCGGGTGCTCCGCTCGGTGAACCGCGGCGACGTGTTCGTCCCCATCTCCCCGGACCTGTCCCGGCAGGACATGGCCAAGATCCGCGTCAGCACCGAGACCACCGGCGGGATCACCCGCGACGCCACCGGCGCGGAAACGTACGGCACCGTGGTCGCGCTCGCCGAGTCGCCGCTGCGCCCCGGCGTGCTGTGGGCGGGGACGGACGACGGCCGGGTGTGGACGACGCGCGACGACGGCGGCGCCTGGACCGAGCTCACCGGCCGCTTCCCGGGGCTCCCCGAGGGAACGTACGTGAGCCGGATCGAGCCGTCGCGCTTCGACTCGGCGACCGTGTACGTGGCCTTCGACGGGCACCGCACCAACGACTTCACCCCGTACCTGTACGCTTCCGGCGACGGCGGGCGCAGCTTCCGCTCCATCGCCGGCGGGCTCCCCAAGGAGGGCCCGGCGTTCGTGCACGTGGTGCGCGAGGACCCGCGCAACCGCGACCTGCTCTACGCGGGCACCGACGTGGCGGCGTACGTGTCCACCGACCGCGGGCGCACGTGGCAGCGCTTCATGAACGGGCTCCCCACCGTCCCCGTGCACGACCTGCGCGTGCACCCGCGCGACCGCGAGCTGATCGCAGGCACGCACGGCCGCTCGGTGTGGGTGGTGGACGTGGCCCCGCTCCAGGAGATGGCCGACAGCGTGGCGGCGAGGCCCGCGTACTTCTTTTCGATCCCTCCCGCGTACCTGTACGCCCCCACCTTCCAGGGCGGGAACACGGGGAACAAGCTGTTCACGGGCGAGAACCCGACCTTCGGGGCGTCGCTGGTGTACCGCCTCGCCCGCGGCGGACAGCGCGACAGCGCCCGCGTCGTCGTCACCGACGTGCGCGGCGACACGGTGCGCGTCTTCCGCGCGCCGGGGAGCGCCGGCACGCACCGCGTGTTCTGGGACCTGCGCGCCGGGCCGCGGCCGCTGGGCCCCGCCGCCGCCCGCGACAG
>JBEVLE010000410.1:0-2752 GCA_040509335.1 Longimicrobiaceae bacterium | reverse complement strand
GCGTGAGGGATTTCGGCCCGAAGGGGCGAGACCCGGCGGGGCTGTTTCCGCCGGGGCTCGACTCCGTTACGCAGCGTTGTTTGCTGCGTTACGGAGCCGAAGCCCGACCCCGGCGCCAGCCGGGGGCACGCCCAAACCCGCCGTAAAAAGCCGAGACGACTTCAGCGCCGCGGCACCCGCACCGTGCCACCCACCCGCCCCACCTGCACCCCGCCGCTGCCGTCGTCGCGCACGGTCAGGTCCCCGCCCACCCGGTCCACCCGGATCCCGCCCGACCCGTCCTCGCGCACCAGCACGTCGCCCCCCACCCCGACGACGTCGATCTCGCCGGAGCTGTCCTCGTCCACCACGACGTCGCGGCGCACGTCGCGGATGCTCAGCTCGCCCGAGCTGTCGGTCACCCGCACGCCGCCGGCCACCTGCGCGATGGTGATGCCGCCGGAGCTGTCGGTCACGTCCAGGTCGCCGCGCACGTCCTCGATGGTCAGCTCCCCCGAGCTGTCCCTGAGCCGGAGGGCGCCCACCCGGCGGACCACCGTCTCGCCGCTGGAATCCTCCACGTCCATCGCCATCCCCTCCGGCACCTCGATCACCAGGTCCACCACCCGCTGCACCCGCCCGAAGAACCCCCTCACCTCCGGGATCTCCACCGCCACCCGCACCTCGCCGCCGCTGCGGTCGGCCGTCAGGCGCATGGCGTCCAGGTACTTGCGGTCGTTGGCGCGGGCCACCCCGCGGATGCGCACCTCGCGCAGCCCGGCGCGCCCCTCGATGCGCAGCGAGCCCGCGAGGGCGTCCACCCGCACCCGGGTGGCACCGCGCGCGTCCACCACCGCGTCGCGGGGGGAGGTGTGCTCCTGCGCGGCCAGGCGCGCGGGGAGGACGGTGGCGCCGAGGGCGAGCGCCAGGGAAGCGGCGGCGACGGTGGGTGCGTTCATGGGGGCAGCCGGGGCGGTGAGGAATTGCGGGACCAGCGTCATCGCCCCCTACGGCTCGCTCCCGCCCCCGGTTTCACTCCGGCGGGGTCCACAGCCAGCGTCCTTCCTCGATCACCACCCGGACGGCGCCGCGCCGCTCCATGGCCGCCAGGAAGCCGAGCAGCGTGGTGCGGTTGAGGACGTACGTCGAGGGGTCGGTCAGCCGCATCCCCATCGCCCCCGCGAACTCCACCAGCAGCTCCTCGGTGCCGGCGGGGACCGACCGGAGCCGCTCCCCCAGCCACTCGAAGGCGAGGCCCAGCGCCGCGAAGTTGGCGGTGAACACCTCGTCCCGGACGTCGCCCACCGGCTCGCCGTGGCCGGGGACGTACCACGCCGGGGAATGGTCGGCCAGGCGCCGGAGGCTGGCCCACGCACGCTCCGCGTCCACCAGGAACGGCACGCCGTGCCTGGCGAGCGCGTCCGTCCCGAAGAACGAATCCGCGGCGAGCAGCACGCCGCTCTCCGCCCCGCCCTCCGTCAGCACGCCCACCTGCGCCAGGCTGTGGCCGCCCAGGTCCACGATCTCCAGCGCGCGCCCGTCGATGGCGACCCGTTCGCCGGGGCGCACCACGTGGTCCACCGGCGAGGGCTCCGCCTGGAGGAACTTGTTGACGAGCGCCCCCACCGGCTCCGCTCCCCCGAACAGGTACACGGGCTCGTAGCGCGGCTCGCGGATCACCGCTTCCTCCACGGCCGGGGCGTACACCGGGATCCCCAGGCGGCGGACCAGCTGGGCGTTGCCGCCGTGGTGGTCGGCGTGGGCGTGCGTGTTGAGGATGGCCACCAGCGGCCGGCCCAGCGCCTCCGCGGCGCGCACGATCCGGTTGGCGGCGCCCCGGTCCAGCCCGGTGTCCACCACCAGCAAGCCGGAGTCGGTCTCCACCAGGGCGCTGTTGACGGCGCCGGGGAGGAGGTGGACGCCGCCGGCGAGGCGCACCGGCTCCACCGCGCTACTCCCCGCCGGGGGCCACGTCCGCCCCGTCCCACTCGCGGTGGAAGCGCTCCAGGAACTCCTCCATGAAGCGGTGGCGCGCCTCCGCGGCCCGGCGCGCCCCGGCGGTGTTCATGCGGTCGCGCAGCAGGAGCAGCTTCTCGTGGAAGTGGTTCACGGTGGGGCCGCCGCCGGCCCTGTACGCCGCGAAGGTGGCGTGCGCCTCCGGGGCGGCGCCGGGCTCGTGCAGCGGCCGGCCGCGGCTCCCCCCGTAGGCGAAGGCGCGCGCCACCCCGATGGCGCCGATGGCGTCCAGGCGGTCGGCGTCCTGCACCACCGCGCCCTCGGGGGTGCTCATGGGCGTCGGCACGCCCGCGCCCTTGAACGACAGCTCCGCGACGATGCGCGCCACGTGCTCCACGGTGTCCGCGTCCACGCCAAGCCCCGCGAGCCACTCCCGCGCGGCGCGCGGCCCCGCCGTCTCGTCGCCGCCGTGGAACTTGTGGTCCGCCACGTCGTGGAGCAGCGCCGCCAGCTCGACCACGAAGGGGTCGGCGCCCTCCTCCGCGGCCAGGCGGAGCGCCGCGGCGCGCACCCGGTGCACGTGCCACCAGTCGTGGCCCGTCCCCTCGCCCTGCATCCGCTCCCGCACGAACGCCTCCGTGCGCTCCAGGACCGCCGCTCCGTCCATGGTGAGTCCCCGCTCCAGTGGATTTCCCGTCCGAGCCCGTCCCCCGCCGTGCCCGCCCGAAATCTGCACGCGCGCCGCGGGGCGCGAAAGCGCCCGCCCGCGGCCGTCCATGGGCGGACGCACGACAGGCCCGGACCTTGGCGGTCCGGG
>JBEVLE010000409.1:0-2685 GCA_040509335.1 Longimicrobiaceae bacterium | reverse complement strand
GGCCCCCCCGCGGCGCGCCGGCGGGGGGGGGGCCGCCCCCCCCCCCCCCCCCCCCCCGCGGACGCCAGCGCGATGCCCGCGTGAGGGATGCGAGCGCGAAGCGGCGAGACCCGCCGGCAGTTTGGCGGGGCTCGCCTCCGTTGCAGACGGTTGTTTCGTCTGCTACGGAGCCGCAGCCCGACCCCGCGCCAGCGGGGGCACGCCCAAACCCGCAGTAAAACGCAGTCCTAACCGCCGCCCCGCCCCACCGCCGACTCGTCGAAGTGCTCCAGCAGATCGGCGGGGTCCTCGTAGACGGCGACGGCGCCCTGGAGGTCCGCGTCGCCCCAGCCGCCGGAGCGCACCGCGATGATGGGCACCCCGGCGCGGTTGGCGGCCTCCACGTCGTAGGGCGTGTCGCCCAGCATCACCGTCTGCTCGGCGGGGAAGCCGCCCTCGTCGCGGGCGGCGTGCACGATGTCCGGGTCCGGCTTGGACGCCTCCACCTCGCTCCCCGTGGTGGCCTCCTGGATCAGGTCCTGCACCCCGGCGCGCTCCAGCAGCCCGTCCAGGTCCTCCTTGTCGGCCGAGGTGGCGATCACCAGCTTGATGCCGTCGTCGCGCATGCGGTGCAGCAGGGCGCGGGCGCCGCGCGTGGGCTGCAGCGTGGGGAGGAAGCGCTCGCGGAAGATCTCGCCCTTGCGGCCGTTGAGCTTCTCGCCCTGCTCGCTCTCCTTCTCGAAGCCCCACACCTGGGGGATCAGCTTGTCCCCGCCCATCCCGATCCGCCGCCACACCTCGCGGAACTCCGGCACCTCCAGCCCCAGCTCCTCCGCCGCGTCCAGGAAGGCCTGCGCGTGGGCCTCGTTGCTGTCGATCAGCGTGCCGTCGATGTCCAGGATCACCACCCGCACCCGGCTCATCGCGCCACCTCCGGCGAGGCCGGCTCCACCGGCTTCAGCGGGTACGGCGCCGGTCCGTTCAGCACCTCGCCGTCCGGCGCGAAGCGCGAGCCGTGGCAGGGGCAGTCCCAGCTGCGCTCCTCGGTGTTCCAGTGCACGATGCACCCCAGGTGCGTGCACACCGCCGAGCGCTCGATGAGCGCGCCCGACTCGTCGCGGTACGCCGCGATCCGCTGCGTGCCGCGCTGGAGCACCCTGCCCGTCCCCGGCGCGATCCCCTCCGCCGAGGCGTCGCCGGAGCGCAGCCACTCCAGGTAGCGCGCCCCCACGTCCAGGTTCTCCGCCAGGAACTCCTTCACCGACTCGCGCGACAGCGTCCTCCGCGCCGGGTCGTAGATCTCCTCCCAGGGGCTGGGCCGCCCCAGCGCCAGGTCGGAGATGAGCATCCCCGCGATGGTGCCGTGCGTCATCCCCTGCCCCGAGTCGCCGGTGGCCAGGTACACGTTGTCCATCCCCGACCCCGGGTCGCGCCCGATGAAGCCCACGGAGTCCACCGGCTCCATCACCTGCCCGGACCAGCGCAGCTCCACCCCCTCCACCGGGAAGCGCTCGCGTGTCCACGCCTCCAGGCGCGCGTAGCGCCGGTCCGCGTCGTCGTGGTGCCCGGTCTTGTGGTCCTCGCCGCCCACCACCAGCATCTCGTGCTCCGGGTCGCCCTCCAGCGGCGCCAGGCGCACGTAGTGGTACGGGTCCAGCGTGTCCCAGTACAGCCCGTGCGGCACCGCGCCCCTCTTCACCCGCGCCCCGATCACGAACGTCCGGTAGGGCGCCTGCTTGGTGTGCATGGTGAAAAGGTCGCTGATGGGCGAGTTGGTGCACACCGCCACCGCCCCCGCCCGCACCGCGAACCCCTCGCCGCGCACCTCCGGCCGGTCTCCGCCCTTGATCTCCAGCACGTGCGTGCCGGTGTGGACGCGCCCGCCCAGCCTCTCGATGGCCGCGACGAGTCCCTCCAGGTACCGGAGCGGGTGGAACTGCGCCTGCCGCGGAAAGCGCAGCGCCGGCCCGCTGTCGAAGGGGAGCCCCGGGATGCGCGGCACCACCTCCGCGTCCGCGTGCCCGGCCCGGACCGCCGCGGCGCGCTCCTTTTCCAGGAGCTCCGGGGTGTCGCCCGGCGCCAAAAAGAAATAGCCGTCCACCCGCTCGTACTCGCACTCGATCCCCTCCGCCGCCGCGATCTCCCCGATCCGCTCGATGGCGGCCTGGTGGCTCTCGTGCACCCGCGCGGCGCCCTGCTCCCCGTGGATCTTCTCGATCACGTGGTAGTAGTCGTCCATCGCGCTCGCCAGGTGGGCGGTGGTCTGGCCGCTTTCCCCTCCGCCCACGGCGTTGTCGTCCAGCACCACCACGCGCTTCCCGGCCCTGGCGAGCAGGTAGGCCACGGTCATCCCCGCGATCCCCGCCCCCACCACGCACACGTCCGCCTCCGCCTCCCCGCGCAGCGGCGTGGTCTGGCGCTGCGGACGCGTGGCTTCCCACACCGAGACCGAACGTTCCGACGACTGCATCATCGTGTTTCCTCCGTCCCCCGGATTTCTTTTCACGGTCGGCGAGCGGAGCGGCACTGCAATGTTGGTTCCCGGCAAAGAGCTACATACAGCGGGACGGCGGGTGCGGGCGTGCCCCCGGCTGGCGCCGGGGTCGGGCTTCGGCTCCGTAGGGCTGCAAACAACGCAGCCCAACGGAGTCGAGCCCGCGCAAACAGCCGCGCGGTCTCGCCCCTTCGGGCCGAAATCCCTCACGC
>JBEVLE010000408.1:0-2754 GCA_040509335.1 Longimicrobiaceae bacterium | reverse complement strand
CCCGCCGTGGCCGAGGGGCTGGCCGCCGCGGGCGAGGAACTGCGCCACGCCGCCCGCGAGGCCGCCCGCCTCGCCGCCGAGGCCGCCGCCGAGGCGCGGGAGCTGGGGCAGGTCACCGACGAGCTCACCGAGCGCGTCCGCCGCCTGCGCCTGCGCCCCTTCGCCGACGCGTGCGAGGCGCTCCCGCGCGTGGCGCGCGACGTGGCCGCGGCCGCGGGCCGGGAGGTGCGGCTGGTCGTTCGCGGCGGCGACGTGCAGGCCGACCGCGGGGTGATCGAGGGGCTCCGCGAGGCGCTGCTGCACCTGGTGCGGAACGCCGTGGACCACGGCATCGAGCCGCCGGAAGAGCGCGAAGCGCGCGGCAAGCCCCGCGCGGGGACGCTCACGGTCTCCGCCGCGCTTCACCGCGAGCGCATGACCGTCACCGTGGAGGACGACGGCCGGGGGATCGACACCGGCGCCGTGCGCGCCGCGCTGGAGCGGCGCGGCCTCCCCGTCCCCGCCGACGAGCGCGAGCTGGCGCGGACGCTCTTCGCCCCCGGGCTGAGCACCCGCACCGAGGCCACCCGCATCTCCGGGCGCGGCGTGGGGCTGGACGCCGTGCGCGCCGCCGCCGAGCGCGTCCGCGGCACGCTGGACGTCACCTGGACCACGGGCGGCGGGGCGGCCTTCGTGCTGGAAACGCCGCTGGTGCTCGCCACGCTGCGCGCGCTGCTGGTGAGGGTGGGCGACCACCTGCTGGCGCTCCCCACCTCGGCCGTGGACGCGCTGGTCCGCATCGCCCCCGGGGCGGTGCACCGCGCCGACGGCCGCGACCTCGCCGTGCTCGACGACGTCCCCGTGCAGGTGGCCTCCCTCGCCCGCATCCTGGGCCCGCCGCTGCGCGAGGCGCGCGACCCCGGCGCCCCGCTGGTGGCCGCGCTGCTGCGCGCGGGCGGCCGCCGCTTCGCCGCGGTGGTCGACGAGCCCCTGGGCGAGCTGGAAGTGGTGGTGCGCCCCCTGGAGCGCCCCGAGGGGCCTCTCCCGCACCTCCTGGGCGCCGCCATCCTGGGCACCGGCGAGGTGGCGCTGGTGCTCAGCCCGGCCAGCCTGGTGGAGGCCGCCGGCGCGCTCGCCGGCGGGGAGCCGCTGGCGGGGACCGGGGCGGACGCGGCGCCCCCCGCCCGGCACCGCGTGCTGGTGGTGGACGACTCCATCACCACCCGCACCCTGGAGCAGAGCACGCTGGAAGCGGCCGGCTACGAGGTGGTGGTCGCCGTCGACGGCGTGGACGCCTGGACGCGGCTCCAGCAGGGCGGGATCGAGGTGGTGGTCACCGACGTGGAGATGCCGCGCATGGGCGGAATCGAGCTGTGCCAGGAGATCCGCGCCTCCGAGCGCTTCGCCGCGCTCCCCGTGGTCCTGGTGACCTCGCTGGACTCCTCCGAGCACCGCGCGCGCGGCCTGGAGGCCGGCGCCGACGCCTACATCGGCAAGGCCGCCTTCGACCAGCAGGGGCTGCTCCAGGTCATCCGCCAGCTGGTGGGCTGAGGAGCACGATGATCCGCGTGCTCGTGGCGGAGGACTCCCGGGCGGAGCGCGCGCTCCTGGTGTCCATCCTGGAAAGCGATCCCGCCATCCGGGTGGTGGGCGAGGCCGCCGACGGCGCGCAGGCCGTGGAGATGACGCTGCGCCTGCGCCCCGACCTGGTCACCATGGACGTGCACATGCCCCGCCTGGACGGGCTGGAGGCCACCCGCGAGATCATGGTCCGGGCCCCCACGCCCATCGTGGTGGTTTCCTCCAGCGTCCGCCCCGACGACATCGCCCTGTCGCTGCGCGCCACCGGGGCCGGGGCCCTCGCCGCCGTCGCAAAGCCCGAGGGACCCGCCTCGCCCCGCTTCGAGGAGGACCGCGCCCAGCTCGTCGCCATGGTTCGCGCCATGGCCGACGTCAAGGTGGTGCGCCGCTGGGGCGCCCGCCCGGAAGCCGCGGTCCCCCCGGCGCCCACGCCCGCCCCGCGCGCCCCCGTGCGCCTGGTGGCGGTCGCCGCCTCCACCGGCGGCCCCGTCGCCCTCCAGACCCTGCTGTCCGCGCTCCCCGCCACCTTTCCGGTGCCCGTACTGGTGGTGCAGCACATGTCCCGCGGCTTCGTGGAGGTGCTGGCGCGCTGGCTCGGCTCCGCGACGGCCCTGCGCGTAAAGGTCGCCGCGGCGGGCGAGCGCCTCGTCCCGGGCACCGTCTACCTCGCCCCCGACGACCAGCACCTGGGCGTCGCTCCCGACGGCGCCGCCGTGGAGCTTTCCGCGACGCCGCCGGAGGAAGGCTTCCGCCCCTCCGCGTCGAACCTGTTCCGCTCCGCCTCCGCCGCGTACGGCGAGTCGCTGCTGGCGGTGATCCTCACCGGCATGGGGAGCGACGGCGTGCGCGGCCTGCGCGCCGCACGTGCGGCCGGGGCGCTGGTGCTGGCCCAGGACGAGGAGTCCAGCGTGATCTACGGGATGCCGCGCGAGGCCGTGCAGGCGGGGGTCGTGGAGGCCGTGCTGCCGCTCGAGTCCATCGGGCCGCGCCTGGCGAGTCTCGTGTCCGCGAGTGACGTGGCCGAATTCTGATTTTGGACGGGGAAGGGAAGTGACGGGTTTGGGCGTGCCCCCGGCTGGCGCCGGGGTCGGGCTTCGGCTCCGTAAGCGAGCAAACAACGCTCGCTAACGGAGTCGAGCCCCGGCGGAAACAGCCCCGCCGGGTCTCGCCCCTCCGGGCCGAAATCCCTCACGC
>JBEVLE010000407.1:0-2659 GCA_040509335.1 Longimicrobiaceae bacterium | reverse complement strand
CACGTGTCCCGGCCCGCTCTGCTTCCTGCCTGCCGCCCTACACGGCGAGAAGCGCGCCGGCGGGCTCCCAGCGGGGGGCGCCGAGCTCCGGGGCGAGGAAGGTGCCGGCGGCGGCCCGGGCGAGGGCAGCGGCGTGCGCGGCGGGGCCGGCCCCGAAGACGAAGCGGTCGGGGCGCACCACCGCCACCTCCGCGCCGTGGCTGCGGAGCCACGCGCCGATCGCGCCGGTGGCGTCGCGCACCTGGGTGAGGCCCAGGCCGGGGCGCGGCGCGGGGCCGTCCGGCGGAAGCACCATCACCAGGCGGGCCCCCAGGCGGCCCCACGCGGCGCCGGCCTCGGGCGCGGCGTGGCGCGGGTCCACCCCCGCGCCCACCACCGCGAACCCCGGCCCCAGCACCTCGTCCGAGAGCACCGTCCGCCCGGACGCCGTTTCCACCCGCGCCTGGGGGAAGAGCTTCCCCTCCGGCGCGCCGCGGCCGCTCCGCCGCCCGCCGAGGATCGCCCCGGCGCCGCAGACCGCCTCCGGCTTGAAGCCGAAGCGGCGGATGTAGCGCCGCACCGCGGGGACGAGCTGGATCGCCTGGAAGAAGCGGTCGCGCAGCTCCGCGGCCAGGCGGCTGCGGCCCATCATCACGCGCCCCACGCGGACGCTGGCGTCGGCCATGGCCTTCACGTGCGGGCGGCGCTCCGTCTCGTAGCTGGCGAGCAGCGAGGGCGCGGCGGCCCCGCGGAGCACCAGCGCCAGCTTCCAGCACAGGTTGGCGGCGTCGCGCAGGCCGGAGACCAGCCCCTGCCCCATCATCGGCGGCATCTGGTGCGCCGCGTCGCCCAGCAGGAGCACGCGGCCCTGCCGCCAGCGCTCCGCCATGGCGTGGTGGAAGCGGTACACCACGGCGCGGGTGACGCGCATACGCTCCGGGTCCACGTACGGCGAGATCAGCCGGGCGATGGTCTCCGGGCGCTCCATCTCCCCGGGCGTTTCCCCGGGAAGGAGCATCAGCTCCACCCGGTAGTCGTCCCGCGCGCCCCGGGCCACGAAGGCGGGGCGCCGCGGGTCGCACACGAAGCGGGTGTCCGGCATGCGGACGGCGTCGTCCGGGACGTCGCCGGACACCGCCAGCCACGGCTCCTCGTAGCTGCTCCCGGCCAGCCCGATCCCCGCCAGCCGCCGCGTGGCGCTGCGGCCGCCGTCGCACCCCAGCACGTAGCGGGCGCGCACCCGCACTTCGGCGCCGCCCACCCGGTCGCGCACCGTCAGCGTCACCCCCTCGCGGTCCTGCGCGAGCGCGGTGACCTCGTGCCCCGTGCGCAGCTCCACCGAGGGAAAGCGGGCCACCCCCGCGCGCAGCACCCGCTCCAGCCTCTGCTGGTGGAAGAAGTTGAGCACCGGGTACCCCGAGCCGGAGTCCAGGCCGCGGAACTCCACCTCCGCGAAGCTGCGCCCGTTCACGCCGGTGTAGTGCACCCGGTCGCACACGGCCATGTCCGCGTGCAGCGTCTCGGCCAGCCCCGCCATCTGGTAGATGCGCAGCGCCTCGTCGTCGCAGGAAAAGGCGCGCGGCTGGCCGTGCTCCGCCGTGTCGCGCTCCAGCACCAGCACCCTCACCCCCTGCAGCCCCAGGAGGTTCGCGGTCAGCGCGCCCACCGGGCCGCAGCCGACGATCGCCACCTCCGTATCGATCACGTCGTTCATGATGGTCTCTCCTCGACCCTTTCGGGTGCGTGTACGTCCGGCGGTCGCATTCCGCCACTCCGTGCCCCTACATTACCCGGGCGGGAGGCCCCGCGTATGGGGAGACCGACCCATTTTCGGGCGGACGGGTGGCAGGGGGAGAGACGAGGAGCTTGACGAAACCCAGCGATAGGTTACATTGCATGCCGACGATTCATCGGGAGGGCGGGCTCATCGTCCGGATCTACACGCACGACCACGAGCCGCCGCACGTGCACGTGCTCAGGGACGGCGCCGTGACCAAGGTGTCGCTGGGCGACGAGGACACCGGCGCGGAGGTCATGGAGGTCAGGGCGATGCGCGACCCGGACGTGGTGCGCGCGGTGAGGATCGTGGAAGCGAACTGGCGCGAATTCCTGGAACGGTGGGAGGAGATCCATGGCTAGGACCACGCGGACGGACGAGGAGATCCGGCTGGACATCCCGCGGGCGCGCAGCAACGCGCTGCTCTCGGACGCGACGGAGCCGCGGGCCACGCGCGCCTGGTACGACGCCGTCAACGGGCGGGTGATGCTGGAGCTCGTGGGCGGCTTCGTGTTCGGCTTCCCGCCCGGCGTGTCGCCCCGGCTGGCCCATGCGGCGCCCGGCCAGCTCGCGGCGGTGGAGGTGGAGGCCGGGGGCGAGGGGCTGCACTGGGAGGAGCTGGACGAGGACCTTTCCGTGCCCGGGCTGCTCGCGCAGAGCTTCAACCTGCGGCGCTGGGCCGGCAAGTACCTGGGCGGGAGCACCAGCGACGCAAAGGCGGCGGCCGCACGGGAGAACGGGAGGAAGGGAGGGCGGCCGCGGGGGGGGACGCGCGCCGTGGCGGAGACGCGCCGCCCGTACCCGGACCCCGGCGCCGAAGCGCCGGGGGAAGGGGCGCAGCCAAGCGCGGGCGAGGACTAGGCGCCGGACAGCGCACAGGACGAGCGGCCGCGGCGCGAAGCG
>JBEVLE010000406.1:0-5811 GCA_040509335.1 Longimicrobiaceae bacterium | reverse complement strand
CGGATCCGGGCGGGGGCGGCGTGCGGCGCGACAGGCCGGCGGGGGCCGGCCGGGGCTACTTGCGTCGCCTGGCGCGGTTGTCCTCCACGCGGATCATCACCAGGCAGGCGCCGTAGATGGCCAGGGTGACCAGGCCGAAGACGCCGGCGTTGCGCAGGACAAGGAGTGCGGACTCGCTCACGGGATTCCATCCTGTTGAAAAATGGGACTCGGTCCGGCGGGCAATCTACAGCGCCGGGCGGCGGCGGGCCAGCGGGGGCGGCTTCAGGGCGCCGGGCGCACGGAGATGCGGCCGTCCACGGCCACGCCGCCCTGCGGAAAGGCCAGCCAGGGGTTCACGTCCAGCTCGCGGATGGCGTCGTGGTCGTCCACCAGCTGGCCGACGCGCTGGATGACCTCCTCCACGGCGGCCAGGTCGGCGGGGGCCTCGCCGCGGACGCCGGCCAGGAGCGCGGCGCCGCGGATGGAGCGGACCATCTCGTGCGCGTCCACGTCGGACACGGGGGTGACCCGGAAGACCACGTCGCCCAGCGCCTCCACGTAGATCCCGCCCAGCCCGAACATCAGCAGCGGCCCGAACTGCGGGTCGGAGTGCATCCCCACGATGGTTTCCCGCCCGCCGGACACCATCTTCTGCACCAGCACGCCCTCCACCTCCCCCGCCCCGATCCCCGCCCGCTCCGGCACCTCCGTGGTGAGCCGCGCGAAGGCGGCGCGCACCTCCGCGGCGTTCTCCACCCCCACCACCACGCCGCCCACGTCCGACTTGTGGACGATGCGCGGCGACAGGACCTTGAGCACCACCGGCCAGCCGATGGAAGCGGCGGCGGCCTGGGCCTCGTCGGCGGTGCGCGCGACGGCATACGGGGCCACGGGGATGCCGTACGCTTCCAGCACGCGCATCACCTCGGTCTCGGACAGCTTTTCGCGGCGCTCGGCGCGGGCCGCGTCCAGGATGGCGGCCACGGCGCCGCGGTCCACGGCGAAGCTCCTCACCCGGCCCACGGGGCGCTCCAGCCAGCGGCGCTGGCGATACATGGCGGCGAGGGCGCGCACGGCGGACTCGGGGAAGCGGTAGCCGGGGATGCCGGCGGCGTTCAGCTCGGCGAGGCCCTGCGGCAGCCCCTGGCGCCCCATCAGCACGGCGAGCACCGGCTTTTCCCGCTGGCCGGCGGCCACGTCCACGATGGCCTCGGCGACGTCCTCCTGGCGCACGCCCAGCGGCGGGACGAAGGTGGCGATCACGGCGTCCACGCCGGGGTCGGCGAGCACGGCCTCCACGGCGATGCGGTAGCTCTGGGGGTTCGCGGAGGCGATCATGTCCACCGGGTTGCGCAGCGACGCTTCCTCGGGGAAGTGGGCCGCGAGGTGGGCGCGGGTGGCCTCCGACAGCTCCACCACCTCCAGCCCGTGCGCCTCGCAGGCGTCGGCGATGATGATCCCCGGCCCCCCGGCGTTGGTGACGATGGCGACGCGGTTGCCGCGGGGGATGGGCTGGTGGGAAAAGGCCATCGCCAGGTCGAACATCTCCTCCACCGTTTCGGCGCGCAGGACGCCGCACTGCCGCAGCAGCGCGTCGGTGGCGGCGTCGGTGCCGGCCAGCGCGCCGGTGTGCGAGGAGGCGGCGCGGGCGCCGGCGCCGGTGCGCCCGGACTTGACCGCGACGATGGGCTTGCGGCGGGTGATCTCGCGCGCCAGCTGGGTGAAGCGGCGCGGGTTGCCGAAGTTCTCCAGGTACATGAGGATGACGCCGGTGCGCTCGTCGTCCGCCCAGTACTGGACCAGGTCGTTGCCGCTGACGTCGGGCTTGTTGCCCACGGACACGAACTGCGAGATGCCGATGCCGTACTCGGAGGCGTAGTCCAGGATGGTGACGCCCATGGCCCCGGACTGGCTGAGGAAGGCGACGGGGCCGGCCGGGGGCATGGTGGGGGCGAAGGTGGCGTTCATGGACACGCCGGGCTCGGTGTTCATCACCCCCATGCAGTTGGGGCCCACCAGCCGCATCCCGTGCTTTCTCACCGTGGCCACCAGCTCGCGCTCGCGCTCCACCCCCGCCCCGCCGATCTCCCGGAAGCCGGCGGAGATCACCACCATCGCCCCCACTCCCTTGCGCCCGCACGCCTCGGCCACGGCCTGCACGTGCTGCTTGGGGACCACCACCACGGCCAGGTCCACCGGCTCGGGGATGTCCTCCACGCCGGCGTAGGCGCGGATGGAGTGGACCGACGCGGCGGAGGGGTTCACCGGGTACACGGCGCCGGTGAAGCCGTGCCGCACCAGGTTGTCCAGGATCTGGTAGCCGATGGTTTCGGGCGTGCGGCTGGCGCCCACGACGGCGATGGAGCGGGGCCGGAGGAGCGCGTCGAGCATGGCTGGAACCGGAGTGCGGGAGTGCGGGAGTGGGCGCGATGGGGCGGGAATGTACGGAGAGGTTGGCGGGGCAGGAAAGTAGGGGAAGCTCCGCGATGGATCACCGGCATTCTTGACAGGCCGGTGGCCGCTACGTAATTTACCGACAGGTTAATTAACCACGAGGTTCAACAGATGCCGCCCGACCATCTCAGCACCATCTTCGCGGCGCTCGCCGACCCCACCCGGCGGGCGATCCTGGCCCGGCTGGCGTCGGGCGAGGCGTCGGTCACGGAGCTGGCGGAGCCGTTCGACATGAGCCTCCCCGCGGTGTCCAAGCACCTCAAGGTGCTGGAGCGCGCCGGGCTCATCGAGCGGGGCCGCGAGGCGCAGTGGCGGCCCTGCCGGCTGCGGGCAAACCCGCTCCGCGAGGTGGATGCCTGGGTGGAGCAGTACCGGCGGCACTGGGAGGAAAGCTTCGACCGGCTGGACGCGTACCTCCGTGAACTCCAACACAGGGAGAAGGCCGATGACGGAAGCAGCAGCGAGTAGCGGGGCGCCGGCCGCGCCCGTGGCGTGGGACGGCGGGGAGCTGGTGGTGACGCGCCTTTTCGACGCGCCGCGCGAGCTGGTGTTCCGCGCCTGGACCGAGACCGAGCACTTCGCCCGCTGGTGGGGGCCCGCGGGCTCCTCCCTTCCTTTCTGCGCGCTGGACGCGCGGCCGGGCGGGATGCTGCACTTCTGCCACCGCTTCCCCGACCACCCGGACGTGTGGGTGCGCGGCGAGTACCGGGAGGTCGAGGCGCCGGAGCGAGTGGCCTTCACCTGCTGGTTCTCGGACGCGGAGGGGAACCGCGTGGAGCGCCCCGGCTTTCCCGCCGAGATGACCATCCGCGTGACGCTGGACGCGCGCGGCGGCGGGACGCTGCTCACCGCGCGCCACGCCGGCCTGGCCGAGGACCAGGGCGAGGTGCAGGGCTGGACCGAATCGCTGGACCGACTGGCGGAGCTGCTGGCCGCCCCCCACACCCCCACCGGAAACGACCGATGATCCCCTCCATCCCCGGCGCGGGCCCGGCGCCCGCCTCCACCGCCCCCGACAACCGCGAGGCCACGGCAACGCGCGTGTTCGACGCGCCGCGCGAGCTGGTGTGGGAGGCCATGACGCGGCCGGAGCACGTGGCGCGCTGGTACGGGCCGCGGGGCACGACGCTCACCACGTGCGAGATCGACCTGCGGCCGGGCGGCGCCTTCCGCTACGTCATGCGGGGGCCGGACGGTAGCGAGGTCGCGTTCGCCGGCGTGTACCGCGAGGTGGACCCTCCCCGGCGCATCGTGAACAGCTGGGGGCTGGAGTCCATGCCGGGGCACGAGGCGGTGGAAACGGCGACCTGGGAGGAGGCGGACGGACGGACCACGGTGCGGATGAGCATCGTGTTCGCGACGCCCGAGGACTACGCCGGCTGGGCGGGCTCCGGCGCCTTCGGCGGGTGGGCGGCCACGCTGGACCGCCTGGCGGAGCTGGTCGCCGGGCTGCGGGACGCGCGCGCCTGAGCACCCACCCATCCACCCCACGACCGGGAGAATCCCCATGACGGCATCACACACGGCCGCCGGAACCGCGTCCTCCGCGACGGCGGACCGCGAGCTGGTTCTCACGCGCGACTTCGACGCGCCGCGCGAGCTGGTGTTCCGCGCGTACACGGACCCGGAGCACCTGCCGCACTGGTGGGGCCCCGACGGCTTCCGCAACACGGTGCACGAGATCGACGTGCGGCCGGGCGGCAGGTGGCGGTTCACCATGCACGGGCCGGACGGCACCGACTACGGCAACCGCATCGTCTACCGGGAGGTCGTGCGGCCCGAGCGCCTGGAGTACGCGCACGGCGAGGACGTGGACGACGACCCGGCGCTGATGCAGGTGACGGTGACGTTCGACGACCTGGGCGGCCGGACGCGCGTGACCATGCGGACGGTGCTCGCCACGGCCGCGCACCGCCAGGCGGCGGAGCAGTTCGGGGCCGTGGAGCTGGGCAACCAGACGCTGCGCCGCCTGGAGGCGTACCTGAAGACGATGTGATCCCGGACCGCGTCGGGGGCCGTCCGCCGGGCGGGCGGCCCCCGATGTCGAGAACCGCGGCGGCGGCTCCGACTCCACGTAGAGCCAGGGCCGCACCGGCCCGGCATGGAACCTACGCCGCACGCGGAGACACGACCATGACCACACTTTCCGCCACCCTGGCCCCCGGCGCGACCCGCCGTCCGCGCCTCGCCCTCCGCCGCGCCGGCGCCGTGCTGGCCGGGCTCCTGGCGATCGTCGTCCTTTCCACCGCGGCGGACGCCGTGCTGCACGCCACCGGCGTGTACCCGCCCTTCCCGGAGATCATGGCGGACGGGCTGTTCCTGCTCGCGACGGCGTACCGCGTGGTCTTCGGCGTGGCGGGGTGCTGGCTGGCGGCGCGGCTGGCCCCGGACCACCCCACGCGGCACGCGCTGGCCCTCGGCGGGATCGGGACGGTGCTTTCGGTCGCGGGGGCCGCGGCGATGTGGGAGTACGGGCCGGCCTGGTACTCCCTGGCGGTCGTCGCCATCTCCCTGCCCTGCGCGTGGGCCGGCGCCCGGCTGCACGATGCGCGGCGCGGCCGTGTCGATTCCGCCCCGCCCCGTTCGACGTACCCGTAGAGCCTCCACCGGGGCCGGCGGCCGGTGCCGCCGCCCCGCCCCCCAGACCCGAGCGGACCCATGTCGATCTACGAAGCCTCGCCCTCCCCCTGGACCGGCCGCATGCTGAGCATCTTCCGCATCGTGGCCGGGGTGATGTTCCTGTCCGCCGGGACGATGAAGATCTTCGGCTACCCGGCCAACCCCATGCCCAACATGCCGCCGATCGAGCTGATGTCGCAGATGGGGATCGGCGGGCTGATGGAGGTGGTGGGCGGGCTGCTCATCGTGCTGGGGCTGTGGACGCGACCCACCGCCTTCATCCTCGCCGGGGAGATGGCGGTGGCGTACTTCCAGTTCCACGCGCCGCAGGCGTTCTGGCCCACCACCAACATGGGCGTGCCCGCGGTGATGTACTGCTTCTTCTTCCTGTACCTGGTGTTCGCCGGCGCGGGGCCGTGGAGCGTGGACGCGGCGATCGCCCGCTCCCGGGTGCGCCGGTGATCGCCCTGGCCGCGCCGCTCGCAGCCGCGCCGCAGGCGGGAGCGCGCCCGGGCTCGCGGATCGCGCAGCCCGCGCCGCCGGTGGAGCTGGGCCCGCTCCGCCCCTGCCCCTTCTGCGGCGGCGGTGCGACGGTGGAGGTGGACCCGTGGACGGGCGAGTGCGTCCGCATCGCCTGCGGCGACGACGCCTGCCGGGTGGCGCCCCGGACGGAGTACCTGCTGGTGCGCTATGCCGACGAGCTCCGCGACGCCTGGAACGGGCGCAGCGGCGGGGCGGACGCGCCGGCCTGACGCC
>JBEVLE010000405.1:0-7909 GCA_040509335.1 Longimicrobiaceae bacterium | reverse complement strand
GGGTGGACGCCCCTCCGTGTGTCTGCGGGGACGGGGGCTACTGCCGGGGCCGCGCCGCGCCCTGCTGCGCCCGCGCCACCTGCGAGAGCTTGCCCTGGAGCTCCTGGCCGCGCGCCACCAGCGCCATGGTCTGCGGCTCCACCTGCACCATCTTGCGGCGGAGCTGCTCCTCGAAGCCGCGGGCGCGCGTCGCAAGGGCGGGGTTGTCGCGGAGGGCCTTCTGCTGGGCGTTCATCACCTTGACCTGGATCTGCTGCGCTTCCTGGGCGAGGCGAGCCATCCTGGCCTGGTCGCCGGCCTGCTGGGCCTGCCGCGCCTCGGCCTCCATGGCGCGGGCGCGGGCGTCCACGTTGGCGAGGGTGGGGTCCGCCCGCACGATGGCGGCCTTGAGGTCCCGGCCGAGCTGCTCCTGCGCCGTCTTGAGCTGGGGGTCCTGCATGGCCCGGAGCTGCGCCGCCTGCAGCCGCTGCCCGATCTGCATCAGCTCGCGGTACCACCCCTGGGCCTCGCGCTGGGCGGCGGTCAGCGTGGGGGCGGCGGCGCGCGGCGCGGCGGCCCGCTGGGCCGAGGGCGGACGCTGCTGGGCGGCGAGGCTTGCCGGCAGGGCGGCGACCGCGAGGGCGACGGCGGCCGCCCGGAGGGTGCGATTCAACAAGGTATTTCCTTCGTTGGATGTCTGATTTCGGTCCGGCGGGCGCGGATGCCGGGGCGCGAGCAGCGCTCCCCGCGCGACGGGAAATGCAACCCCGGCCGGGAGAAAGTGTTCCGCCGCCCCGGGGGTGCGGGCGGCGGCGGGGTCAGGGCTTGCGGGTGGTGTCCGGGGGCGTCGCGGGGGGCGGCGCGGGCTCCGGCTCCGCCTCCGGCGGGGAGGTGGGGACGGGCAGGATCTCGCGCGGCGGCGCCTGCTCCTCCCGCGCGGGGGCGGGGCGGGGCGAGCCCGTCTCGGCCGGGGGCGCGCTTTCGCGCCCGAGGGGGCGCGGGGTGCGTGTGGAGGGGGGCGCGGGCGTGCGCGGGGCGGCGCCCGTCGGCGGCGGGAGCGGCTCGCCCACGGCGACGCGCTCCTCGCCGGCGCGCCGCTGCTCCTCCAGCTCCGGCCACACGATCCCGGGGGCGACCTCGTCCTCGCCGAGCGCGGTGTCGGGCTCCTCGGCCCAGCCGCCGGTCCCCAGGTTCCACTCCTCGTCCACCCAGGCGGTGTCCAGCCCGGCGTAGCTGGGGTAGGGGGCGCCGGGGTAGCACGTTTCCCGCGCCGGGACGGAGTTCACGAAGTACTCGGTGTACGTGGGCCCGCGCGCCGGGCAGCTCCCGTCCACCGCAACGCCGCTGGCGCGGTCCACCTGGGCGGTGACCACGCCGCCGGGCTGCGGCCAGGCGCGCGGCGTGGGGCGGCCGGCGTAGACGCGCGCCATGATCCGCCCCCACACGGGGGCGGCGATGGTGCCGCCCGAGGCGCCGCGCACGATGGTGCGCGGCCGGTCCAGCCCCATCCACACGATCCCCACCAGCTCCGGCGTGTAGCCGGCGAACCAGATGTCGGTGGCGCCGTTGGTGGTGCCGGTCTTGCCGGCTGCAGGGCCGCGGTAGCCGCCGGCGCGCGCCGGGGTGCCGGTGCCGCGGCTCACCACGTCCTGGAGCATGGTGGTGAGCACGAAGGCGGTCCCGGCGTCGATCACCTCCTCGCCCTCCGGCTCCGCCTCCCACAGCACGTCGCCGTCCTGGGTCTCCACGCGGCGGACGAAGTGCGGGCGGACGCGCGTTCCCAGGTTGGCGAAGGCGGCGTACGCTTCCGCCAGGTCCACGGGGCGCACCTCGGAGGCGCCCAGCGCGGTGGAGGGGAGGGGGGAGATGTCGCTGCTGATCCCCAGCGCGTGCGCGTTGGCGATCACGTCGCTCATCCCCACCTCCTCGGCGAGGCGCACGGTGACCGTGTTCTTGGAGCGGGTGAGCGCTTCGCGGATGGTCAGCGGCCCGTCGAAGCGGCCGGTGTAGTTCTTGGGCTCCCACACCCGCCCGCCGGTGAGCACCATGCGCACCGGGGCGTCCTCCACTACGTGGGTGGGGGCCATCCCCTTTTCCAGGGCGGTGAGGTACACGAACGGCTTGAACAGCGAGCCGGGCTGGCGCACCGCCTGGAACACCCGGTCGAACTTGGAATCGTCGTAGTCGCGGCCGCCCACCAGCGCGCGCACCTCGCCGCTCGAGGCGTCCATCAGGATCACGGCGCCCTGCAGGTACGGCGTGGTGCCCGCCTCCGTCTCGCCCTTGGTCTCGGGGTAGGTGGCGTGGCGGTACGCGCCGAACTGCCCGGCCTCCACGGCGTCCAGCTGCCGCGCGATCTCCTGCTCGGCGGCGGCCTGGGCGCGCGGGTCGTAGGTGGTGAACACCTTGAGGCCGGCGGCAAGGGCGCGGTCGCCTGCGACCTCTTCCAGCTCGTGGCGCACCCGGGCGATGAACCAGGCGCCGCGCTGGGCCCGTCCGCCCGCCGTGCTCTTCGCCAGGCGGATGGGGGTGCTGCGCGCTTCCTCCGCCTCCGCGGCGGGGACGTAGCCGGCCTTGGCCATCTCGCCCAGCACCAGGTCGCGCCGCTCGCGGGAGCGCTCGCGGTTCTCGCGCGGGTTGATCTGCGAGGGGGCCTTGGGGAGCCCGCCCAGCGTGGCGGCCTCGGCCAGCGTCAACTGCGAGGCCGGCTTGCCGAAGTACTCGCGCGCGGCGGCGTCGATCCCGTAGGCTCCCTCGCCCAGGTAGATGTGGTTGAGGTACAGCTCCAGGATCTTGTCCTTGGAAAAGGCCCGCTCGATCTGCCGCGCGACGCGGATCTCCATCAGCTTACGGCGGATGGAGCGCTCCTGGTAGGGGAGGTGGTCGGGAAAGAGGTTGCGGGCGAGCTGCATGGTGATGGTGCTCCCCCCCTCGGCCACGCCGCCCGCCTTGACGTTGCTCAGCATGGCCCCGCCGAAGCGCTTCCAGTCCACCCCGCCGTGCTGGTAGAAGCGGCGGTCCTCCACGGCCAGGAATGCCCTGGGGAGGTACTCGGGGAGGGAGTCCAGCGGCACCACCCGGCGGTTGGCCGCGGCGAGGGTGCCGAAGGCGTCGCCGTTCATGTCCAGCAGCTCGGAGCCCTCGGCCTTGAAGCCCTCCAGCTCGGACACGGGGGCGCACCCCCCGAAGCCGCAGGGGGCGAACCAGAGCCAGGCGAACGCCGCGATGGCGAGCGTTCCCAGCGCCAGGAGGATCCGGCGGAGCATCCGGCGGCGCGGGCGCCGCTCGGGGTCGCGCCGCCGGGGCTCCTCCCCGAACACCAGGGTCTCGTCCGACGCGGAGTTGCGGCTCATCAGTCGCTTCGTTCCTGTGGCTTCGGGGTGGTGACGATGTCTTCCGGGCGCGGCACCCGCGGCTGGCCGGGGAACACCGGGCGGCCGGGGAGGTGCGGCGTCGGGTCCACCATGAGGTCCGGGAGCGCGCGGGGCGCCTCGCAGGTGGCCTCGGGGGCGAAGCGGGCCGCGAAGTAGTCGGTGTACCCGCCGCCCCACGGGCAGTCGTCGGTGAGGACGCGTCCCCCGCTGACCTTGCGGCTCACCACCCCCGGGGGGCGCGGCCACTCGGCCGGCGGCTTCTTTCCCTCGTACGCTGTACGCATAACGCGGGCCCACACCGGCACCGCGATCGCCCCGCCGGTGGCCCCCTGGATGATGGTGCGCGGGTTGTCCAGCCCCACCCACACCCCCGCCACCAGGTCCGGGGTGTACCCCACGAACCACACGTCGCTGGACTCGTTGGTGGTGCCGGTCTTCCCCGCCGCGGGGATGTCGTAGGACAGGTTCCCCTCGTCCGGGTTGCGGGCGTTCCACCCGGTGCCGCGGTCCACCACCTCGCGCAGCATGTCGGTGAGGATCCACGAAACGGCGGGGTCCATGGCGCGCCGGGGGTACTGCGGCGGCTCCCACAGCAGCCGGCCGCGGTTGTCCTCCACCCGCAGCACGTACTGCGGCTCCACCCGGAAGCCGCCGTTGGCGAAGGGCGCGTAGGCGGAGATCAGGTCCAGCGGGTACACCCCCACGGAGCCGATGTAGGCGGACGGGTAGCCGGGGATGCGGGTGCGGATGCCGGTGCGCTTTGCCACGTCGCGCACCGCGGCGATCCCCACCTCGCGCCCCAGGCGGATGGCGACCATGTTCTTGGAGTTGCGCAGCCCGGCGCGGAGCGTGGTGTAGCCGCCGTACTTGCCGTCGTAGTTCTTGGGTGACCACACCGTCCCGTCCCCCATGGTCAGCGAAAAGGGCCCGTCCGACACGGAGTACAGGGGCGAGCGCCCCTTTTCCAGCGCGGCGGCGTACACGAACGGCTTGAAGGCGGAGCCCGGCTGCCGCAGCGCCTGGGTGGCGCGGTTGAACTGCGACTGCGAGAAGTCGCGCCCGCCCACCATGGCGCGGATGGCGCCGGTGGCCGGGTCCATCACCACCACCAGCCCCTGCAGGTACGGGGTGTGGGTGACCTCCTCGTCCTCGGCGAGCCCGGCGGTGAACCTCTGGTAGGTGGGGTGCGGGAAGGGCCCGAACTTGCCGTTCTCGATCTCTTCCAGGTGCTGCTCCAGCGACTGCTCGGCGGCGGTCTGCAGCCGCGGGTCGATGCCGGTGTGGATGCGCAGCCCGCCGGTGTAGAGCAATTCGCCGAACTTGTCCTCCAGCTGGTCGCGGACGCGCTCCACGAAGTACGGGGCGCGGATGGCGCCGCTGGGGGGCGCCAGCACCAGCGGCTGGCGCTTGCCGGCCTCGGCCTGCGCGGCGGTGACCACCCCGGTCTCGGCCATGAAGTCGAGCACCAGGTTGCGGCGGCCGCGGGCGGGCTCGGGGTTGCGGCGCGGGTTGTAGTACGACGGCGCCTTGGGGAGGGCGGCGAGGGTGGCCGCCTCCACGTAGGTGAGCCGCGAGGCCGGCTTGCCGAAGTAGGTGCGCGACGCGGCCTCGATGCCGTACGCCCCGGCGCCCAGGTAGATGGTGTTGAGGTACATCTCCAGGATGCGCTCCTTGGAGTACGACCCCTCCATGTCCAGCGCCAGCTTGATCTCGGCGACCTTGCGGCGGACCGTCTTTTCGCCCGCGGGGAGCTGCTGCGGGAACAGGTTGCGGGCGAGCTGCATGGTGATGGTGCTCCCCCCCGGGCCGCCCCACCCGCGGACGATGTTGTCGCGCACGGCGCCGATCATGCGGATGGGGTCCACCCCCTCGTGCTCGAAGAAGCGCTGGTCCTCCACCGCCACGAAGGCCATGGGGACGTAGCGAGGCATGGTGCGCAGCGGGATGACCGTGCGGCGCTCGCGGTAGAAGGTCCCCAGGAGCCCGCCCTGCGCGTCCAGCACCTGGCTGGCCTGCTGGGGGGCGAAGTCGGCGATCTGCTCGGCGGTTGGGCAGGTGCCCACGCACGCCCGCGTCCACGCCGCCGCCACCGCGCCGCTGCCGCACGAGGCCAGCCCCAGCGCGCTGAAGGCGATGAGGATCTTGCGCTCCTGCCGGTCGCGCCAGGCGCTCTTCAGGCGCGGCCACGCGCCGCGGGCGCGCTCGCGCCAGGCGGCGGCGTTCAGGTTGAGCTTCACTGCTCGGCTCCGGGTCCGGGGGCTCGCTGCTGTCGGGTGCGCCCGGGGGGCGCGTACAATAAGAGTACGCGCCGCCGGGGGGCGGACGCTACGGCGGTCTTGTAAACGCCTGCGCGGAAAAGGGTTCCGGACCCCGGTCCGGCGGCGGGCGATTTCCCGTGCGCGGAGGTGCGGCGTGGAACGGTTCGACCTGGCGGTGATCGGCGGGGGGACGGCGGGGCTGGTGACGGCCGCGGTGTCGGCGGGGATCGGGGCGCGCACGGCGCTGGTGGAGCGCCACCGGCTGGGCGGGGAGTGCCTGTGGACGGGGTGCGTTCCCTCCAAGGCGATCATCCGCTCGGCGGCCGTGCTGGCGACGATCCGGCGGGCGGCGGAGTTCGGGATCCGCGCGGGCGAGGCGGAAGCGGACTTCGCCGCGGTCATGGCGCGGGTGCGGCGGACCATCGCCGCCATCGAGCCGCACGACTCGCCGGAGCGCTTCCGCGGCATGGGCGTGGACGTGGTGCAGGGACACGCGCGCTTCGTCTCGCCCGAGGAGGCGGAGGTGGACGGCCGGCGGGTGCGGGCGAAGCGCTGGGTGCTGGCGACCGGCTCGCGCACGGCGGTGCCCGCCATCCCCGGGCTGGAGGAGGCCGGCTTCCGCACCCACGAGGACGTGTGGGAGCTGGAGCGCCTGCCGGCCAGCCTGCTGGTGCTGGGCGCGGGCCCCATCGGGGTGGAGATGGCGCAGACCTTTGCGCGGCTGGGGAGCCGGGTGACGCTGGTGGACGCCGGCGCGCAGCTGCTGGGGCGCGAGGACCCGGAGGTGGCGGAGGTGCTGCTGCGCGCGCTGGTGCGCGAGGGCGTGGCGGTGCGGCTGGGGACGCGGGCGGAGGCGGTGCGGGCGGAGGGGGGCGAGCGGGTGGCGACGCTGCGCGCCGGGAGCGCCCCGCCGGACGAGCTGCGCGCCGAGAACGTGTTCGTCGCCACGGGCCGCAGGGCCAACGTGGAGGGGATGGGGCTGGAGGTGCTGGGGGTGGAGGCGGGCCCGGAAGGGATCCGCGTGGACGCGCGGCTGCGCACCTCCGCGGCGAACGCCTGGGCCGCGGGCGACGTCGTGGGCCCCTACCGCTTCACCCACGTCGCCGACTACCACGGCCGGCTGGCGGCTCCCAACGCGCTCTTTCCCGTGGGCCGCAAGACCGACTACCGGGTGGTGCCCTGGTGCACCTACACCGAGCCGGAGGTGGCGCGGGTGGGGCTCACGGAGGCGGAGGCGCGCGAGCGCTGGGGCGCGGCGGCGGGGGTGTTCCGCTACGCGCACGACTCGCTGGACCGCGCCGTGTGCGACGGCGAGCCGGAGGGGCTCACCAAGCTGGTGACGGACCCCAGGGGGCGGCTGGTGGGGGCGCACATCGTGGGGCCGCGGGCCGGGGAAAGCATCCACGAGGCGACGCTGGCCGTGCGCCACCGGCTCAAGCTGTCCGACCTGTCGGGGATGATCCACGTGTACCCCACCTACCCGGAGTCCATCCGCCGCGCCTCGGACGCCTACCTGCGCGCCAGGTTCTCCGGCGGGGTGGCGCGGCGGGTGGCGGACCTTGCGGTGAGGTGGCTGGTGTGAGGGAGCGGCGCAACACCGGAGCGTCCGGTGCGACGGAAATCGTAGCAGTCGCGGGCCGCGAAGGCGGGTACACGCGCGGGTTCCCGCTCCGTTCGCCGCCCGCTCCGCTCCGGCGGAGCGGCGTGCGGTGCCGGCGTAAACGCGCGTGGATGCTGGGGTTCGGAGGGGTGTGCGGGGTTCCGGAGGGATGGGCGCGGCGCGTTCGTTACGAACATCTTTCCCAAAAACCTTGGCACGGGTTTAGAAGAGTCGTAACTTGTGGTCGAGCGGTTGTCACATTCAACACGTCACAGCAGGTGGGAAGACATGGCGAGGGAAACGGGGACGGTCAAGTGGTTCAACCCGGAGAAGGGCTTCGGGTTCATCACGCGTGAGAACGGGGAGAAGGACGTCTTCGTTCACCACAGCGCCATCCAGGGCGGCGGGTTCAAGACCCTGAACGACGGCGAGCGCGTCGAGTTCGACGTGGTGCAGGGCCAGAAGGGCCCGGCCGCGGAGAACGTCACCCGTCTGGACGCCCCCGCGGGCGGCTCCGAGGGTGGCTACGGCGGCGGCGGCGGTCGTGGCGGCGGCGGCAGCCGTGGCGGTGGTGGCGGCTACGGCGGCGGTGGCGGCGGCCGTGGCGGCGGCTACGGCGGTGGTGGCGGGGGCGGTGGCGGCCGTGGCGGCGACCGCGGCGGCTACAACGACCGCTGGTAACAAAACCTGCTGGCTGA
>JBEVLE010000404.1:0-4161 GCA_040509335.1 Longimicrobiaceae bacterium | reverse complement strand
GGGGCACCCGATGCCCCGGCGGCGCTTCTTCTTTTTCGGCCGGACCCCGCCGCCGCGCCGCAGCGCGTGAGGGATTACGGCCCGAAGGGGCGAGACCGCGCGGCTGTTTGCGCGGGCTCGACTCCGTTGGGCTGCGTTGTTTGCAGCCCAACGGAGCCGAAGCCCGACCCCGGCGCCAGCCGGGGGCACGCCCGAACCCGCCGTAGCCGTGAGCCGTCACGGATGGCTGATCCCCGCCGCCGCCATCCCCCGCCCGATGTACTCCATCACGTCCGGCGTGGGCATGGCGTCCCCGTGCTGCTCGCGGAGCTCCTGGTGCTGCTCCTCGTTCAGCCGCTTGGCCGCCCGCGCGATCTCCGGGTCGCCGCCGGTGAACTCGCGCACCAGCCCCATCCAGCGCCGCGCCAGCTCCTGCACCCGCGGGTCGGCCGGGTCCGTGCCGGCCTGCATCTCGGCGCGCACCTCGGCGATCAGGCGCGGCCACTCGGCCTCCACCTCGCGGATGCGCGCCTCGCCCACGGTCTCGCGCCGCCGCTTCAGCTCCTCGAGCTGCTCGGGCGTGTAGTATCTCTCGTACATGGTCATCATCTCGATGGTGGTGATCAGGTCGCGGGCGGAGACCTCCTCCGCCCGGTCCAGGGTGGCCGCCACGGCCTCCAGCCGCTCGCACAATCGGCTCTGCAGGGCGATCTGCTCCCGCAGCCGCTCCACGTGCATCCGCAGCACCCGCCGGGGCGAGGCGTCCGGGCGCTCCAGGAACTCCCGCACCTCGTCCAGCGAAAAGCCTAGCTCCCGCAGCGAGCGGATCTGCTGCAGGCGGGCGACGTCCGCGGCCGCGTACAGCCGGTGCCCGGAGGCGGTGCGGCGCGACGGCGACAGCAGCCCCACCCGGTCGTAGTGGTGGAGGGTGCGGACGGTGAGCCCGGTGCTCCGGGCCAGCTCGCCCACCTTCCACGTCTCCTCGCGCATGCGCTTTCCTCCTCCGTTTTCCGCGGGTCCTCGTGGCCACGCAAGCATGATAAGACCTGACGCAGCGTCAGGATCAAGGGGCACGCGCCGCGGCTACGAAAAAGCTCCCCGGAGAGACCATCTCCCCGGGGAGCCACGACGTCCGGACCGGGGCGGCGCCTACAGCGCCTTGACCTCGGACACCAGGCGCTCCAGCGACTTCTTTGCGTCGCCGAAGAGCATCTGCGTGCGGGGGAGGTAGAACAGCTCGTTCTCCACCCCCGAGTAGCCGGCCGCCATGCTGCGCTTCATCACGATCACGCTCTGCGCCTGGTCCACGTTCAGGATGGGCATGCCGTAGATGGGGCTGGCCGGGTCGCTGCGCGCGGCCGGGTTCACCACGTCGTTGGCGCCGATGACCAGCGCCACGTCCGCCCGCTCGAAGTGGTCGTTGATCTCCTCCAGGTCGAACAGGCGGTCGTAGGGGACGTTGGCCTCCGCCAGGAGCACGTTCATGTGCCCGGGCATCCGCCCCGCCACGGGGTGGATGGCGTAGCGCACGGTGCCGCCGCGCCGCTCCACCAGCGCCGCCAGCTCGCGCACCTGGTGCTGGCACTGCGCCACCGCCATGCCGTAGCCGGGGACCACGATGACCTCGCGGGCGTAGGCGAGCTGCACCGCCGCGTCCTCCACGGTCACGGAGCGCACGGCGAGGCCCTCGGCCAGCGCCGCGCCGCCGCCCTCGGGCGCCTTGCCGAACGCCCCGAAGAGCACGTTGCCGAAGGAGCGGTTCATGGCCTTGCTCATCAGGATGGAGAGCAGGAAGCCCGAGGCCCCGTCCAGCGCGCCGCAGATGATGAGCACGGTGTTGCCGATGGCGAACCCGGTGGCCGCCGCGGCGAGCCCCGCGTACGAGTTGAGCAGCGACACCACCACCGGCATGTCCGCCCCGCCGATGGGGAGCACCATCATCACCCCGATGGCCAGCGACATGACCAGCATGGCGAAGAACAGCACCGGGTTGTCCGGCCGGAACACCAGGTACACGAAGATGCCGAAGGTGGCGGCGAACAGCGACAGGTTCACGGCGTTCTGGCCGCGGTACGTCACCGGCGTCCCGGCGATGAACCCCTGGAGCTTGCCGAACGCCATGAAGCTGCCGGTGATGGTGAGCGCCCCGAAGAGCACCTCGAAGCCGATGGCGCCCATCTGCGCGGCGCCCAGCTCCGCGCCGTGCAGGTGGTACTCCGCCACCCCCACCAGCGTGGCCGCCAGCGCCCCGAACATGTGGGAGATGGCGATGCGCTGCGGCATGGCCGTCATGGGGACGAACATCCCCAGCGGGTAGCCGATGGCGGTGCCCAGCAGGAGCCCGCCGATGATCCAGTCGAAGCGGACGATGTCGCGGCTGAGCAGCGTGCCCACCACGGCGAGGAGCATCCCCACCGCGGCCTGCTGCATCCCCCGCTGCGCGTGGTCGGGGCGGGTGAGGCTGCGCAGCCCCAGGATGAAAAGGACGGACGCCGCCAGGTAGGTGGCGTGGATGAACGCGTCGCGGATCACGGCCGGCCTCCGTCGCTCCCCGGCGCCTGGGCGTCGGCCCCCGGCCGCCCGCGCCGGAACATCTTCAGCATGCGGTCGGTGATGAGGAAGCCGCCCACCACGTTGATGGTGGCCGCGGTGACCGCGATGAAGCCCAGCACGGTGGCCAGCGTGCCGTGGTCGGACCCCGCCAGCACCAGCGACCCCACCAGCGAGATCCCCGAGATGGCGTTGGTGGCCGACATCAGCGGGGTGTGGAGGAGCGGCGGGACCCGGGTGATGACCTCGTACCCGACGAAGGCTGCGAGCACGAAGACGAACAGGAGCGTCTCGAACATGGCCTGGGGCCTCCGGGGCTGTGTGGGACCTGGGGAGTGCGGCGGGATGGACGGGAAAAAAGAAGGGGCCGTCGGGGAAGAGTAATCCCCGCGGCCCCCCGCAACAACACCCCGGCCGCGCCTCAGCCGGGCGGGAGCTTGTCCGGGTTCACCACCAGGAACACGCTGCGGATGCGGCCGTCCTCCACCTGCACGGACAGCACCCCGTGCGGGTGCCCCTCCACCAGCCCCACCATCCCGGTGCGGCCGTTGACGGGCACCAGGCGCGGCTCCCACTCCACGCCGCCCTTGCGCGTGATCCCCAGGAAGAAGCGCGCGACCTTGTCGGCGCCGTAGATGGGGTTGGGGGCCGCGAGCACCCTGCCGCCGCCGTCGGAGTACGCCACCGCGTCCTCGGCGAGCACCTCCAGCAGCCCCTCCAGGTCGCCGTCGCGCACCGCGGTGAGGAAGCGCCCCAGCAGCCGGTCGTGCTCGGCGGGGTCGGCGGCGGCGGGGCGCCGCGCGTCCGCCAGGTGCTGGCGGGCGCGCCGCTCGATCTGCCGGCAGTTGTCCTCGGACTTGCCCACCACCTCGGCCACCTCGCGGTGGCTGAAGCCGAACGACTCGCGCAGCAGGAACACGGCGCGCTCCACCGGCGTGAGCCGCTCCAGCATCAGCAGGAAGGCGAGCGACAGGTCCTCGGCCAGCTCGTGGAGGGCGGCGGGGTCGTCGTCCGCGGCGCCCACCAGCGGCTCGGGGAGCCACACGCCGTAGTACTCCACGCGCCGGGCGTGGGCGGACCGGAGCGCGTCCAGGCACAGCCGGGTGACCAGCTGCGCCAGGTACGCGGGGGGATGGGTCACCGCGGCGTGGTCCACGCCGTGCCAGCGCAGGTACGCGTCCTGGAGGACGTCCTCGGCCTCGCGCACGGAGCCCAGCATGCGGTACGCGATCCCGAACAGGCGCCCCCGCTCGCGCTGGAACGCGGCCAGCGCCGCCGGGGAATCGCCCGCGTCTCCGGGCGCGGCGCCCCCGGCCAGGCGCATCACCGGCCTCCCTGCAGCGCCAGCCCCGCCTCCGCCCGCCCCGCCGCCGCGCCGCGCCCGGGGCCGGGCCAGCGGTACAGCGGCAGGCCGGTGCGGAGCTCGGCCCGGACCACGAACAGCGTCGCGCGGCAGATGGCCTCCTTGGTGAGCACGGCGGCGCGCCCGGTCCACACCCGGGGGCGCGGGGCGTCGTCCGGCGCGACCCACTGCACCAGCCCCCCGCGCCGCCCCAGGCTGACGCAGCGCGCCGCGAAGCCGAAGCGGAACGGCTCCGGCTCGGCGCCGCGCAGCGCGCGGGCGACGCCCTC
>JBEVLE010000403.1:0-23925 GCA_040509335.1 Longimicrobiaceae bacterium | reverse complement strand
ACCGGGATCTTCGGTGGGGGCGCCGTTTTGCCGTTCGCGGTTCCGTCGTACCCACATGAAGCTGTGCGGGGGGAGACTCGCCGGCGGTTTGGCGAGGCTCACCCGGCGAGGTGAGACAGCCGGGCCGTTTCGGCTGGCTCGCCGAGCCCGCGGAGGAGACCGGCAGCAGTACCGCCGGGCTCCGTAGCGGCCCGCCAAAGCGCGAAGATCCCGCCCTCAGCCGACGTGGAACAGACGCGCACGCTCCCCGTAGCGGGTCTCCAGCGCCTGCCGCAGCCGCGGGTGCTTCTCAAGCTCCGGGTCCGCGTCCACGATGGCGCGCGCCTCGCCGCGGGCACGGGTGAGCAGCGCCTCGTCCTTTTCCAGGTCGGCGAAGCGGAAGCTGGGGAGCCCCGACTGGCGCGCCCCGAACAGGTCGCCCTGGCCGCGGAGCCGCATGTCCGCCTCGGCGATGGCGAAGCCGTCCTCGGTGGAGGCGAAGATCCTCAGCCGCTCGGCCGCCTCGGCGCCGCCCGCCAGCAGGATGCAGAAGCTTTCCGCCGCGCCGCGCCCCACCCGGCCGCGCAGCTGGTGGAGCTGCGACAGGCCGAAGCGCTCGGCGTGCTCGATCACCATCACCGACGCGTTGGGAACGTCGATCCCCACCTCGATCACGGTGGTGGCCACCAGCACGTCGATCTCGCCGGCGGCGAAGGCGCGCATGGTGGCGTCCTTTTCCTCGCCCGGCATCTGCCCGTGGAGCAGCCCCACGCGCAGGTCGGGATACACCTGGGCGCGGAGCAGCTCCCACTCCTCCGTGGCGGCCTTGAGGTCGGTCTTTTCGGACTCCTCCACCAGCGGGTACACGACGTACGCCTGCCGCCCCGCCTCCACCTGCTCGCGCACGAACCCCAGGACCTTGGCGCGCGCGGACTCGGGCCGCAGCGCGGTGCGCACCGGCTGGCGCCCCGGCGGCCGCTCGTCCAGGATGGACACGTCCAGGTCGCCGTACAGCGTCAGCGCCAGCGAGCGCGGGATGGGCGTTGCGGACATCACCAGCACGTCGGGATTACTCCCCAGCTCGGAGAGCGCCATGCGCTGCTTGACCCCGAAGCGGTGCTGCTCGTCCACCACCACCAGCCCCAGCCGCGCGAACTGCACCCCCTCCTGGATCAGCGCGTGGGTCCCCACCGCGATCCCCGCTTCCCCCGAGGCGATGCGGTACGCGACCTCGCGGTACTGTTTGGCCCCCAGCCGGCCGGTGAGCAGCGTCACCCCCACCGGCAGGTCGGCCAGCAGCTTCGTGAGCGTGCGCGCGTGCTGCTCGGCCAGGATCTCGGTGGGGGCCATGAGCGCCGCCTGGTAGCCGTTCTCCACGGCGCGCAGCATGGCGAACAGGGCGACCACCGTCTTGCCGGATCCCACGTCGCCCTGCAGCAGGCGGTTCATCCGCCGCGTCTGGCCCATGTCCTCGCCGATCTCCTTCAGCACCCGCTTCTGCGCGCCGGTGAGCGCGAAGGGAAGCCGCCCGTAGAAGGGGCGCACCAGCGTGTCCCGCCGCTCGAATGCGATCCCCGGACGCTCCACGGTGGCGCGGTGGCGCGACTGGGCGTGCAGGATCTGGAGGAAGAGAAGCTCCTCGTACGCGAGCCGGCGCCGCCCCTGCTCGGCCTCGGCGAGGGTGGCGGGACGGTGCAGCAGGTCCAGCGCGCGCGGGAGCGGCGGCAGGTCGTGCCGGGCGAGCATCTCCGCGTCCAGCATCTCCTCGTCCGCCGCGGAGCGCAGCAGCCCGTCCAGGTTCTCGGCGACCAGCGCGCGGATCTGGCGGTGCGAGAGCCCTTCGGTGGTGGGGTAGATGGGGAAGATGGCGCCCGACTCCTCGGACGCCTCCTCGCCCTCGCGGGCCAGCTGCGTGAACTCCTTGGGCTGGAGCTGCCGGCCGTGGAAGAAGCGCACGGTGCCGGAGACCAGGAGCAGGTCGCCCTTCTGGATCACCCGGTCGAGGAAGGGCTGCCCCGGCCAGGAGCACTCGATGAGGCCGGACGAGTCGCGGATCACCGCCTGGAAGATGCGCAGCCCCTTGCGCGTGGGGATCACCCCCTTGGACACCACCCGGCCGATGACGTTGGCCTCCATCCCCGCCTCCAGCACGCCGATGCGCTGGATGGTGGACGCGTCCTCGTAGCGGCGCGGAACGTGGAAGAGCACGTCGCGCGCGGTGAGCAGCCCCATCTTCTGCAGGAGCCCCGCGCGGCGCGGGCCGACGCCCTTGAGGAACTGGACGGGACGGTCGAGGTCGGAGTAGGCGGACATCTAGGGAACAGGGAATAGGGAACAGGGAACAGCCTGCAACGACACGGGTTCGTCGGCTGTTCCCTGTTCTCCGGATGTGCACTCCGGTGCCGATCGGCGGTCAGGCAGCAGTGTCTCTCAAAGCGGTCGGGCTTCGGGAAGCACGTACTGGCGAAGCTCCGGCCGCAGCGCGACCTCCTCGACCACGTCCACGCGGCGGCCGAGCAGCTCCTCCAGGTCATTGACGAGGCCGCCCGGGAACCAGGGGCTGACCTTCTCGCCGGCGTCGATCAGCAGGTCCACGTCGCTGTCCGGGCCGGCCTCGCCGCGCGCGACGGAGCCGAAGACGCGCACGTTGTACGCGCCGTGCCGCTCGGCGATGCGCAGGATCTCGTTGCGCTTCTGACGGACCAGGTACTCGATGCTCATGGCAGCCTCGCCGGGTGCGCCGGTCTCCCCGAACACTTCCCGTAATGTAATCCGTTCCCGCTACGCCGTCAGCACTTCCTCGGCGAAGGTCTCGATCTCGAACGGCTCCAGGTCGCCGATGGCCTCGCCCACGCCGATGAACTTGACCGGCAGGTCGAACTCCTCCTTGAGCGCGACCACGATCCCGCCCTTGGCCGTGCTGTCCATCTTGGTGAGGATGATGCCGGAAAGCGGCACCTCCTCCTGGAAAGCGCGGACCTGCGCCATGGCGTTCTGGCCCACGGTGGAGTCCAGCACGATCAGCGTCTCGTGCGGCGCGCCGGGGAGCTTCTTGGACACCACGCGGTGCACCTTTTCCAGCTCCTTCATCAGCCCGTACTGCGTGTGCAGGCGCCCGGCGGTGTCGATGATGAGCACGTCCGCCCCGCGCTCGATCGCCCGTTCCAGCGCGTCGAAGGCCACGGCGGCGGGGTCGCGCCCCGGCTCGCTCCCCACGAAGTCGCACCCCACGCGCTCCGACCAGCGGCGCAGCTGCTCGATGGCCCCCGCGCGGAAGGTGTCGCCCGCGGCGATCATCACCTTGCGCCCGGACCGCGTGAGGCGGTGCGCCAGCTTGCCGATGCTGGTAGTCTTCCCCACCCCGTTGACCCCCACCACCAGCAGCACCGTGGGGCCGCCCTCGAAGTTGAAGCGGAGCGCCGTGTCCGACTTCCCCTTGGACAGGATCTCCACGATCTCCTCCTGCACCGCCTGCTGGAAGTCGCGCTGCGTGCGCACCATGCCGCGCTCCGCCAGCGTTTCCACCGCGCCCACCATCTTGAGCGTCGCGGGGACGCCGAAGTCGGCGCCGATCAGCACCTCCTCCAGCCGCTCCAGCGAGCCCTCGTCCATCCCCTGCACCAGCACCGTGACGTCGGTGAGTGCGAAGTCGACGATCTTGTCCCACAGGGACTTGCGTCCCTCCTCCTTCTTCCTGAAAAGACGAGCCATGGTCTCGGTTCTGTCGTAATTCGTGATCCGCGCCGGCTCCTGTACCCCATACCTGTGGGGGAGTGCGCCGATGCCGAAGGGAAAAGAGCCGTGGGTTCGGGCGTGCCCCCGCTGACGCGGGGTCGGGCTGCGGCTCCGTAACGCAGCAAACAACGCTGCGTAACGGAGGCGAGCCCCGCAAACTGCCGCGGGTCTCGCCGCTTCGCGCTCGCATCCCTCACGCGGGCACCCTGCTGGCGTCCGCGGGGTGGAGTACGGCACGAGCGAAAACCGCACCGCGGGGCCGAAGCCCGCGGTGCGGTAAAAGAAGCCGGCGCGGCGTCCGGGGCAACCCGCCCCGCGCGGCGGTCAGGCGGCGGCGATGCGCCGCAGCGCCTCCGCCACCTCCATGCGGCCCTCGTAGATCGCCTTGCCCACGATCACCCCGGCCAGCGCCGCCCCGTCCCGGGCGCGCGCGGCCACCGCCGCCACGTCGTCCGCGCCGCGGATGCCGCCGGAAACGATCACCTCCGCCCCGGAGTGCGCCGCCAGCTCCGCGGAAACGTCCAGGTTGGGGCCCAGCATCATCCCGTCCCGCTCGATGTCGGTGTAGATGATGGTGCGCACGCCCAGCTCCGCCAGCGAGCGCCCCAGGTCGAACAGGTCGGCGCCGCTCTCCTCCGTCCAGCCGCGGGTCGCCGGGCGCCGGCCGCGCGCGTCCAGCCCCACCGCGATCCGCTCCGCCCCGAAGCGCTCCACCGCGCGGCGCACCAGCTCCGGGTCCTCCACCGCCGCCGTGCCGATCACCGCCCGCGCCACCCCGGCCGCGAACACCTCCTCCAGGTCGGCATCCGAGCGCAGGCCGCCGCCGGTCTGCACGCGCAGGCCCGAGGACGCGGCGAGCTCGCGGATCAGGCCGCGGTTGGAGCCGTGCCCGAAGGCCGCGTCCAGGTCCACCACGTGCACCCAGCGCGCCCCCGCCGCGGCGAACCCCGCCGCCACCTCGCCGGGGTCGTCGCCGTACACCGTCTCGCGCTCCGCCTCGCCCTTTTCCAGGCGCACGCAGCGCCCGCGCCGCAGGTCGATGGCCGGGAACAGTTCCACCCGGCCCGCCCCGGAGTCACTCACCCGCTTTCTGCGCCGCGGCGGTCGTCCTGCCGCCGGCCAGGCGCACCGCCGAAGCGGCGCGCTCCATCTTCGCCACCTGCGTGCTCACCGCGCCGCGGTAGCGGGCGCGCGACCCGCCGGGGACGGGGTCGCCGGTGAGGTACTTGATGGACGACGGGTTGATGGGGCGGCCGTTCTCGTGGAACTCGTAGTGCAGGTGCGGCCCGGTGGAAAGGCCCGTGGAGCCCACGTAGCCGATCAGGTCGCCCTGGCGCACGTGCACCCCCGGGCGGATCCCCGGCGCGAAGGCGCGCATGTGCGCGTAGCGGCTGGAGTACGCGCTGCGGTGGCGGATCTCCACCACGTTGCCGTAGCCGCCGCCCCACCCCGCCTTCGCGATGGTCCCGTCGCCGACCGCGCGGATGGGCGTGCCCGCCGCCGCCGCGTAGTCGATCCCGTGGTGCGGACGCGACTTCCTCAGGATGGGGTGGAAGCGGCCGGTGGAGAACGCCGAGGAGATGCGGCGGAACTCCAGCGGCGCCCGCAGGAAGGCGCGGCGCAGCGACTCGCCGTCGCGGTCGTAGTAGTCCTCCGTGCCGTCCGGCAGGCGGTACCAGAACGCCGAGTGCTCCTTCTCCCCTAGGTCGAACATCGCGCCGATGACGCGCCAGGAGCGCGCCGTGCCGTCCGGGCGCACCTGCCGCTCGTACAGGATGCGGTAGCTGTCGCCGGGGCGCAGGTCGCGCGAGAAGTCGATCTGCCAGGCGAAGATCTTGTCCGCCAGCAGGTCCACGATGCGCTCCCGCTCCTCGCGCGGCACGTCGGCGCCGCGGGCGTCCATCACCGCCTGGTACAGCGACGACTTCACCTCGCCGGCGAGCGCGGCGGTGTCGGTGCGCACCTCCACCTCCTCCACCTCCGCGTCCCAGGCACCGCCCTCGCGCTCCACGCTGAGCGTGCGGTCCGCGTCCAGGCTGAACTCCATCCCCCGCACCTCGCCGCCCACGAACTTCTTGCGGTACGAGACCACGGCCCCCGGGCGCAGGGTGCGCGGGTCCTGCACGCCCTGGAGCTCCGCCAGCAGCGCCGCCGCGTCGGCGGCGTCCAGCCGCGAGCGCTCCAGCAGCTCCGAGATCGTCTCGCCCCGGCGCAGCGTGTCCTGGAACGCCACCTCGGCCGGGTTGGCGTAGGCCACGGGGAGGAGCGACGGCGCGGGCGCGGGCTTTTCCTTCTCGGGGCGGTGCATCAGGCCGCCGACGCTCGCGGCGCCGACGGCCGCGAAAAGGCCCAGAGCGAGGAAACGGGAGGGGTTTGCCATGGAACTACGGGTCGGGGTTCATGCGGGTGCGGACGGGTGGAAGCGAAGCGGCGCGGACCCGCGAATCGCGAGGCCGCGCCATGCTTCCGGATCGTCCGCGCTCAATCCATCTGGCGACGGATGAAGGTCGGGATCTCCAGATCGTTGGGCAGGGGCTTCTCCGCCTGGCGCGCGGGCCAGCGGATGGGCGCCGACTGCTGGGGCGGCTCGGCCTGCCGGGTCGCCTGCGGCTCCGGGGCGGCCTCCTGGCGCGGCGGGTACACCGTGGTGGTGGTGGTCCCCAGCGGCCTCACCTCGGGCCGGGGCTCCGGGCGCGCCGACGGCGAGGTGCGGAAGTTGGGGCGGATCACGTTGTCCGAGCGGTCCGCGAACGGGGCGGAGTCCTTTTCGAAGCCGGTGGCGATCACCGTGACCCGCACCTCCTCCTTCATGCTGCTGTCGTGCACCGCGCCGAAGATGATCTCGGCCTCGTCGCCCGCCGCGTCCTGGATGATGGAGGAGATGGTGGTGACCTCGTCGATCGCCAGGTCCATCCCGCCGGTGATGTTGATGAGCACCCCGGCCGCGCCGTGGATGGAGATGTTGTCCAGGAGCGGCGACGAGATCGCCTCCTGGGCCGCCTCCATGGAGCGGTTCTCGCCCCGGCCGAAGCCGGTCCCCATCAGCGCCGTGCCGCGGTTGGACATGATCGTCCGCACGTCGGCGAAGTCCACGTTGACCTCACCGGTGACGCGGATCAGGTCCGAGATCCCCTGCGTGGCGTGCAGCAGCACCTCGTCCGCCTTCTTGAGCGCGTCCTTGAACGAGGTTCCCTTCCCCACCACGGCCAGCAGCCGCTCGTTGGGGACCACGATCATGGTGTCCACCGCGCGCTTCAGCTCGGCGAGCCCCTGCTCCGCCTGGCGCATCCGCTTCTTCCCCTCGAACAGGAAGGGGCGGGTGACGATGGCGATGGTGAGCGCGCCCATCTCGCGCGCCATCTCGCCGATGAGCGGAGCGCCGCCCGTCCCCGTCCCGCCGCCCATGCCGGCGGTGATGAAGACCAGGTCCGAGCCCTCCAGCGCCTTGCGCACCTCGTCGGCGCTCTCCTCCAGCGCCGCGCGGCCGATGTCCGGGCGCGCGCCGGCGCCCAGCCCGCGCGTCAGCTTCTTGCCGATCTGGATCTTGACGCCCGACTTGGAGTTCTTGAGCGCCTGCGAGTCGGTGTTCACCGAGATGAACTCGACGCCCTCCAGGTCCTCGTCGATCATCCGGTTCACCGCGTTCCCACCCCCGCCACCGACGCCCACCACCTTCATGCGGGCGTTCTGGATGGCGGACTCCTCGTACTCAAAGATCATCTTGCTCTTCCTCCGTCCCGGGGGAGGTACACAACCACGAGAAAAACGTCGAGTGTCCGGCGCCGCTTCCTGCTCAGAAGAAGTCGGCCAGCCAGTCACGCATCCATCGTATCACGCCGCCCACGGCGGCTCCGCTCGCCGCGCCGCTCCCCGCGTGCTCGGGGACCATCCGCCGTGCGCCGTACAGGGTGAGCCCCGTCGCGGTGGCGAACTTGGGGCGCCGGACCGAATCCGACAAGCCTCCCAGCTCCTCGCCGGGGACGCCGGTGCGCACCGGGGCCGCGAAGGTCCGCTCGGCCAGCTCCAGCATCCCGTGCAGCGACGCCCCCCCGCCCGTGAGCACGATCCCCGCGCCCAGCCGGTCCGCCAGCCCGCTGCGCTGCACCTGGTCCTCCACCAGCCCCAGGATCTCGTCCATGCGCTGCTCGATGACGTGGGCCAGGAGCTCGCGCGCGATGTGGCGCGTCTGGCCGGCGGCGGCGCCGGGGACCTCGAAGGTCTCGTTGGGGTCCACCAGGTCCGCGCGGGCGACACCCCAGCGCTCCTTGGCGCGCGACGCTTCCGCGTACGGCAGCGACAATCCCTTGGCGATGTCGTTGGTCACCGTGGCGCCGCCCCAGGGGAGGGTGGCCAGGTGGCGGATCTTGCGCTCGTGGAAGATCACCACGTCGGTGGTCCCGCCGCCCAGCTCCACCATCGCCACCCCGATCTCCCGCTCGTCCTCGGAAAGCACGGCCATGGAGGAGGCGATGGGCTCCAGCACCAGCTCGGCCACCTGGTAGCCGGCGCGCGACACGGCCTTGCGGATGTTCTGCGCGGCGGAGGCGGCACCGGTGACCAGGAACACCTCGGCCTCCAGCCGCGTCCCGGCCATCCCGGCGGGGTCGCGGATCCCGCCCTGCCCGTCCACCAGGTACTCCTGGGGGATGGCGTGCAGCAGCTCGCGGTCGGCAGGGATGGGGACGGCGCGCGCCACCTCGTGCACCCGGTCGATGTCGCCGGCGGTGATCTCCTGCTTCCCCACCGCGACCACGCCGTGCGAGGCGCGCGCGTGGATGTGCTCCCCGGCGATGCCGGTGAAGAGCCGGTCCACGGTGACGCCGGCCATCAGCTCGGCTTCCTTGACCGCCTTGCGGACCGACTCGGTGGTGGCCTCGATGTCGGTGACCACCTCGCGGCGGATCCCCCCCGTCTTCGCCTGCCCCACGCCGAGCACCTTGACGGGGGACCGATGGGGAGCGTCTCCCGCGACCTCCGCGATGACCACGGCGGTCTTGCTCGATCCGATGTCGAGGCCGGCAACCAGAGTAGAACGCATTCGCAGGGGCTACGCGCGGGGCGGATTCGGAAAACGGACGACCACCTGGTCCTGGAAGCGGAGGTCGATGCGAACGGGGCCGGCCGGGGCGCGGCGCTCCACGTCGTCGAGCGCCGCGCGCAGACGCCGCAGGCGGTCGGACCCGGCCCCGACGGGGAGGACGACCCGGGCGTCGGGGGCGGACACGGAAAGCAGGAGCGCGTCCCGTCCGCTCCACTCCACCTCGGACACGCGGGCGAAGAGCCCCGGGTCCAGCTGCCCCAGGCGGCCCACCTCGGCGGCGAGGGCGCGGACCCGCGCATCGTCCGAGCGGCCCTGCTTCGCGCCGCCGCGCAGCAGGGGCAGGTCCACCGCCACGCGGGCGGGGTCCACCGGGAGCACCTCGCCGCGGGCGGTCACCGGGTGGAGCGCGCCGGCCTCCACCAGCCCCACGGGGCGCTTCTCGCGCACCTCCACGCGCAGCGTGGAGGGGAGCCGGCGCACCACCCGCGCGTCCTCCACGCCGGGGTGGCGGCGGAGCGCGGCGACCCACGCCTCCGGGCGGCGCCACACGCTCTCGCCGCGGCGGATCCCGGAGGCCGCGAGCACGTCGTGCGGGGCGACCATGCGGGCCCCGGCGACCTCCACGCGCTCCACCCGGAACCAGGGGGTCCGCTCCAGCAGGCGCGGCCCCCACAGGGGAGCGGCGAGGGCGGCCGGGAGGGCGGCGGCGAGCGCGAGGCGGCGGGCTCTGCGCATCCCGGTCACGCGGGCGAGGCCGCGCCGGCGAGGAGGTCGAGCATCTCCCGCGAGGCGGCGTCCAGGTTGCCGGCCCCGAGCGTCAGGCACAGGTCCCCCTCGGCCAGTTCCGCGGCGACGGCGGCGCCCACGGACTCGCGCTCGGGGAGGTAGGCCACGTCGGCGCCGGCCGCGCGGGCCGACTCCACCACCATCTCCCCCGTGACCCCGGGGACCGGCGCCTCGCGGGCCGCGTACACGTCGGTCACGAACACCCGGTCGGCGAGCGCCAGGGCGCGGCCGAACTCCGCGGCGAAATCGCGCGTGCGGGAGTACAGGTGCGGCTGGAAGACGGCCACGATGCGGCGGTCGGGGTGGGCGCTCCGGGCGGCGCGCAGGGTGGCGTCGATCTCGGTGGGGTGGTGGGCGTAGTCGTCCACGAAGAGCACTCCCCCGGCCTCGCCCACGCGCTCGAAGCGGCGGTCCACCCCGGCGTACGAGGCAAGCCCCTCCGCCACCACGTCCCACTCCACCCCCAGGTGCCTCGCCACGGCCACGGCGGCCAGCGCGTTGCGGACGTTGTGGAGCCCGGGGACGCGGAGCCGGGCCTCGCCCAGGCGCACGCCGCGCTCGCGGACCGCGAACCGCATCTCCCCGGCATGGTCCCGGACGTCCTCCGCGCGCAGCATGGAGCCGGCGCCCAGGCCGTAGGATACTACCTGCCTGCCGCTCCCGCCGATGCGGGCCATGAGGCGAGCCGCGCCGTGGTCGTCGGCGCAGCCCGCCACCATCCCGTCGGACGGCACGGATTCCACGAAGGCGAGGAACGCGTCCTCGATCGCGGCGAGCGAGCCGTAGATGTCCAGGTGGTCGGCCTCGAGGGTGGTCACGACGGCGATGCCGGGGCGGAGCGTCAGGAACGAGCGGTCGTATTCGTCGGCCTCGACCACGTACAGGCGGTCGCCGCCGTACCGGAGGTTGCCACCCCACGCGGGGACGCGCCCGCCGACGACGCCCGTGGGATCGAGCCCGGCCGCCGCCAGCACGGTCGTGGCCAGGGTGGTGGTGGTGGTCTTGCCGTGGGTGCCGGCGATGCCGACGACCTGCGCCCGGTTGACCACCGCCCCGAGCGCTTCGGCGCGCTTCAGCACGGGGATGCCCAGCGCCCGCGCGGCGGCGATCTCGGGGTGGTCCTGCGGAACGGCGGCGGTCACCACCAGCGCTGCGCACCCCTCCAGGTGGGAGGGATCGTGCCCCGCGCACACCTCGGCGCCCGCCTCGCGGAGCGCCGCCGCGGCCGGGCCCGGGTGCAGGTCGCACCCCGTGACCCGCGCGCCGGCGCGGAGGAAGAGCTCGGCCAGGGGAGTCATCCCCGCGCCGCCGATCCCCATGAAATGGATCGGGCCGCGGTCCATGAACTCCGCCGGTTCGAAGGGGCTCAATATAGTAGCCGGGTGCTGGGTGGAAAAGGGATTCGGGTCATGCGCTCCGCGCGTCCACGAGCCGCGCGAGGTGTTCGGCGATGCGCGCCGCCGCGTCGGGGCGCCCGCGGGTGCGCGCCCGGGCGGCGAGATCGGCGCGCCGCGCCGGGTCTCCGGCCAGCCCCACCAGCTCGCCCCACAGCCGCCCGCTCCCCAGCTCGGCCTCTTCCACCATCAGCGCGGCGCCCGCGTCGCGGAGCGCGACCGCGTTGTGGTGCTGGTGGTTCGCGGCGGCGGTGGGGAGCGGCACCAGGATGCTGGGCACCCCCCAGGCGCACAGCTCGGCGAGCGCCATCGCCCCCGCCCGCGACACCGCCACGTCCGCCGAGGCCAGCGCGCGCGGCATGTCCTGGATGTACGGCACCGCGCGCACCCACCCGGCCCCGGTCTCCGCCAGGCGCGCGGCGATCGCGTCGTAGTGCGCCGGGCCGGTGGCCCACAGGATCTCGAAGCCCTCGGGGCGCGCGGGGAGCCGCCCCTCGGCCACGCCGCGGAGGTCGGCGAGCAGGGCCTCGTTGACGGCGCGGGCGCCCTGGCTCCCCCCCACCACCAGCGCCACGGTGCCGCCGCCCAGCCCGAAGGCGGCGCGCGACTCGGCGCGGTCCAGCGTGGGATCGGGCGGGCGGATGGGGTTGCCGAACTCCAGCACCTCGGTGCGCGCGCCGGGCTTCAGGTACCGCCTGGCCTCCGGGAACGCAAGGTGGATCTGGCGGACGCGCCCGGCGAGCAGGCGGGTGACGAGCCCGGGAAAGGAGTTCTGCTCCTGGAGCGCCGCGGGGACGCCGCGCAGCAGCCCCGCGAGCACGGCGGGGCCGCTGGCGTAGCCGCCGGTCCCCACCACCAGGTCCGGGCGGAAGTCGCGGTACACCCGCGACAATCCCGCGAAGGAGCGGCTCATGGACGGGAGCAGCCGCCAGTTCTCCCACGGGCGCGAGCGGCGGATGGGCTCGAAGGGGAGCAGCAGGTGCGGGACCCCGCGCTCGGGGAGGACGCGCGCCTCCACGCCTCGCAGCGCCCCCACGAAGAACACCTCGGTCCGCGGGTCGCGCTCGCGCATGGCCTCGGCGAGCGCCAGCGCCGGGTACAGGTGCCCCCCGGTGCCGCCGCCCGCGAACAGCACCCGCGGCGCGCCGCCCGCCCCGTGCGCGCTCATCGCGGCGCCGCGCGCGAGGCCCGCGCCACGCTGAGCAGGATCCCCACCGCGGCGAAGGCGGTGAGCAGCGCGCTGCGCCCGTACGACATGAAGGGGAGCGCCACGCCGGTGGTGGGGAGGAGCGCCAGCGCCACCCCCATGTTGAGGAAGGCGGAAACGGCCACCAGGTTGGTCATCCCCACCGCCAGCAGGTAGCCGAAGCGGTCCGGCGCCCGCGCGGCGATGCGGTAGCCCACCACGGCGAAGCCGGCGAAGAGCGCGACCACGAAGGCGATCCCCAGCAGCCCCCACTCCTCCGCGATCATGGAAAAGATGAAGTCGTTGTGCGGCTCCGGGAGGAAGCCGAACTTCTGGCGGCTCTCCCCGAAGCCCACCCCGCCGATGCCGCCGGAGCCCACCGCGATCAGCGACTGGCGGATCTGGTAGGTGACGCCCGCCGGGTCGGCCGTGGGGTCCAGGAAGGCGATGATCCGCTTCATCCGGTAGCTGGCGCCCTGGATCTGGCTCCACACCACCGGCACCGCGACCATCCCCAGCAGGATGAAGTGCCCGATGCGCGCCCCGCCCGCGAACAGCACCAGCGCCGACAGCAGCGCGATCAGCAGCGCCGCCGACAGGTTGGGCTGGAGGAAGACCAGCACCACGGCAAGGAGCCACACCACCAGGAAGGGCGCGAGCCCCCTGCTCAGCGAGTGCAGGCGGTCCTGCTTCTTCACCGCCATGGCGGCCGTCCACACGATCAGCGCGATCTTGGCGAACTCGGAGGGCTGGAACTGGACGCCCAGGTCGATCCAGCGGCGCGCGCCGTTGACCCGCGGGGCGATCGCCTCCGTCCCCGGGAGGATCACCAGCAGGAGGAGGAAGAGCACGGTCGCCAGGATGGGCCAGGCGGCGATGCGGTAGTGCCGGTAGTCGATGCGCGCGAGAATCGCCGCGCCCACCGCGCCCATCGCCGCGCCCATCACCTGCCGCACGGCGTAGAAGTGCCCCGGCAGCCCGTCCGACTGGGCCAGGAAAGCGCTGGCGCTGTACAGCTCGATCACGCCGAAGGAAAGGGCGAGCAGGGTGAGCAGCACCAGCGCCCCCGGCTCCCACCCCTCGGCGCGCTCCCGCCCGGCCGCCGGGGCGTGATTCCGCGCCGAGCTGCGCCCCGTCCCCCGGAAGATCCCCGGTACCCGGATCCCCGCCTTATGCGCGATGGTCTGCATCGTTCTCCCGAGTGACGAGCTCCACGAACCGCTTTCCCCTTTCCTCGTAGCTCCGGAACATGTCGAAGCTGGCGCACGCCGGCGACAGCAGGACCGCGTCCCCCGGCCGCGCGATCTCCCGCGCCCGGGCCACCACGGCCTCGAAGGGGCCGTCCACCCGCTCCAGCGGCACCCGCCCGCGCAGGTCGCCCTCCACCAGCGGAGCCGCCTCGCCGTAGGCGATCACGGCGCGGACGCCCTCCCCCAGCTCCGGGAGGAGCCCGGTGTACGGCTCGCCCTTGTGCTTGCCGCCCAGCAGCAGCACCGTCGGGCGGGTCATGCCGCGCACCGCGACCCGCGTGGAGGCGATGTTGGTGGCCTTGCTGTCGTTGACCCACAGCACCCCGTCCACCTCGCCCACCGGCTCCAGCCGGTGCGGCGGAGCCCGGAAGCTGCGCAGCCCCCGCCGGACCGACTCCGCGTCCGCCCCCGCCAGCCGCGCCGCGACCGCCGCGGCGAGCGCGTTGGCGACGTTGTGCGGCCCCAGGATCTTCAGCTCGCCCGCGTCCACCAGCCGCTCGTCGGCGTCCCCGTCCAGCCTCAGCACGAGCGCGCCGTCCGCGGCCAGGAAGCCGCCGCGCTCGCCGGGCTCCGGCGGGGACGCGACCCGGAAGTAGTAGCGGGTCCCCGGCGCGTCGCCGATCAGCTCCCTGGCGCGCTCGTCCTCGGCGTTCAGCACCCAGCGGCTCGCCGCCGTGGCGCCCCGGAAGAGGCGCGCCTTGTCGGCGTAGTACGCCTCCACGTCCGGGTACCAGTCCAGGTGGTCGGGCGCGAGGTTGGTGAGCACCCCGATGGCGGGCGCGAAGTCGCGCGTCATCGCCAGCTGGAAGGAGGACACCTCCACCACCGCCACCCGCGGCGGCGCGTCCCGCAGCGCCAGCTCCGAGAGCGCGGTGCCGATGTTGCCCCCGGCCGGGGCGTCGATCCCGGCCTCCGTCAGCAGGTGCGAGACGAGGGCGGTGACCGTGGTCTTGCCGTTGGTCCCCGTGATCCCCACCACCGGCGCGTCGAGCTGTCCGAAGGCCAGCTCCACCTCCGCGATCACCGGGACGCTGGCGATGGCCGGGTCCCGCAGCACGGCGGCCGTGGGCGGGATCCCCGGGCTCAGCACGATCACGTCGCACCTCGACAGCCGGGCCGTGTCGTGCCCCCCGGTCTCCGCCTCGCCGCCCAGCTCCCGCACCCGCTCCGCCGCCTCGCGCGCCGCGGGCCCGTCGCCCGCGTCGCTGGCGTACACCGTGGCCCCGCGCGCCAGCGCCAGCCGCGCCGCGGCAAGCCCGCTGCGGGCCAGCCCCAGCACCCCCACGTCCCGGCCGGCGAGGGAGCGCATCAGCGGATCTTGAGCGTGGCGAAGGCGACCAGCGCGAACATCACCCCCAGCAGCCAGAAACGGATGATGACCCGGTTCTCGTGCCAGCCGATCTGCTCGAAGTGGTGGTGAAGCGGGGCCATGCGGAAGATGCGCCGGCCCACGCCGGTGCGCCGCTTGGTCCACTTGTAGTAGATGGTCTGCGCCGCCACCGACGCGGCCTCCAGCACGAACATCCCCCCCACGATGGCGAGCAGGAACTCCGCCTTGAGGAGCACCGCGATCGCCCCCAGCACCCCCCCGATGGCGAGCGACCCGGTGTCGCCCATGAACACCTCGGCGGGGTGGGCGTTGAACCACAGGAAGCCCATGCACCCCCCGGCCAGCGCCACGCAGAACACCGCCAGCTCCCCCGAGCCGGGGAGGTAGAACAGGTTGAGGTAGTCGGACGAGTCCACGCGGCCCAGCAGGTACGCGAAGATCCCCATGGTCACCGCCGCGATGGCCGAGAGCCCGGCCGCCAGCCCGTCCAGCCCGTCGGTGAGGTTCACCGCGTTGGAAAAGGCGGTGATGACGAAGACCACGAAGAGCACGTACGCCCAGGGCGCGAAGGTCACGTGCCACGACTTGAAGAAGGGGATCTGCGTCCAGGTGGGCGGCACGTCGCCGAACAGTCCCGGGGTGTAGATCAGGAACAACCCCACCAGCACCCCCAGCGACACCTGCCCCACGATCTTGTAGCGTCCGACCAGCCCCTCCGTCTTCTTCCTCACCACCTTGAGGTAGTCGTCCATGAACCCCAGCCCGCCCAGCCACAGGATCACCACCACCGCCACCCAGGTGTACGGGTTGTCCAGCTCCGCCCAGAGCAGGGTGGGGATCACCGTCGCCATCACGATCAGCACCCCGCCCATGGTGGGCGTCCCCGACTTGCCCAGGTGCGTCTGCGGGCCCTCGGTGCGCACCACCTGCCCCACCTTGAGGATGCGCAGCCGCCGGATGATCCCGGGCCCGAAGTAGAAGGCCACCAGGAACGCCGTCACCACCGCCCCCGCCGCACGGAACGTCGTGAAGCGGAAGAGGTTGAAGATGATGTGGTATTCCGAGAGCGGGACGAGCAGGTGGTAGAGCACCGTTGTCCGTGGCTGAAAGTCGAAAAGGTTACAGGGGACAGGTTACAGGTTACAACCTGCAAAAACCTCGTGCACCGCGGGCCGTTCGCCGTTGCTGGCTATTCCCTGTCCCCTGTTCCCTGTTCCCTGCCGTTCCCGAAGTCCCGCTCCAGCAGCGGGAGCCAGCGCTCCAGCGACTCCCCGCGCGACGCCTTGAGCAGGATGGTGTCGCCGCCGCCCAGCCGCGCGGACACCGCGGAGTACGCCTCCACCGGGTCGGCGACGGCGACCAGGCGCTCGCCGAGCGCGTCGGCGTGCGGCGCGAAGGCCTCGGCGAACTCGCCGGTGGCGACCACCAGGTCGATCCCCCGCCCCACGCGGCCGGCGATCTGCTCGGCGGCGCGGCGGTGCAGCGCCGGCGCGTGGTCGCCCATCTCGCGCATGGTGCCGATGACCGCCACCTTGGCGCCCTCCGCCGGGAGGCCGGCCAGCAGGTCCACCGCGGCGGCGAGGCTGGGCGGGTTGGAGTTGTAGCAGTCCGCGAGCACCTGCAGGCTCCCCACGGTGTGCCACTCGTTGCGCAGCTTGGGGCGCGGCACCCTGCCCAGGGCGCGGGCGGCGGACTCCCTGGAGATCCCCATCTCGCGGGCCAGCCCCAGCGCGAACAGGGCGTTGCGGACGTTGTGGCGGCCCGGGAGGGGGAGGTGGATGGGCACCCCGTCCCAGCTCCAGCGCGTGGTGCCGTCCGGCTGGATCTGGATGGCGCCCTCGCCGCCGTCCGGGTGCAGGTCCGCGCCCTCGGACAGGCCGACCACCCTCACCCGGTAGCCGCCCAGCTCGGCGCGGGCGCGCTGCGGGAGCGCGGGCGGGTCCTCCGCGACCAGGGCGATCCCGCCCAGGCGCAGCCCCTTGACCATGTCCAGCTCCTCCTCCAGCACCCCTTCCAGGCTCCCCAGCCCCTCCAGGTGCTCCTCGCCGATGGAGGTGACGATGGCGAAGTCCGGCTCGGCGATGCGGCCCAGGATGGCGATCTCCCCCGGCTCGTTGGTCCCCATCTCCACCACCAGCACCTCGGCCTCGTCGGGGGCGGCGAGGAGGGTGAGGGGAACGCCCACCTGGTTGTTGAGGTTGCCCTCGGTGGCGTGCACGCGGAAGCGGGCGGCGAGCACGGCGCGGACCAGGTCCTTGGTGGTCGTCTTGCCGTTGCTCCCCCCGATCCCCACCACCTGCCCGCGGTGCAGGCGGCGGCGGTGGCGGGCCAGGCGGCCCAGGGCGCGCAGGGTGTCGTCCACCTCGAACAGGCGCATCCCCTCGGGGGCGTCGGCGGGGCGGCGGGACACCACGGCGCCGACCGCGCCCTTTTCGGCGGCCTCGCGCAGGAACGAGTGGCCGTCGAAGCGCTCGCCCACCAGCGCGACGAAGAGCGAGCCCGGGACGACCTTGCGGGTGTCGGTGGAGATCCCGGAAAACTCGATGTCCTCGTCGCCCTTGCGGTCGGCCGCCCCGCGGCTGATCCACGCGCGGAGCATCTCGTCCTCCAGCGCCTGCCGCACCTCCCCCGCCGTCCACCGGAAACCGCTCAAACCGCACCTCTGCCGGTAAATGTTTCCCGCTCCGCAAGGAGTTCGCGGATCACGACTCGCTCGTCGAAGGGACGGACCTCGGTCCCCCAGATCTGGTAGGTCTCGTGGCCCTTGCCGGCGAGGAGGACCACGTCCCCCTCCCCGGCCTCCTCGAGCGCGCGGCGGATGGCCTCCCGGCGGTCGAGGATGCGCAGGCGGGGAGCATGCCCCATGCCACGCTCCACGTCGTCGGCGATCCGCTCCGGGTCCTCGGTGCGGGGGTTGTCGGAGGTGACGATGGCCAGGTCGGCGAGCTCCGCGGCCACCCGCCCCATCTCCGGGCGCTTGCCGCGGTCGCGGTCACCGCCGGCCCCGAAGACCACGACCAGCCGCCCCGGCGTGAGCGGCCGCAGCGCCCCCAGCGCCACCTCCAGCGCGTCCGGGGTGTGCGCGTAGTCGATCAGCACCGTCCCCGCGACGCCCGGGGTGGGGACGCGCTCCAGCCGCCCGGGGACCTGCGGCAGCGACTCCAGCCCCGCGGCGATCTCGTCCGCCGGCCACCCCAGCCCGTGGAGCGCGGCGGCGGCGCCCAGCGCGTTGGCGACGTTGTAGCCGCCCATCAGCGGCAGGCGTACCGGCGCCGCCCCGTCCGGCGCTCGCAGCGTGAACGCCATGCCGCCGGGGAGCGCCTCCACCCCTTCCGCCCGCACCTCGGCGTCGGCGGCCAGGCCGAAGCGGACCGTGCGGCCGCGGGGGGCGCGCACGCCCTCCCACGCCGGGTCGTCGGCGTTGACGGCGGCGACGCCCTCCGGCTTGAGGAGCTCCAGCAGGCGGAGCTTGGCGTCCCGGTACGCTTCCAGGGTGCCGTGGTAGTCCAGGTGGTCGCGGGTGAGGTTGGTGAGCACCGCCGCGTCGAAGCGGGCGGCGGCCGCGCGCCCCTGGTCCAGCGCGTGGGACGACACCTCCATCGCCACGCCGCGCACCCCGTCGTCGGCGAGGCGCCGGAGCCACTGCGCCGTTTCCACCGGCCCGGGCGTGGTCAGCCCCTCGGTGCCGGGGATCACCCGGCCGTCGGCGCCCACCGCCCCCAGCGTGCCGATGGACGCCGCGGGGCCGCGCCGCCCCAGCAGGTGCCGGAAGATGGCGGCGCTGGTGGTCTTGCCGTTGGTGCCGGTGATCCCCACCAGGGTCAGCTCGTCCCACGGGTCGCCGAAGAAGGCGGCGGCGGCGTGGGCCGCGGCCAGGCGCCCGTCCGCCACCCGCAGCTGCGGCAGGCCGGCGGAGGGATCGGGGCGCTCCACCAGCGCCGCGGTGGCGCCGCGCGCCGCCACCTCCGCCAGGAAGCGGTGCCCGTCGCCGCTGGTGCCGGCCACGGCGCAGAAGAGCCAGCCGGGCTCCACCCGGCGCGAGTCGGCCGTGAGGCCGCGGACCTCCACGCCGGACGGCACGTCGTGTCCCTTGAGGAGACCCCGCTCGTCCAGGCGCGCGGCGATCCGCTCCAGCCCGGCGGCGCGCGCCGTCACTCGCCGCCCCCCAGCAGCGTGAGCGTGTCGCCGGTGGCGAGCGCCGTCCCGGCCGCCGGCTCCGTCCCCGCGACCCGGCCGCCGCCGCGCAGGCGCACGTGCAATCCCAGGGCGTGGGCGCGGCGGGCCGCGTCGCGCAGCGGGAGCCCCGCCAGCGCGGGGACCGGCACCGCGCGGCGGGCGCCGGCGGGGCGCGCGGGGACGCCCTCGGCCAGGTTGAAGACGTAGGTGCCGCCGGACGCGGCGGGCGGCGGGGTGCGCCCGGCGGGCGCCGCCGTGGCCGCGGGGGCTGCGTGGCGCGACGCCACCAGCGACGCGCCGTCCAGCGACGACGAGCGCGTGGCGAGGATGGCCTGCAGCATCTCGCGCGTCACCGGCGCGGCGATGGCGCCGCCGTAGTACTCGCCCTGCGGGCGGTTGAGCTTGACGTAGATGGCGAGCTGCGGGTCGCGCGCCGGGAAGAAGCCGGCGAAGGTGGCCGCGTAGCTCCCCGACTCGTAGCGGCCGGAGGCCCCGGTGAGCCGCGCCGTCCCCGTCTTCCCCGCCACGTCGAAGGTGGCGAGCGACGCCTTGGCCGCCGTCCCGTCCTCCACCACCGCCACCAGCACCTCGCGCAACGCCTCGGTGACCTTGGTGGGGAGGACGCGGCGCACCGCGCGCGGCTCCCAGCGGCGCAGCGTCGCGCCGTCGGCGCCGCGGAGCTCGCGCACCAGCCGCGGCTCCATCAGCACCCCGCCGTTGGCGAGGGCGCCGTACGCCATCACCAGCTGCAGCGGGGTGACCGCCATCTCGTAGCCGATGGCGAGGCTCGCCGGCGTCAGCCGCGACCACCCGGCCGGGCGCCGCAGCCGCCCGCCGGCCTCGGACGGGTACTCCACGCCCGTAGGCGTCCCGAAGCCGAAGTCGCGCAGGTAGCCGTACTGCTCCGCCGGGCGCAGCCGCGGCGACAGCTTGGCCATGGCGACGTTGCTGGACTCGCGCAGCGCCTCGCGCACCGTCACCGCGCCCATGGCGTGCACGTCGGTGAAGGAGCGGCCGTTGCCGTCGGTCCAGCGGCCGTTCTCCGCGAACACCGTCTCGTCCAGCGACACCCGCCCCTGCGCCAGCAGCGAGGCCACGAAGAAGGGCTTGATGGTGGACCCGGGCTCGTACGGCTCGGTGAAGCCGGCCAGCGTGCGCGCCCCGCCCGCCCGCCGCGACACCGCCGCCAGGATCTCCCCGGTGCGCGGGTCCGCCACCAGCAGGTCGCCCCCGTCGCTCCCGGTGCTGCGCACCGCCTCGCGCAGCGCGCCGTCCGCGATCTCCTGGAGGTCGAAGTCCAGGGCAAGGTACACGTCGCGGCCGTCGCGCGGCGGCACCACCGGGAGCGACACGGTGGGCTCCTTGCGCCCGTGCGCGTCGCGGCGCATGAGGGCGTAGCCGTCCTCGCCGCTCAGCAGGTCGTCCCACTCCTGCTCCACCCCGCCCAGCGCCCGCCCGTCCGCCGACACGAAGCCCAGCACCTCGCGCCCCACGTCGCCCTGCGGGTAGAAGCGCTCCAGCCTGCGCTCGGAGTGGACGCCGCGCACCCCCTCCAGCCGCTTGTGCTGCTCGGCGGTGAAGCGGCCGGGGAGCACCACCCAGCGGCGCCGGGGATCGGTGACGCGGCGGGCTGCGCCCTGCGACAGCCCCAGCGCGCCCCGCAGCTCGCGCACGGCCTCGTCGCGGTCGCGCAGCTCGCGCGGCGCCACCGAGATGCGGAAGGTCTCGTAGCTGAGCGCCAGCGGGGTGCCGTCGCGGTCGAAGATCCCGCCGCGGCGCGCCGGGACCGGGGTGCGCGACTGCTGCTGGTCGGCGGCCTCGGCGGCCCACTTGTCCCCTTCCAGCGCCTGGAGCTGGAAGGCGCGCCCCAGCACCGCCACCGCCGCGATCCCGAAGGACGACACCAGGATCCAGCGGCGGAGCGCGAGCCCGTCTCCGCCCTCCCCGGCCCCCCGCCCCCGGCCCTTGCGCCCGCTCATCGCTCCTCCTCGTCGTCGACCGCCGCCGCTTCCTCGCGCGGGAGCGGCACCAGCACCACCTCGCTGTCCGCGGGCAGGTGCATCCCCAGGCGCTCGCGCGCCACCCGCACCACCCGCGCGCGGCTCTGCAGCGACTGAATGCGCGTCTGCAATTCCAGCCGCGCGGCCTCCGCCACCGCCCGCTCCCCCTCCAGCTCCCGGATCTCGCGCTGCAGCGCCACGCCCGTGGTCTGTCGCCCCACCACCACGGCGAGCGCGCCCAGGAGCACCACCAGCAGCGCCGCCACCCGCAGGATGCCGCCGCCGCGGCGCTCCCCGCGGGGGCGCCCGGGGATGGTCGCGCCCGAGGGCGTCCGCCGCATGGCGCTCACGCCTTCCTCCAGGCGCGCAGGCGCGCGCTGCGGGCCCGCGGGTTGGCTTCCACCTCGGCGGGGGAGGCGGACACCGGCTTGCGGGTCAGCGTCGTGCCCAGCGGCGCGCCGCGGCAGCTGCACACCGGCATGTGCGGCGGGCAGACGCAGGCAAGGCTCCAGTCGCGAAAGGCGTTCTTCACCACCCGGTCTTCCAGCGAATGGTAGGAAAGGACGGCCATCACCCCGCCCGGGGCGAGCGCCTCGCGGAAGCGGGGGAGCGCCGCCTCCAGCGCGTCGATCTCACGGTTCACCGCGATGCGGAGCGCCTGGAAGATGCGGGCGCGGTCGCCGGCGTCGGAGCGCGGCCCCAGCGTCCGCCCGATCGCTTCCAGGAGCTGGTCGCTGGTGGCGATGGGGCCGCGCTCGCGCATCTCCACCAGGATGCGGGCCAGCTTGCGCGAGCGCTTCTCCTCGCCGAAGCGGTAGAACACGTCCGCCAGCTCCTGCTCGTCCGCGGCGTTGAGGAAGTCGGCGGCGCTTTCCTCGCCCCCCGCCCCGCCCGACATGCGCATGTCCAGCGGCGCCCCCGCGCGGAAGGTGAACCCCCGCCCGTCCACGTCGATCTGGTGCGACGAGATCCCCAGGTCCAGCAGCACCCCCGCCAGCTCCCCCGCCCCGATCCCCGCCACGTCCGCGGCGTCCGCGAAGTTGGCGCGCACCGCCCGGAAGCGGTCCCCGAAGCGGGCCAGCCGCGCCCCCGCCTCCGCCAGCGCGTCGGGGTCGCGGTCCACCCCCACCACGCGGGCCTCCGGGGCGCGCTCCAGCAGCGCCTCCGAGTGGCCGCCCCCGCCGAGGGTGCCGTCCAGGAAAAGGCCTCCGCGCTCCGGGCGCAGCTCCCCCAGCACCTCGCCCACCATGACGGGGACGTGGTACGCGGAAGCGTTCGGGGTCGAACGTTCAGGCAAAGATCTGTTGGGTGAAGCGGTCGAAGTCGTCCGAGCGGGCCGGCACGGCGGCGTGGAAGCGCTCGGGGTCCCACAGCTCGATCCGGTCGATGGCACCGACCACCAGCGTGGCGCTCCGGATCCCCACCGCCTCCTGGAGGCGCTGCGGGACGAGGATGCGCCCCTGCTTGTCGGGGGCGACCTCCACGGCGTTCGCGGTGACGCTGAGAACGTACGAACGGGCCTGCGGCTGGAGCCTGAGCAGCTCGCGCAGGCGGCCCTCCACCTCCGCCCAGGCGGGCTCGGGGTAGAGAGTGAGGGCGTTCTCGAAGACGTGCACCAGGACCAGGGGACGGTCCGGGTGGTCGCGGCGGAACGGCGCGGGGAGGTTGAGGCGACCCTTGTCGTCGATCTGGTGCAGGTAGCTCCCGAGGAATCCGCTCATCCACACCCCTCGCTACGGACCCGGGTCAACCCACGGGCGGTTCAACCCACAACCACCCACTTCTCCCCACACGGCACCCAAGCTAACGGCTCCCGGGCCCAAGTCAAGGGCGCTCCAGCGGCATCGTGGACGCGCCCGCGGTGGCGCGCTTCCTGCTCGTGCCCGGGGGCAGGATGGGTCCTTGATCCGCACCTGCACCGAGGCGGTCCGTGAACATCTGCATGGTCATGAACTCCCCCTCGCCCGAGGCCACGGAGGAGCTCCGGGGGGCGGTGGAAACGCTGCGCGCGGCGGGCCACACGGTGACGCCGCGGCTCACCTTCGAGCGCGGCGACGGCCGCCGCTTCGCTCGCGAGGCGGCGGACGGGGGGTGCGACCTGGTGATCGCCGCGGGGGGCGACGGCACCATCCACGAGGTGGGGAACGGGATCCACGACTACCTGGCCGCGCGGGCGCACGTGGGGCAGCCCGCCGGCCCGGAGGACGGGCCCCGCCTGGGGATCGTGCCGCTGGGCACGGGCAACGACCTGGCCGGCGCCCTGGACGTCCCCGCCGACATCCACACCGCCGTGGCGAGCGCCGTGGTGGGCAAGCCGGTCCCCATCGACGTGGGGCTGCTCAACGGCGAGGGCTTCCTCAACGTGTCCACCGGCGGCATCGGCGCCGAGGCCACGGAGGAAACCTCGGACGACGTCAAGCGCGTCCTGGGCCCGGTGGCCTACTTCATCACCGGGGTCAGGAAGTTCGTGTCGCTGGAGGTGTCGTCCGCCCGCTTCAGCGACACCGAGACCATCCACGACGGCCCCTTCCTGATCTTCGCCGTGGGCAACTCGCGCCGCACCGGGGGCGGCAACTGGCTCACCCCGCGCGCCGACCTGAGCGACGGGCTGTTGGACGTGGTCATCGTCCGGGAGATGCCCCGCCGCGACCTGCTGGCGATCCTCCCCGAGCTGCGCGCCGGCCGCCACCTGGAGCATCCTGCCGTCATCTACCGGCAGGTGAAGTCGCTGACGGTGGAGTCGTCCGAGGAGCTGAGCGTCAACGTGGACGGCGAGCCGCTGGGGGGCCGGACGCTCCGGTACACGATCAGCCCGCACCGGATCTGTCTGTCGCTTCCATGAGATCGTGCGCTGGGGCCGCTCCGGAACCAGGCCAAACTGCCGGCCTGTTTCCTACGCGGGCTCCGGGAGCCTCGCCAAACAGCCGGCGAGTCTCCCTGCGCCGGAGCGAGCCAGCCGAAACTGCCCGGCTGTCTCCCTCCGAACAGAATTCGAGGGGTACTGCGGAACTGCGAACGGCGCCCCCACCCGGATCTCCGGGTGGGGGC